>DATDFC010000136.1:0-56034 GCA_036522815.1 Gemmatimonadales bacterium | reverse complement strand
CCGGATGCGCCGGAAGAACTCGGCGTCTTTGGGATTCGATCCCGGCCAGCCGCCTTCGATATAGTGCACGCCCAGCTCATCCAGCCGGCGCGCGATCTTGAGCTTGTCGTCCACCGAGAGCGACAGGCCTTCGCGCTGGGTGCCGTCGCGCAGCGTGGTGTCGTACAGTACCGGGTTCCTGACCATTCCCTTGCTCCGTCGGTAGTCCCCCCTCTCCGCATTGCGGAGAGGGGGACAGGGGGTGAGGCCCAAAAAGCACGCGCGGCCTCTCGAGCTTCGAGAGGCCGCGCCGTGCATGTTCCGGGATCGAGTATCCGTCAGCCGAGTGCCGGCACGCCGCCTCTCGCAAAGAGTCGGATGGTAATGCTCGTAATCGGCCGGTGCACGATACGGCTGCTCATGCGTGAGATACTAACCGCGCCTGCGGCTGCGTCAATCCCACCCGTACCACCTCGCCGATCACGATCGTGGCGGGCGATTCGAGCGCCGCCGCCGCGACCAGCTCCGCGATATCGTCGAGCGTTCCCACGACCGAGCGCTGCTGCGGGAGCGTGCCGCTCGCGATCACGGCGACCGGCGTGTCGGCCGGCACCCCCTGGGCCCGCAGCCGGGCGACCACGTCGGGCAGCGCCGCCAGTCCCATCAGCACCACCAACGTGGGCATCCGAGAGAGCGCCTCCCAATCGAGGTCCGACCGTCCGTCGCATTCGTGCCCCGCCACCACCGCGAAGCCCGATGCCACACGCCGGTGGGTGACTGGGATGCCGGCGGCGGCGGGCACCGCGGTCGCCGACGTCACGCCGGGGATGACCTCGTAGGGCACGGCGGCGGCGCGCAGCGCCTCGCACTCTTCGGCGCCGCGGCCGAACACGAAGGGATCGCCGCCTTTGAGGCGCACGACGTTGCGCCCCTCTCGAGCACGGTCGATGAGCAACGCGTTGACATCCTGTTGATCGGTCGGCCGTAAGATCCGCTCGGCCTCGGCCGGTGCCTGGGCAAGCAGCGCGGGCGAGACGAGCCGATCGTACACCACCACGTCGGCCGATCGCAGCAGCTCGAGGCCCCGCGCCGTGATCAAGCCGGGGTCGCCCGGGCCGGCTCCGACCAGATAGACCACCCCCGCCCCCCCCTCAGATTCCCACTCTGAAGAGTGGGCCCGGTCCGGCACTGCCCTTAAGGGCAGTGCTGCACTGGGCCCAGGCTTCAGCCTGGGAACAGGGATCGCCTGCTGGACCAATTCTTCGATCCGCCGCCTCGCCCCCTCCACGTCTCCCCGCCGCACGAAGTCGATCACGTTCGAGTCCACGATCCGGTACCAGAGATCCGTTCTGGCAGGCGCATCCGGCACCCGCTCCGCCAGCTCCGGCCGCAGCTCGCCCAACAGCTCGCACAGCCGCGCCTCGGCGCGCCCCACGAGCCGGGCGATGCGCTGGCGCAGCCGCACCGCGAGTGCGGGGCTCTTGCCCGCGGTCGAGACGGCGACGGTGATGTCTCCCTCGCGATGCACGGCGGGCGCAATGAAGCTGCAATGCTCGAGGTCGTCCACCGCGTTGACCGGCACAGCCAGCTGCTCGGCCTCGGCCCACACGGCTGCGTTGACCGGTCGATTGGCGGCGGCAATAACCAGCCACGCGCCCGCGAGATCGCCCCGGCGATACGGCCGGCGCTTGAGCTCGATTGCGTTGCGCCGAACCAGCGCGCCCAGAGCCGGCGTCACGTCGGGGCTCACCACGGTGACGTGCGCGCCCGCCGCGACCAGCCCGCGTACTTTGCCCTCGGCGACGCTCCCGCCGCCGATGACCACGGCGCACCGGCCGCGCAGGTCGAGAAACACCGGGTAGAACGCCGTCATGGCGGACTTATCTCACTGCCTCGCTCCCCCTCTCCGCATCGCGGAGAGGGGGATGGGGGGTGAGGACAGGGGGATGGGGGGTGAGGACCACCCGGTCGCAGAAGTCGCCGAACCGCTCGCCCTCGAGCCGCTCGTCGCGATAGCGCTCGAACAGTGGCCGCACCGTCGCGACGAGCCGGTCGCGCGGCACGAGATCGGCGTACTGCGTGCCGAGCCGCGTGCCCAGCATGCTGCCGCCCACGAACACCGCGTACTTGTTGAGCGAGCGGCCCACGAACGCCAGGTCCGCCGTGTACGGCCGGGCGCAGCCGTTGGGGCAGCCGGTCATGCGAACCGTGAGCGCCGCGTCCGCCACGCCGAGCGTCTCGAGCTCGCGCTCGAGCTCGGTGACCACGTCGGGGAGCACCCGCTCGGCCTCGGCGAGGGCGAGACCGCAGGTCGGGAGGGCGGGACACGCCAGCGACCAGCGGCGCACCGGCGACGCCGTCGGCTCAGCCGCAACGCCGTGGTCGGCCAGGATGCGCTCGACGAGCGCACGGCAGCGCTCCGGGACGTCCGTGATCAAGAGATTCTGCTGTGGCGTGAGCCGCACACCCGCGCCGAGCGTCTCGACCACGCGGCGAATCGCGCTGCGCAGCCGCCGGTCGGCGTCGTCGCGGATGCGCCCGTTCTCGATGAACAGGCCCAGGAACGAGCGCCCCCGCTCCTGCGCGTGCCACCCGAGGTGATCGGCGATGCCCGAGACGGCGATGTCGGCGGCGGGCGCGAGCCGGCGACCCAGCCGCCGCTCGACCTGCCGACGGAACCAGTCGAGCCCCTCTTTATCCAGGAGGTACTTGAGCCGGGCGTGCCGCCGATCGCCGCGGTTGCCGTGATCGCGCTGCACCTTTACCACCGCCTCCGCAACCTCGACAACCTCCCCCACCTTCGCGAATCCGAGCACGTCGGCCAGTCGGGGATACGTGTCTTCCTTGCCATGCGTCTTCCCCATCCCCCCACCCACGAGGACGTTGAAGCCAAGCAGCTGACCGTCTTCCTGGACGACGAGAAAGCCGAGGTCGTTGGAGTGGACGTCGCAGCAATTGTCGTCGGGAAACGCGAACGCCACCTTGAACTTGCGCGGCAAGTAGCGGCTGCCGTAGATCGGCTCCGACTCGGATAGTCCACCCGCCACCTGCTCGCCGTCGAGCCAGATCTCGTGGTACGCCCGGGTGTGCGGCAGCAGATGGTCCGACACGCGGCGCGCGACCGAGATCACCTGCTCCCGCAAGCCCCCGGATAGCGGTGCGGGGCACGAGACGACGTTCCGGACCACGTCGCCGCAGGCGCCCAGCGTCGTGACCAGGGCGTCGTTCACGGCGCGAATCGTCGCCTTGAGATCGCCCTTCAACACGCCGTGGAACTGGTTGCCCTGGCGCGTCGTCACGCGCAGGGTGCCGTTGCCGTAGCGGTCGGCCAGCTGATCGATCAGCAGGTACTGCGGGCCGCTGAGCACGCCGCCCGGGATCTTGCAGCGCACCATGAACTGGTGCGCCGGCTCCGCGTCCGTGCCGCGCTGCGCGCGCCGCTGGTCCCTGTCTTCCTGCTGATAGCTGCCGTGGAACTTGAGGAGCTGCGCGCTCTCATCCGAGACGTGCGTGCTGCGCTGGGCAAGCTCGGCGGCGAGCTGCCCGCGCAAGCCGCCGCTCGCTTCCTTGATACGCTCGACCGCGCTCAACTTCTGCTCGTCGCTCATTTCGCGTACACGTCCCACCAGTGGCGCACCGGCAGCTCGTCCCAGTCCCACGGCTGCACCGCCGCTGTAATGCGACGCAGGAAGCGCGTGAAGGCGCGGAGCGCCGTGACCAGGGTTCTTAGCGTCATACAGCGATCGTCCCGTTCGTCCCCCCTCTCCGCGTTGCGGAGAGGGGGACAGGGGGTGAGGCCACGACCTCCCGTAATCCGTCCACGAGCACCTGCACGACCTCGGGACGGCTGAACTCGGGCGGCGGCAGCGTGCCGCTCCGCAACATCTCCCGGACTTTGCTGCCGGACAGGATGACGTGACTCGTCGCTTCGTGCGGGCAGGTCTTGGGCGACGCCATGCCGCCGCAGCGCCGGCAAAAGAACGTGTGCTCGAAGCGCACGGGCTGAATCCCCAGCTCGGCCGGCGTGAAGCGGTCGAAGATGTGCTGCGCGTCGTACGACCCGTAGTAGTTGCCCACGCCCGCGTGATCGCGGCCCACGATGAAATGGGTACAGCCGTAGTTCTTGCGCACCAGCGCGTGGAACACGGCCTCGCGTGGACCGGCGTAGCGCATGGCGGCCGGGAAGCCGGCGAGCAGCACGCGATCTCGTGGGTAGTAGCGCTCCAGCAGCACGCGGTAGCTCGAGACGCGCACGGCGGCGGGGACATCGTCGTCCTTGGTGGGTCCGAGCAGCGGATGCAGCAGCAGCCCGTCGACCGTCTCGAGCGCGGCCTTCTGGATGTACTCGTGCGCGCGATGCACCGGATTGCGGGTCTGAAACCCGACCACGCTGCGCCAGCCGCGTTCGGCGAAGCAGCGCCGGGTGTCGGCGGGATCGAGCGCCAGCTCGGGAAAGAGCGGCGTCGGGCGCTCGAGCAAGCGGACATCGCCCCCGACCAGCAGGTCGCCCTGCGCGTACAGCTGCGCCACTCCGGGATGCTGGGCGTCGGTCGTCCCGTAGACGAGCTCCGCTTCCTCTTCCTTGGAATGCCGGAACACGTCCCGCACGTCCAGCAGACCCACCACGCGGCCGTCCGTCTCCTTCAGCGCCACCGAGTCCCGCAGCCCCGCTCCCTCGGCGACCCGCAACGTGATGGGGAGCGACCAGGGCAGGCCGCTGGCGAGGCGCATGTCGTGCAGCACGGGCAGGTAGTCGGCGCGAGTCATGAAGCCGGTCAGGGGACTGTACGCGCCGGTGGCGAGCAGGCCGAGGTCCGCCACGGCGCGCGGGTCGAGGGTGAGGGATGGCAGCCGCGCCATCCGCGACACGGCCGCGCGGCGCTCCTCCCCCTCGAGCACACGCTGCACCAGAACCCCGCCGTGTGGGGCGATCGTCGTGATGTTACCGCTCACCGCTCACCTCTCACTTCTCACGCTTTACGGGTGAATGTGTGCAGCCCGCATTCGGTCTTGCCCCCGCTCCACCGCCCGGCGCGCTCGGCTTCGCCCGGCGCGGTCGGTCTGGTGCACGGCCAGCACCCGATGCTCGAGTAGCCCTGGTCGAGCAAGGGGTGGTATGGCACCGCGTTCTCGCGGATGTAGCGCCACACGTCGGCCCGGCTCCAGTGCGCCAGCGGAAAGATTTTCACGATCGGTCGACCGCGGACCTCGTGATACTCCACCAGCTCCGTGGCCCGACGGGTGGCGGACTGGTCCTGCCGCACGGCGCTGATCCAGGCGTCGAACGCGACGATGGCGCGCTCCAGGGGCTCGACCTTGCGAAGCAGGCAGCAGCGGTCCGGATCGGTCTTATAGAGGGGACCCGGGTCGGTGAGCGGCGTGAGCTCCACGAGATTGAGCCCGTAGCGCTTGACGAAGCGCCGCTTGAACTCGTAGGTCTCGCGGAAGTGGAACCGGGTATCCAGAAAGATCACGGGCACTGAGCGGTCGATCCGGCTGAGCAGGTGAGCCAGGACCACCCCGCCCCCACCGAAGCTGACCGTGAGGGCGACCTTGCCGGGGAACGTCGTCACGGCCCAGGCGAGCGTCGCCGCGGGATCCCCGGATAGCGCGGCGGCGCGCTCGCGCACCTCGAGGGCGCTAAGCATCCGATCCGCTCGCGAGGTAGCCCAGCTCGACCAGGCGATCGATTACCCTCGTCGCGCTGGTGGCGACATCTTCACGCTCCGTGTCGACTACCAGCTCCGGCGCGAGCGGCTCCTCGTACGGATCCGAAACACCGGTGAACTGGGGGATCTTGCCCGCCAGGGCGCGGGCGTACAATCCCTTGGTGTCGCGGCGGACGCACTCCTCGAGCGACGCCTTCACGTGCACTTCGACGAATGCGCCGATCTCGCGGCGCACTTCATCCCGCACCGCGCGGTACGGGGAGATTGCCGCGCTGATCACGACCACGTCGTTGCGCGTGAGCAGCTTCGCGACGTAGCCGATGCGGCGGATGTTGGTGTCGCGATCCTCGCGCGAGAAGCCAAGGCCCTTGGAGAGGTTCTGGCGCACTTCGTCGCCGTCCAACGTCTCGACCCGCACGCCGCCGCGGCGCAGCTCCTGCGCCACGGCAGTGGCGAGGGTGGACTTACCTGCACCGGACAGGCCGGTGAGCCACAGCGTAAAGCCGCGCACCTGCGTGACTGGCTTGTCCGTCGCCAGCTCGACGTGAGTCATGGAACCCCCCAAAACGAAGAGGCCCGCTTCCATTGGAAGCGGGCCCGAGATCGAGTCGCCGAGTGCCGGCTAGCCGGCAGTCACAGCGCCACAACCGCGTCCGCTCCCCGAGGAGCACGCACACATCATCGGACAGGGCGGACAACACCAGGTTGCGGTATGGCGTGCGATCATGGATCGGTATTTAGCCCGTGGCTCCCGCGGTGTCAACCACGCGATCGGGCGGTTGACAGCGCTGGGGCGGGGGGTTAATTACCGCGCATGCAGCGTGCCCGTTTGCACCACCGGCATCATCACCATCACCCGCTCCATCGGGGCAGCCGGAGGCGCACGCAAGGTAACGGGTAGCTCGTAGACCCTGGATGCATTCGCCAACGCCGGCTCCCCTCGGGGCCGGCGTTGTGCTTTGTAAACATCGGAGGCTGGCACACATGTCCCGACAATCGATTTGCCTGCGACTCGCCCTCCCCAAGGGCCGTATGGAGCAGGCCGTCCTCACCCTCCTGGGCGATGCGGGCATCCGCATCCGACCCAGTGCTCGGGGATATCGACCGGAGGTGTCGCTCCCGGACACCGAAGCGAAAACGCTCAAGCCCCAGAACATCGTGGAGATGCTCGCGCTCGGCAGCCGGGACCTCGGCTTCGCGGGCGCGGATTGGGTCGCGGAGCTCGAGGCGAACGTGGTGGAGCTGCTCGATACCGGTCTCGACCCGGTACAGGTGGTGGCCGCGGCGCCCGAAGAGCTGCTCGAAAACGGCGCGCTGCCTGCGCGGTCACTCGTAGTCGCGTCGGAGTACGAGCGGCTGGCGCGCCGTTGGATCGCCGGGCGTGGCCTCGCCGCCGAGTTCGTGCTCTCGTACGGAGCGACGGAGGTGTTCCCCCCGGAGGACGCCGATGTGATCGTGGACAATACCGCCACCGGCGCGACGCTCGAGGCGAACGGCCTCGCGGTGGTGGACGTGATCATGCGCTCGTCCACCCGGCTCTACGCCAATCCCGTCGCGCTCCACGACCCCGCCCGGCGGCGCCGCATCGACGACCTCGTCATGCTGTTGAACTCGGTGCTCGTGGCCCGGCGGCGCGTGATGCTCGAGGTGAATGCCTCCGCCGAGTGCCTCGACGCGGTGGTGGCGGTGCTGCCGTCCATGCGCCGGGCGACCGTGGCGCCGCTGTTCGGGAACGGCGGCTACGCCGTGAAGGCCGCGGTGCCGCGCGACGCGCTGCCGCAGGTGATCCCCGCGGTGAAAGCCGCCGGCGGCACGGACGTCGTCGTGTCGACCCTGTCGCAGATCATCCCATGACGATCGCCCCCCCCACCCCTCCCGCCAGCGGGCCGGTGTCGCGCATCGACCCGGAGGCCGCGTATCGCCGACCCACCGCGCCGGGGGCCGCGCTGCTACGGCTCGACTCGAACGAGGGCGCGCGACCACCGGGGGCGTTACTCGCCGAGCTCGCCGGCGCCAACCCGGAGCTGGTGCGCCGCTACCCGGAAGTGTCGGCGCTCGAAGCGGCGCTCGCCGCCCGCCTCGGCGTGGCACCCGAGCGCGTGATCGTGACAGCCGGCGCCGACGAGGCGATCGACCGGGCGTGCCGGGCGTTTCTCGAGCCCGACCGCACGCTGCTCCTGCCCGACCCGTGTTTCGACATGTTCGACCGCTGCGCCGCGCTCGCGGGCGGGACGCTGGTGCGGGTGGCGTGGCGGGACGGTCCGTTCCCACTCGACGGATTCCTCGCGCGGCTCGACGCCCGGACGGCCGTCGTAGTGGTCGTGACGCCCAACAACCCGACCGGCGCGGTCGCGACGCTCGCGCAAGTGCGCCGCCTCGCGGCGGCGGCCCCCAATGCGCTGCTCGTGATCGACCACGTGTACGTCGAGTACGCCGACGAGGACCTGACCCCTGGCGTGCTCGATCTTCCGAACGTGCTCGTGCTCCGTACGTTCTCCAAGGCCTGGGGGCTCGCCGGTTGTCGCGTGGGTTATTCCGTTGGCAGTCCGTACGTGGTCGGCGTGCTGCGCGCCGCGGGGGGCCCGTACTCCGTCGCCGCTCCCTCGATCACGCTGGCCCTGGCCCAGCTCGAGCGCGGCGAGGGAGCATTGCGGGCGCACGTCGCGCGCATCCGGACGGAGCGCGCCCAGCTGGCCGCCCGGCTCGCCGCCGCGGGGACGGGGGGCAGGCTCGCGCCCCAGCCGTCGCAGGCGAATTTCCTCCTGGTCGAGTGCGGCGCGCGGGCCCAACCGATCCGGGCGGCCCTCGCCGAGCGTGGTATCGTGGTGCGCGACTTTCCCGGCCGCCCCGGCCTCGAGACGTCCCTGCGGATCACGTTGCCGGGGAATCCGGCGGACTTCGAGCGGTTGTGCGCGGCACTCGACGCCGCACTCGCTCCCGGAGGTCCCCGGTCATGACTGCGCGCACCGCCACCGTCACCCGCGCCACACGTGAGACGTCCATCACGGTGACGCTCGCCCTGGACGGCACGGGCAGCGTCGACGTGAAGACGGGCATCGGCTTCCTCGACCATCTGCTCGACGCGTTGGGCCGCCATGCCCGGCTCGACCTGACGCTCGCCTGCACGGGCGACCTCCACATCGACGACCACCACACCGCCGAGGACTGCGCACTGACGCTGGGGCAGGCCATCGACCGCGCCCTGGGCGAGCGCCGGGGCGTGGCGCGGTTCGGCTCGGCCTTCGCCCCGCTCGACGAGGCGCTGGCGCGCGCCGTCGTCGATCTGTCGGGGCGTCCCTACGCCGACGTCAGGCTCGACCTGGGACGCGAAACGATCGGGGGGCTCGCGTGCGAGAACATCGCCCACGTGCTCCGCTCCCTCGCCGTCGCGGCGCGGCTCACGCTGCACGTCGACGTGCTCAAGGGCGAGAACGATCATCACAAGGCCGAGGCAGCGTTCAAGGCGACGGCACTCGCATTGAAGCAAGCGATCGCCTGTACGAGCTACGACGATGTGCCGTCCACCAAGGGAACGCTGCATGGCTGACGTCGTCATCGTCGATTCGGGCGTGGCCAACCTGGCATCGATCACGAGCGGGCTGGGCCGGCTGGGCGCGAGCGTCTCTGTGACGCGTGACCCCACCGTCGTGCGGGAAGCGCCCCGCGTGGTGCTCCCGGGAGTGGGCGCGTTCGGCGCCGGGATGGGCGCGCTGCGCGATCACGGGCTCGACCGGGCGATCAGAGAGGTCGCCGCGCGTGGCACACCGCTGCTCGGTATCTGTCTGGGAATGCAGCTGCTGTGCGAAGCGAGCGACGAGACCCCCGGTATCCTCGGGCTCGGCGTGATCGCGGGCGCCTGCCGCCGCCTCCCCGCCGACGTGCGCGTCCCGCACCTCGGCTGGAACACGGTGACGGCGGAGTGGAACGGCGGGCTCGTCGCCACGGGCGTGGCGGCGTTCGCGAACTCGTACGCGCTGCGCGACGCCCCGGCTGGCTGGACCGCCGCCTGGACAACACACGGCGTGCGATTCGTGGCGGCGCTGGAGAAAGCAGGCCCCGGCGTGCTCGCCTGTCAGTTTCATCCCGAGCTGTCCGGTGCCTACGGCGCGGCGCTGCTCCAGCGCTGGCTCACGGGCGCGAAGGCCGCGCCCACTCCGGTCGCCGGCCCTGCGCCGGGACTGCTCCCGCGCGTGGTACCCTGCCTCGACGTGAAGGACGGACGGGTGGTGAAGGGCGTGCGGTTCCAGGAGCTGCGCGACGCCGGCGACCCCGCAATCCAAGGGGCTGCGTACGAGGCCCAGGGGGCGGACGAGATCGTCGTCCTCGACGTCGCGGCGTCGGCGGAGGCGCGCGCCGCCCGGATCGACACCGTGGCGCGGGTGCGGGCGGCGATCCGGATTCCCCTCACGGTGGGGGGCGGCGTGCGCAGCGTGGACGACGCGCGCCGCCTGCTCGCTGCGGGCGCGGACAAAGTGAGTGTCAACACCGCGGCCATCGCGCGCCCCGTGCTCCTGTCCGAGCTCGCGGCCGAGTTCGGCAGCCAATGCGTGGTGCTCGCCATCGATGCCCGCCGCACGGGCGACGGCTGGGAGGCCCTGAGCTTCGGAGGCCGCGTGTCGGGAAAACCCGATGCGGTGACGTGGGCGCGGGAAGGCGCGAGGTTGGGCGCCGGGGAGATTCTACTCACGAGCTGGGACCGCGACGGCACGCGAGCCGGTCCCGACCTGGACCTGTTACGCGCCGTCGTGCGAGCGGTGCCGGTGCCGGTGATCGCCTCCGGCGGCATCGGCAAGCGCGCCCACGTGGCGCAGGCGTTGGGTGCGGGCGCCGACGCCGTGCTGGCGGCGTCGGTGTTCCACGACGGCGACGACACCGTGGGCGGCATCAAGGACGACCTGTCGTTGCGCGGCATCCGGGTGCGGCGATGATCGTCCCCAGCATCGATTTGATCGACGGCCGGGCAGTGCAGCTGCGGCGCGGGCGCGAGCTCGTGCTCGACGGTGGTGACCCACTGGCGCGCCTCGAAGAGTTCGCCGTAGCGGGAGAAGTGGCGGTGGTGGACCTGGACGCGGCTCTGGGCCGCGGGTCGAACGCGGAGCTGATCCGAGAGATGGTGCGGCGGGCGCCTTGCCGTGTGGGCGGAGGAATTCGGGACCGCGACGCGGCGCGCGCGTGGCTCGACGCCGGTGCGGCGAAGATCGTCATCGGCACGGCGGCGAGCCCCGAGCTGTGCGGCACGCTGCCGCGCGAGCGCGTCATCGCCGCGGTCGACGCCGACCGCGGCCAGGTCGTGGTGGACGGCTGGCGCCGGGAAACCGGCGTCCCGGTGCTCGAGCGGATCCGCGCGCTCGCGCCCTGCGTCGGCGGATTCCTCTTCACGCAGGTGGAGCGCGAAGGCGCCATGGACGGGTTCGACTTTCAGGCGGTCGTGGCCGCCGTCCAGGCGGCGGGTGACGCGCGGGTGACAGCCGCCGGCGGGATCACGACCACGATCGAGATCGCCGAGCTGGACCGGATCGGGGCGGACGCCCAGGTGGGCATGGCCCTGTACACCGGTCGGCTCAGGCTCGGCGCGGCCGTCGCCGCGCCGCTCGCCAAGCCGGTCGAGAACGCGGGACGGGGCGTCTGGCCCACGGTCGTGTGTGACGAATGGGGACGTTCCCTGGGATTGGTGTGGAGCACCCCGGAATCGCTGGCGCGCGCCGTGGAGGAGCGACGCGGCGTTTACTGGTCGCGGTCGCGACAGGCGCTGTGGGTGAAAGGGGAGACGTCGGGCAACACGCAGCAGCTGCTGCGCGTGGACCTCGACTGCGACCGCGATGCGCTACGCCTCAGCGTGCGGCAACACGGCACGGGATTCTGTCACCTCGAGCGCCCGGCGTGCTGGCCCAGCGAGTTCGCGTGGGACGACCTGGAGCGAACGGTCGCGGAGCGCGCGGCCCACCCCGACCCCGATTCGCGCACCAACAAGCTGCTGGGAGACCGGGCGCTGCTCGCCGCGAAGCTGTGCGAGGAAGCGGCCGAGCTGGCGCAGGCCGAAACGCGGGCGGCAGTGGTACACGAGACGGCCGACCTCCTGTACATGGCGCTCGTCGCCCTGGTCCGCGGCGGCGGCTCGCTCGCGGAGGTGCGGGCCGAGTTGGCACGCCGCCACGCGGGCGTGACGCGCCGGCCGATGGTAGCGAAGGCTCCAGCGGACGCGCCGTGACCGCCGCACCCCGGCTGCGCCTTCGCACGGTTGCCGAGCTGGCGCGCCGCGGCGGGGGCCCGGACCCCGAGACGCTCGCGACCGCGGCGCGCATTGTCAGGGACGTGCGGAAGCGCGGAGAAGTCGCACTGCGCAAGCACGCCGAGCGGTTCGGCGATGTGTCGCGCGGCGCGCCGTTGTACTACGACCGCCCTGAGCTCGCGCGCGCGCTGGCGGGCCTGGCACCCGAGGATCGTGCCCGGCTCGAGCGCGTCGCGGCGCGGATCAGGGCGTTCGCGGTGGCGCAACGCAGCGTCCTCGGTCCCGTGAGCGTGCCGGTGCCTGGAGGGGTCGCGGAGCACCGCATCGCCCCGATGGAGCGGGCGGGGTGCTACGCGCCGGGAGGGCGCTATCCCCTCCCCTCATCCGTGCTGATGACCGCTGTGACCGCCCGCGTCGCCGGCGTCCGGGACGTCTGGGTGGCGAGCCCCAAGCCACACCCATTGACCCTCGCGGCCGCCGCCGTGGCGGGCGCGACCGGCGTGCTCAGTGTGGGAGGGGCGCAGGCGATCGCGGCGCTCGCCTACGGTGCGGGTCCCATCGCGCCGCGCGACGTGATCGTCGGGCCCGGCAACCGCTGGGTGGCCGCGGCGAAGCAGCTCGTCGCTGGGCCCGTGGCGATCGACATGCTCGCGGGTCCGTCCGAGCTGGTCGTGTTCGCGGACGAGAGCGCCGACCCCGCGACCGTAGCGGTGGACCTGCTCGCCCAGGCCGAGCACGACCCCGACGCCTTGCCCGTGCTCGTGACGGTCGATGCCACCCTGGTCGAGCGCGTGGAGCGAGAGCTCGCATCGCGGCTCGACGACCTGCCGACGGCCGAAGTCGCGCGGGCGGCGCTGGCGCAGGGCGGCGCGATCGTCGTATCGAGCGTGGCCGACGGCGTCGCCGCGTGCGACGCGATCGGGCCCGAGCACCTCCACCTCGCGCTGCGGGACGCGGACGCGGTCGCGCCCCGCCTGGCGCACTACGGCGCGCTGTTCGTGGGTGCGGGGAGCGCGGAGGTGCTAGGCGACTACGGCGCCGGCCCGAATCATGTGTTGCCGACCGGCGGCACAGCGCGATCGAGCGGCGGCCTCTCGGTGTACACATTCCTGCGGGTGCGGACCTGGCTGCGGATCACCGACGGCGTGGCGGCGCGGCCGCTCATTGAGGACGCCATCTGGCTCGCGCTTGCCGAGGGGCTCGAGGGGCATGCGCGCGCGGCGAAGCGAAGGCTGGGGGAGAGCTAAAGCCCCACGTCCGTCGGCTTTTCCCACGCCGGAGGCGTGGGCCCAACAGGGCACTGCGCTTAAGCGCAGTGCTTCACTGGGCCCACTCTTCAGAGTGGGAACAACGAGGGGCGCGGTGATGCGCCCCTCGCGGGATGATGCGCCCCTTCGTTGACCGATCGTTGACTCCGCACCCACAGCGTGGCCCGCCACCACCCGGGCGGCCATGGCAGCGCACCGCATCTACATCCACCTAACCTGGTCAACTCTGGGGCGACGACCGATGATCGACGTCCCGACGCGTGCGTTTCTGGACCAGTTCTTTCGAAGGATCGCCATTCAGGAGCGGGTGGCGATCCTCTCACTCGGCTTCCTCCGAACCCATGTACATCTGTTGGTCCGCACGGCCCCGCGGTACGACCTGCCTCGGCTCGTTCAACTGCTCAAAGGTGGGAGTAGTTACGCCGCCAGCCGGCAGCCGCGCAACGTGCTGGGCCTCAGATGGAATCGGGAGTATTCCGCGACGAGCGTAAGCCCCAAGCTCCTGCGCCACGCGGTCGCCTACATCGAGGGTCAGAGTAGGCGGCATCCAGGGGAGGCGATCCTAGGGTGACCGATCACGCCTTTCCCACGCCGGAGGCGTGGTCCCGATACAGCACTGCGCTTAAGCGCAGTGTCTCACTGGGCCCACTCTTCAGAGTGGGAACAACGAGGGGCGTGTTGGGGAGCCAATCTCTCTCCCGTCCTTTTTCCCACGCCGGAGGCGTGGGCCCGATACAGCACTGCGCTTAAGCGCAGTGTCTCACTGGGCCCACTCTTCAGAGTGGGAACAACGAAGGGGCGTGTTGGGGAGCCAATCTCTCTCCCGTCCTTTTTCCCACGCCGGAGGCGTGGGCCCAACACTGCACTGCGCTTAAGCGCAGTGTCTCACCGGGCCCACTCTTCAGAGTGGGAACAACGATGGGGCGAGGGGGAGGTACAGAACGCAGTGTCTCACCAGGCCCACTCTTCAGAGTGGGAACAACAAAAGGGGCGTGTTGGGGAGCCAATCGAGTGGGAGAGCACGCGCGTTCGCATTCCGATTCGGCGCGTCCCTGGTTGACACGCGCCGTGCGTCGCCCTAGGTTGCGCGTCCACATGCACACCGCGCCGCTGTGCCGTCCGCTGTGTTGTTGTAGCCGCCCCCACCACCCCGAGGGTTGGACGGACAGCTAACTCGCAAGCCACTTCGTTTGTTTGAGCGGCTCCCAGGCCCGGCCACCCCAAGCGTGCGCCGGGTTTTTCGCTTTGGTACCCACCATGAATGGAGCCGGGATGCAATGCATGTGACGTCGAGCGCGCTCGTCTTGATCCTCATCACACTCCTCGCCGCCACGGTGAACGGCGCGCTCGGTTACGGCTTCTCCTCGATCACCGTGCCCGTCGCCCTGCTGTTCTACACCAACCGGATACTCAATCCGGTGCTGGTGTGGATCGAGGTGGTGCTCAACGCGTACGTCCTCTGGGTCAACCGGGCGAGCGTACCGCTCGTGTGGCGTCGCGTGACGCCGATCATAGTTGGGCTGGCACCGGGCGTGGTCGTGGGAACGGCGCTGGTGCACCGGGTGCAGCCGGGCTGGCTCAAGCTCGCCACATTCGTCGTGCTGCTGCCGCTGATTCTGCTGCAGGCCGCGGGCGTTCGCAGGCCCATCAAAGCCGAGCGCCCCGTCGGCCTGGCGTTCGGCGGGGCGCTCGGCGTGTTGTATTCCGTCACCACCATCTCCGGTCCACCTCTGGCTCTCATGTTGAGCAACCAGGGGTTTACCAAGCAAAACTTCCGCGCCGGCCTCGGACTCGTGCGGCTCGCCGAATCGGCGTTCGCCGCTACGGCCTACTACTTCGCCGGGATGTTCGTGACCGAGAGCGTCGGCTTGTTTCCATACATTCTCCCGAGCCTGGTCGTGGGGATTCCCCTCGGGGTGCGGATCATTCGACACCTGCGGCCCGAGACGTTCCGGCGCGTCTGCATGAGCTTCGACGCCTGGGTGGTAGGCTACGGCATCTCGACACTGTTGCAACAGCTCAACCTGATCGAGGGAGCAGCGGCGTTTTCCGTGCTCACCACCGTAGGCCTGGTGGACACGTGGCTACTGTACCGGTTCTTCGGTCATCGGAGGGTCGAGGCATTAGCAACCGCACCGCGCGCCGGTGCCTCGACCCTGCTGGTCAGTACAGGTATGCCACACCCAGAGCGACTGTGACCTGGTCTTGCTTGCCGTTGAACGTGGCCAGGTTCGATCGGTCGTAGCGCAGTTCCGGCCGCACGACGGCATTGGGCCAGGAGCGGATGTTCAAGGTCGCCGTGCCGCTGCCGAACTTCTGCCCCGTGTTCGGGGAAAAGCCGAACAGCCCGTTGGTGCGGGCGCCGTTCTCGTCATTCACATAGTCCGCGCGCAGCGCCAACCCGAGGGTCGAGCTGAAGTCATTCGTGACCCAGGCGCCGAGGGCCCACCATTTCGCGTCCTGCGTGGGAACGGGCAGCGCCCCGTTGGCCTGCTCCTGGCCGTAGTCCCCCTGCACCCACAGCTGCGCGCTGCCGAACTTGTGCCAGAGCAGCCCGTCGACGCCGTAGCGGTTGGCGGTGTTGTCGTTGGGCTCTTCCGGCCCCCAGAACCCCACGATGCCGAGCGACGTGGCGGCGTCGGGATAGATCCCCACCCGTCCCATCAACGACTTGTGCGTGTTGATGTCCACGACCTGGTCCCAGCCGTTGATCACGCGAAACTGGGCGTCGACGTGGTCGTTGAACTTGGTCTCCACGCTCAGGCCGGTGCCGGTGAAGTTCTCGACGTAGATGAACTGGTTCCCCTCCGACCAGTTCGGGTTGGCGTAGGTCTCGATCACCTCGAGGCCCAGCAGCGTCGGAATGCGCCCCACCTTGAACTGCAGGCCGTTGCCGCTGGCGGTCGGGACGTTCAAGGTGACGTACAGGTGTGGAATATCCCCTTGATCGCCCAGCTTGAACCCGGTGGACTGAATGACGCTCGCGTCCTGGCCCACTAGCACTTCGGTGTGGAAGCCGGCACTGAGCTTTGTCGGGTCGTACGGCTTGTCGAGCACCAGCGCCAGCGCGTTCAGCGTAAAGGTGTTCTGCTGCCGGTCGTACAGCCGGCCGACGATGGTCGTCCCGACGCTGTGGCCGGAGTACGAGTACGACCCCTCGGCGAACCCGGTGAGCTTGAACCCGGCCAGCGTGGTCTCCAGATGGTTCACCGGCGGGTCGGGTTTTTGCGCCGCGGCCGTGTCTTTGGGCGTCGACGACGCGCCCTGGGCGCACAGCACCCCCGGCGCGATCAGCAGGAGTGAGAACAGCGCTCTCATGGTGTCGCCTCCTTCAGGGCCCGGCGCTGCACCGCGTCCGCGGTCACCGCCGTGACGGCCGCGGTGTCGACTTCTCCCGTGCGGATACGGATGACGCGCTCGAGCGGCTGCACGAAGATCTTGCCGTCGCCGACCTCCCCCGTGCGCGCGGCCGTGAGAATCGCCTTGATCGTCGGCTCCACGAACGGATCCGAGCACGCCATCTCGAGCCGCACTTTCTCCCGGAATTCGAGCACCACGGTCCTGCCACGATAGTGCTCCAGCATCTCGTGTTCGCCGCCGTGACCACTCACCCGGCTGATGGTGATGCCGGTGACGCCGGCGCGGAACAGGGCGGCCTTCACTTGCGGCAGCCGCTCGGGGCGGACCACCGCGGTGATCAGCTTCATGTGGCTAGCTCCTCCCTTAGATCGCTTCCGGTTCAGGTTCGAGCTGCGCGGCCCGCAACGACACGGCGGCCGACTCGCTGAGAATGACCGCCGACGAGACCTCCGGCGTGTCGGGGTACGCCAGGGCGCCCATCTCGGGCAGATCGAGCCCGAGCTCTTCCACCTCGGCCGACACGCGGTGACCAGCGACGAGCAGGTCGGTGACCTTGTAGGCCGCATACGCCATCGCGCCGACGGCCACGAAATTGGCGAGGCCGCCGATGGCCTGCGCGGCGAACTGGCCCGCGTCACCGTAGAACAGGCCTCGCACGGCGCCGTTGACGCCGTTCCAGCCGTCGCCGTACGTCCCGTCCGCCAGCAGTCCCAGCGACAGGATGCCCCACAACCCGTTGACGCCGTGCACCGAGATGGCGCCCACCGGGTCGTCGATGTGGAGCCGCCCGTCGATGAAGAACACCGCGACGCAGACGAGGACGCCGGCCACGCCCCCGATCAGCACGGCCGACGGCGCGGTCACGAAAGCGCAAGGCGCGGTGATCGCGACGAGTCCGGCGAGCGTGCCGTTCGCCAGCATCGAGGGATCGGGCTTGCCGTACTTGAGCCACATGTAGAGCATTGCGGTGATACCTCCAGCCGCCCCAGCCAGCATCGTATTCGTGGCGATGACCCCGATGCGCAGGTCCGAGCCCGCCAGCGTCGAGCCCGCGTTGAACCCGAACCACCCGAACGCCAGGATGAACGTGCCGATCAACGCCATGGGGATGTTGTGGCCCGGGATCGCATTGCTCGTCCCGTCGGCGTTGTACTTGCCGCGGCGCGGACCGAGCAGTGCCGCCGTCACGAGCGCCATGACGCCGCCCGTCATATGCACGACCGACGAGCCGGCGAAGTCCACGTGCCCGTGACCGAGCCCGAGGTTCTTGCCGAGCATCGCGAGCCAGCCGCCGCCCCACGTCCAGTTAGCGTAGATCGGATAAATGAACGCCCCGACGAACACGCTGAACACCGCGAAGGCCGAGAACTTCCAGCGCTCGGCCAGCGCGCCCGTCGGAATCGTGGCCGCCGTGTCCATGAACACCATCTGGAACAGGAAGTACGCGAACACGGGTGCCGTATACGCGACCCCGGTGAGGAAGAAACCCGTCCCCCCGAACAGTCCCCACTCCTTGCCGCCAATCGTGAGCGAGATCTCATGGGCCAGCTTGTCGTAGCCACCGAGCGTCCCGAGCGCGCCCACACCGCCGGCCTGCAGCGCGAAGCCGACGACCCAGTACGCCAGCATCGCGATCCCGTAGACCATGAAGTTCATGGTGATCGTGTGGGCGGCGTTCTTGGCGCGCGTGAAGCCGGTCTCGACCATGGCGAACCCGGCCTGCATGAACATCACGAGAAACCCCGCCACCAGCGTCCACACGAAGTTGATCGCGACCGTATTCGCCGCGGCCGCGGTGTTCGCGGCCCTGGCGAGCGAATCCACCGCCTGAACGGCTTGCGCCGCGAGCCCCAGGGGGCAGGCCACAGCCAGCGACAACCCAAGGCCGACCGAACGCTTCACGCCCTTTCTCATACGGTCTCCCATACGGTCTCCCAGTCAGAGGTGGAACGATGCAGTGGTGTACGACGTTTCGCGCATAATATGCACAAATCATGCTACACTGCGGTACTACCCATTCGTGTAGGCATGCATTACTGTATCGAGAAATGTGCAAAATATGCACATATCTGTCGACACCTGTAGCACTGGTGCCCCAGCAGAGCCAGCCTTGCGCCGACCCGGCGGGCGCCTAAGTTTCGGCCTTCATCATGCCCACACCCGCGTTCCTGAAGCGCCTCCCGTGTCGGGCTCCTTCTGCCGCCAAGCAGAAGAAGCCGGGATCGGCGAGCGCGCGCGGGAGACGATCACTGTAGGGGGCTCGAGCCCTCAGGCGTATGTGACAGATCGGCCGCGACGCGCACCTCAGCCGTCGCGGCCGATCGTGCGTTTGGGAGACGTCATGCTACATCCGCGGATCCTCAAGTTCGGAGGGACGTCGGTGGCCGACGCGGCCGCCGTGGAGCGCGTCACGGGCGTAGTCCGATCGCATGGCGGACCGCGGCCCGTGGTGGTCGTCTCCGCGCTCGCCGGCGCCACCGACGCCTTGCTCGCCGCGGCGGATGCGGCGGCGGACGGCCACCCGCGCGCGACCGCGCCCAGCCTCGACGCCCTGCTCGAACGGCATGCGCGCATCGCCAACCAGCTCGCGCGGCCGGAAGCAAGGGAGCCGCTACTCGGGGAGCTGGAGGCGGCGCGGCGCGAGATCGCCCGGCTGCTCCACCGCGTCGAGCAGCAGCCGGACCGGCGAGCGGTATTGCGGGACGAGATTGCGTCGTACGGCGAGCGCCTCTCGGCTTCGCTCCTCGCGGCGGCCCTGACGGGGGCGGGCATAGCGGGGCGCTACGTCGACTCGCGCCACTGTCTCACCACCGATGCGACACATGGCCGCGCCAACCCGCTCCTGACTCTCACGATGGAGCGCACCCGCGCTGCGCTCACTCCGCTCCTCGAGGACGGCCTCGTCCCGGTGCTGGGGGGCTACATCGCCGCCACGGCCGACGGGATCACGACCACGCTCGGTCGCGGCGGGTCCGACTACTCCGCGGCCCTAGTGGGGGCGGCGCTCGACGCGCAAGAGATCCAGATCTGGACCGACGTGAGCGGCGTGCTCACCGCCGACCCGCGCGTGGTGCCGGGCGCGCGCACCGTCGCCAGCTTATCGTACGCCGAGGCCGCGGAGCTCGCGTATTTCGGGGCCAAGGTGCTGCATCCCAAGACGATCCAGCCCGCGATGGAGCGTGACATCCCGGTCCGCATCTGCAACTCGCGCGCGCCCCGCGACGCGGGCACGGTCGTCACCGCCCAGGGAGAGGTGTCCCCCGGGGGAGTGAAGGCGATCGCGCACAAGTGTGGTGTGACGATCCTGCAGATCACATCTACCCGCATGCTCGGCGCCTACGGGTTCTTGCGCGCCCTGTTCGAGGTGTTCGATCGGCACCGGACGGCGGTGGACGTCGTGACCACGTCCGAGGTGAGTGTGTCGCTCACGGTCGAAGATACCGGATCGTTGGAGGCCATCCTAGCCGACCTGCGCGGGCTGGGTTCGGTGGCGCTCGAGCGGGACCGGGCCATCGTGTGCGTCGTGGGGGAAGGTCTGCGGGCGACGCCGGGGATCGCGGCCCGCGTGTTCGCCACCGTGCGCGACATCAACGTCTCGCTCATCTCCCAGGGCGCCTCCCGCGTCAACCTCACCTTCGTTGTAGAGGAGGCCCGGGTGGGTGAGGTGGTGTGCCGGCTGCACCAAGCGTTCTTCGAGCCGGCGCGGAGCGTCGCATGAAGTTGGCGCTGCTCGGTCACGGCCGGATGGCCCGCGTGGTCGAGGCCGAGGCGCGCGCGGCGGGGCACGACCTGGGCGCGGTGATCACCTCCCGCAACGCGGCCGACGCCGCCCGTCTCCTTCCCGGGCACACGGTGGCCATCGACTTTTCGGTGCCCGCCGCCGTGATCGAGCACGTGACGGCCGCGGTCACGGCGGGCGTGCCCCTGGTCCAGGGCACGACCGGCTGGCAGCGCGACGAGCCCGATGTGCGCCGGATCGTGGAGCAGGGCGGCGGCGCGCTGATCTACGGTGCGAATTTCTCGATCGGGGTCAACCTGTTCTACCGCCTCGTCGCGCACGCCGCGCGGTTGTTCCGCGGCGTCGCGGGATACGATCCTTTCATCGAGGAGGCTCACCACGCCGGCAAGCGCGACGCGCCCTCGGGCACGGCCCTCGCGCTCCAGGCGATGCTCTCGCGCGAGCTGGGGGGCCGCAGCGTACCGGTCACGAGCACGCGGGCGGGTCACATTCCCGGTATCCATCGCGTGGGGCTGGACTCGGCGGCCGACCAGGTGCTGTTGATCCACACGGCCCGCTCGCGGGCCGGGTTCGCCGCGGGCGCGCTGCTCGGCGCGCGCTGGATCGCCGGACGGCGAGGCATGTACGCCTTCGCCGACGTGCTCGACGACATCCTCGCGTTGGCGCGGGAGACCGAAAGGAAGGATTCATGACGCAGTACATACCTTGGCTGCGAGGCTGCGGCACCGCCCTCGTCACACCGTTTACGGCCGCCGGCGCGGTGGATGAGAAGCGACTCCGTGCACTGGTCGAGCGCCAGATCGCCGGGGGCGTGCGGCTGTTGGTCCCCTGCGGCACCACAGGGGAGGCCGCGACCCTCACGCCAGCCGAGCACGAGCGGCTCATCGCGTTGACGGTCGAGACGGCGCGGGGCCGCGCCAAGGTGCTCGCCGGGGCGGGGAGCAACGCCACAGCCGCGACCATCGACCGCGCCCGCGCCGCCCGCGCCGCCGGTGCCGACGCGCTGCTCCTCGTGGCCCCCTACTACAACAAGCCCACTCAGCCGGGGCTCGCCGCCCATTTCCGGGCCGTGGCGCAAGCCGTGGGCGAAAGTCCGGTGGTGCTGTACAACGTGCCGGGCCGTACGGCGTCCAACCTCGCCGCCGCGACCACGCTCGCCCTGGCGCGCGAGGTCGACAACATCGTGGGCGTAAAAGAGGCATCGGGTGACCTGGCGCAGATCATGGCGATCCTGCGCGACCGGCCGGCGGGCTTCCGCGTGCTGTCGGGCGATGACGCCATGACCCTGCCCCTCATCGCGCTCGGCGCCGACGGCATCGTATCCGTGGTATCGAACGAGACACCCGACCTGATGAGCAACCTGGCCGAGAGCGCCTTGCGGGGCGAGTGGGAAACGGCGCGCGAGCTGCACTACCGGCTGCTGCCGCTCATGGAGGCGAACTTCCTCGAATCGAACCCCGGCCCCGTCAAGGCCGCCCTGGCGGCGATGGGCCTGCTGGAAGAGCACGTCCGCCTGCCGCTCGTCCCGGTCCAGGAGCAGACCCGCGCCCGCATCCGGACGGTCCTGGGAACGCTCGGCCTCGTGCCGGGCGCCGCGCATGTCGCTGCGTGAGCGGGTCGAGGCGCTCGCCGCCGAACGGCGCGACCGCTATCACGAGGCCGACCGCGCCCTGTTCGCGGAATTCCGCGCCGCGCTCGCCCGGGGTGAGATCCGCGCGGCGGAGCGCCGCCCGGACGGCGCCTGGTGCGTCAATGCGTGGGTCAAGCGGGGCATCCTGCTCGGCTTCCGCATGGGAGCGCTGGTCGACATGTCGCCGCATCCGAGTTTTCCATTCTTCGACAAGGACACCTATCCCGTGCGCCCCACCACGCTCGCAGAGGGCGTGCGCCTCGTGCCCGGGGGATCGAGTATCCGCGACGGGGCCTATGTGGCAGCCGGTGTGGTGTGCATGCCCCCGATGTTCGTAAACGTCGGCGCCTACGTCGACGCCGGCACGATGATCGACAGCCATGCGCTGGTCGGCTCATGCGCGCAAATCGGCAGGCGCGTGCACCTCTCCGCCGCCGCCCAGATCGGCGGGGTGCTCGAGCCGGTGGGGGCGTTGCCCGTGATCGTCGAAGACGACGTGCTGGTCGGCGGTGGCTGCGGGATCTACGAGGGCACGATCGTGCGCGAGCGCGCCGTGCTCGCTCCCGGGACGACGCTCACGGGCTCCACGCCCGTCCACGACCTGGTGCGGGACGCGGTGTACCGGCGCGACGGCGACCGACCACTCGAGATTCCGGCGGGCGCGGTGGTGGTGCCGGGAGCCCGCGCCGCGCCTGGCGCGGCCGCCGCGCGCTGGGGCATCTCCCTGTACGCGCCGGTGGTCGTGAAGTACCGCGACGCGAAGACCGACGCGGCAACCGCGCTCGAGGACTATCTGCGATGAAACGCCAACGCGTGCGGGCTACTGGTAGTCCTGGAACGGCTCCGTCATGAGCCGCGCCCCCGTCGGCTTGTGGCGGAATACGTGGATGAGGCGAACCGCGTCGCCCACGCGCTCTACCCGCGTCTCGAGCAGCTCCAGGTCCGCTGCGTCTCCCAGGCCCAGGTGATTCAGACGCTCCGCTTCCCCTTTGCAAACGTCGCCGGGCGTGGGCTTCGGATTGGGGTACGCATCCTCGTGGTGGCGGCGTAGCGCGTCCCAATGCTCGTCGCCGGCGCGCTCGACCGAGTCACGGATGTCGTCGCGCGTGAGCGGCATCGACTCCCCCTCCCTACCTCACGATCAAGGCCGGGATGTCCTGCTCGCGCACGGCCCGGTTGAACGCCGGCACGTCATTGTCGAGGATCGCGCGCAGGCGGTCGAGATAGCCCTGTAGCTCGCCCGCCAGGAGATCGAACACCTGGTACGATTCCGCCGTGGGCGCGGCGTCGGCGCTTCCGACCACGCCGCCGAGGGCGGCGAGCTTGTTGTTGACCCGGATCGGGAAATTGAGTGGGTCCTCGGGCGCCTTGTTGCGCACCTGGTGGATCTCCTCCTGCACCGCGCCCAGCTTGGCCTTGAGCGAGTCCGCCTGGCGCGCCAGGGCGGCCGCCTTGCCGTCGGGCAGTTCGCGTGCGCGCTTCGCCACCGCGTCGAGCTGGTCGCGGAGGTCGCCGATCTTCTGGACGGCGTCGTTCGCCGTGCTCACGCGGTCACGGATGCGCATGAGCAGGTCGAACTGCTTCTGCAGCTCCTCGGACGTCGTCTTGACTCGCGGGTCTTTCGTCACGGTGAACGGTTTCGTCTCGGACCAGCCGCCGATGGTCAGTCGCGCCTTGTAGGCGCCCGGTACCGCGACCGGCCCGCGCGTGCCGCCGGCCCAGAACACCAGGCCCTTGAAGCGATGCGCGTCGGCGTAGCGCAGGTCCCACACGAAGCGGTTCAGCCCCGACTCGATCTTGAGCGAGTCGCGCTCGTCCTTCGGTCGGGTCGAGAAGCGTCGGGCGACTGAGTCCCGGGCGTCCAGGATCTCGAGCGTCACTTCGCTGTCGGGTTTGTCCTTCACGTAGAAGTAGATCATCGCCCCGTTGGGCGGATTGCTGCCGACACCGCTGAGCGCTCGTTCCGGCACAAAGCCGGGTCCCCGAAACCGGACGGCGTCGCGCGGCGTGAACAGATGGCGGTCGGTGCGGGCGAGCTCGTCTGACAGCTGCTCGAGCGGTGTGATGTCGTCCAGGATCCAGAAGGCGCGCCCGTGCGTCGCCGCCGCGAGGTCGTGATCCTTGAGCACGAGATCGTGGACGGGGACCACCGGCAGATTCAATTGCAGGGGCTGCCAGTCCGCGCCGTCGTCCAACGAGACGTGGACGCCGAACTCCGTGCCGGCGAACAGCAGGCCGCGGCGCGCCGGGTCCTCCCGCACCACGCGCACGAAGTGGTCGGCGGGAATTCCGGTGACGATCTTCTTCCAGCTCTTGCCGTAATCGCTCGTCTTGTACGCGTAGGGCCGGAAGTCGTCGAGCTTGTACCGCGTGGCGGCGACGTAGGCGCTCGCCGCGTCGTGGGGCGACGCCTCGACCATGCTCACCAACGCGCCATCGGGAAGATCCCGGGGCGTCACGTTCTGCCAGGTCTTGCCGCCGTCCCGAGTCACCTGCACGAGGCCGTCGTCGGTCCCGACCCAGATGACCTGGGAGTCCCTGGGGCTCGGCGCGATGGTGAAAATGGTGTTGTAGTACTCGATGCTGGTGTTGTCCTTGGTAATCGGCCCGCCCGAGGATCCCTGCTTCGACGCCTCGTTGCGCGTCAGATCGGGACTGATCACCTTCCAGCTCTGCCCCTCGTCCACCGACTTGAACAGGACTTGCGCGCCGATGAACAGGTCCGCGGGGTTGAGCGGCGACAGCACGATGGGGAAGGTCCATTGGAAGCGGTACTTGATGTCGCGCGCCCCCCAACCCATCGGGTTGTCGGGCCAGGCGTTCACCGCGCGCGTCTGGCCGGTGCGCCGATCGAAGCGGGTGATGTAGCCGCCATAGCTCCCCGCGAACACGATGTCGGGATCGTCCTGACGTGCCGCGATCCACCCGCTCTCGCCTCCGCCCACGTCGTCCCAATCTTTGTCGGTGATTCCCACCCCGTCGGTGCGACTCGCGATACACACGGTGCTGTTGTCCTGCTGCGCCCCGCACAGACGGTACGGGAAGTGGGTGGTGGCGATGACATGATAGAACTGTGCGGTGGGCTGGTTGTCCTGGCTGGTCCAGGTCGTACCGCCGTTGAGGCTCACGGTTGCGCCGCCGTCGTTGCCGTTGATCATGCGCTGGGCGTTGTGCGGATCGATCCAGAGCGCGTGGTGATCGCCGTGCGGCGCGCGCAGGTTGGTGAAGGTCTTGCCGCCATCCACCGACTTGAGGAGCGTCACGTTGAGGACGTAGACGCCGTCCACGCTGCCGGGGTCGGCGAACACGTGCGTGAAGTACCAGGCGCGCTGGCGGATCTCGTTGTCGCCGCTCGTTCGGGTCCACGTCGCGCCGGCGTCGTCCGATCGAAACAAGCCCCCGGAGTCCGCCTCGACCAGTGCCCAGACCCGATCGTGGCTCAGCGGCGAGACCGCGAGCCCGGTTTTCCCGATGATCCCCCGCGGCAACCCGCGGTTCCGCGTTATCTCGCGCCACGTGTCCCCACCATCGGTCGACTTCCAGATGCCGCTCCCGGCGCCACCCGAAACGAGCTCCCAAGGCCGGCGGACGGCCTGCCACAACCCGGCGTACAGCACGCGTGAATTGGTGGGATCCATCGCGAGCTCGATCGCCCCGGTACTGTCGTTCTTAAAAAGCACCTTGTCCCACGTCCGGCCGCCGTCCTTGGAGCGGAAGACGCCCCGGGTGGCATTGGGCGCGAACGCATGCCCCAGCACAGCCACGTACACGAGGTCGGCGTTCTGGGGATGCACGGCGATGTGGGCGATCTGGCCCGCGTCCGCGAGCCCGATCTTCGCCCACGTCTTGCCGGCGTCGGTCGAGCGATACATGCCGTCGCCCGGCGACAGGTTGCCGCGGATCGGCGATTCCCCGGTACCGACGTAGACGACGTTCGGGTCCGACGGAGCGACCGCGATCGCGCCGATCGATCCAGCGGTCAGGTATTTGTCCGACGCCGGCTGCCAGGTGAGACCACCGTCGACGGTCTTCCACACGCCCCCGCCCGTCGCTCCCAGGTAGTAGACCAGCGGCTGCTCCACCACGCCGGCGACCGCGGTGACACGCCCTCCCCGGAATGGACCGACCGGACGCCAGGCAAGCGCGCGAAACAGGCTGGTGTCGTAGCGGGCAGGCGTCTGGGCCTCGAGCCACACGGGGACAATCAGGGCGAGGAACGCAACACGGGCGAGTCGGGGCATGGGCCGGGAAACTACCGCTCCTCAGCGCGCCGGCAACTCGACGTGGAGATGGTCCGCGGTGCCCACGTGTCGCAGCGTGGCGAACCCCATGCTCCAGAAGTACGCCTGCACCAGCCGATTCTTCACGAAGCCGCGGCCCGCGGTGCGGAGATCGATGGCATGGACGTAGCCGTCCGGCTGGAGGTAGTGCAACGAGCCGTCGTTCGGACGCAGCCCCATCGCCTGATAGTCCGCCGGTCGGCGGGCGAGATCCGTCACCATCAGATCGCGGTCGACGAGAATGACGGTCGACAGCGCCACGCGGAGCAACGGGTGGAGCGACGCATAATAGGCCCGCACCTGAGGCGACTTGGCGTTGCCGGCCGAGAAGTAGACCAGCGTATAAGCGCTGTACGCGGCTACGAGGGGCAGCGCCACGCGGCGCGCCACGAGCGCGAGCCGGACGCGGCCCGTAAAGCGATGCCACGCCCAAGCCGCGTACGCCGTGACGACGAGGGTGGTGCAGGCCACGCCACCAGCGAGCGCAAGGGCCGCGGGAAACCCGCCGCGCTCGTACAGTACCACCGCCACCTTCACGAGGGCGAGGAACGGCAACGACGCGACCAGCAGGGCCCATGCGGTAAGGCGGGTCGCGCGGAGCAGCCACGCCTTCCATGGTCTCACCGCTCGCGCGGGGTCGGCCGCCGCGGGCCCGCCGGCGAACCGCTCCCACTGGTGTAGCGCGCTCGAGTCGAGTCGCTGGCGTGTCACGCCCGACCTTACGGCATGCCCGGCCCGTGGGTTGCGCGCACGATGCCGAAGTCCACCGGCATCGTCACCACCTTCCCGACGGCCTTGCGACCCACCCGGGCCGGTGCGAAGCGACAGCCGGCAGCCATGGTGATCGCCGCCTGAGAGAGCCCCGGGTGAGGAGTCTCCCGTACAACGATACGATCCCGCGGCACGCGCCCCAGGGTATCCACGACCACCTCGAGCACCACATGCCCGCCGATGGCACGCCGCTTCAGCGAGTCGGGATACTGGGTCGCGGGGCAGGAAAGCAGCTGCGGCGCGCGGTACTCGAGCGGGCGCCGCCGGGGCACCGAGTCGAGTGGCCGCACCACCGTGATCTGAGCGGCGAGCGAGACGGTGCCGGCGGTCGCGAGCGCGAGGCTCAGCAGCGTCGTGTGCATGTCGACCTCTCTTCTGCGTCTCTCAGGGGACCCTGTTCCCCGGAGACACATTCATGCGTAGCCCGCTCCTCGTAGCCGTCGCCATCGCCGCACTGGCCGCCTGCCGCGACGTTGCGCGTCCCGAGCGCCGGCCGTCCCCGAACGCTCGCCCGGTCGCCGACCGCTTGGCGGACGCGCGCGCGGACCTCGTAGCCGGGGCGCCTGCGCCCATGGCGGCGCAAGAGCGGGCCGTGGCCGCGTCGGGAGATGCCGTCCTGTTCCCACGCTCGAGCGTCGCGGCGAGCATGGTGATCCGCACCGGTCAGGCGAGCATCGAGGTGGACTCGCTCGAGCAGGCGGTCTCGCAGGTGCGCCTGCTCGCCGGCCGCATCGGAGGCTACATCGCCAACACGACGATGCAGACCGGCCGGGGGCAGCTGCGGTCGGCGAGCCTGGAGGTGAAGGTTCCGGCGGAGCGGTTCGACGAAGGACTCGCGGGGCTCGCCGCCATCGGCAAGCTCGAATCCGTGAACGTGAACGCCGAGGATGTCGGCGAGGAGTTCACCGACGTGACCGCGCGCATGGGCAACGCCCACCGGCTCGAGTCCCGCCTGATCGACCTGCTCGCCACCCGCACCGGCAAGCTGAAGGACGTGCTCGACGTGGAGCAGGAGCTGGCGCGGGTGCGCGAGGAGATCGACCGCTACGAGGGACGGCTGCGCTACCTGCGGGCCCATGCCGTGCTCAGCACGTTCACGATCTACGTCCACGAGCCCCTCCCGATCGTCGGCCACGCCGGATCGAGCGTGATGGGGGAGGCGTTCGCGCAGGCGTGGCGCAACTTCGTCGATCTCGTCGCGCTGTGCGTCCGTTCGCTGGGCGTCGTGCTGCCGGTCGGTCTGGTGGCCGCCGCGGCCTGGCTGGCGGTGCAGCGCCGGCGCAAGCTGCGGGTGCCGGCCTAGCGCGACACGACCTTGACCTCCTTCACTTCGATCGGACCGCCCGCCACGAGAATCGGTGCGCGTTTGTCCTCCGCGGTCTTGTTGAACCCGGCGACATCGGTGCGCAGCACGTCGTTGAATTTCGCGATGTAGCCGTCGAGCGCCGCGCGTAACTCCTTGAAGCGCGCCGTCACGACTTCCGTCGGCGGCAGCGCATACGCGAACGCGAGGCCAAAGCCGAGGGATTGAAGCCGGTCATGGAACCGGTTCAGGTAGTGGATGTCGTCCTGCCCCGCCTCGCGCTGCACGTCGGAGTTGTACAGGCTGTCCTTGAGCTCTTTGAGCTTGCGGCCCAGCTCGCGCCCCTGGCGCGCCACGGGACCCGCCGACGTGCTGTCGCTCCCGGCGTTGTCGCGCAACGCCTGCTGGGTGTTCTTGAGCTGGGTCTCGAGGCTCACGATGCGATTGAGCATCTCGTTCAGGGCAGACAGGGCGTTACGCCATTCGAGCCCGGCATGGAGCTGGGCCGTGAACCGGGCGGGATCGCCGCCCAGAACGGGGTCCGGCTCCACCGTGACCGTCTTGGTCTCAGTGCGGCCACCCGCCGCGAGCGCGATCGTGTAGGTGCCGGGAATGGCGCGCGGCCCGGTCACCTGGCGGAACGGATTCTCTTCGTCTTCGGGCGAGGCGGGACGCTCGAAGTTGAGGCGCGTCGGCCCGCCGTACCGGAGATTCCAGACATAGCGATTCACGCCCTGCTTGCCTGGCCCGCTCGAGTCGACGATCACCGTATCGCCGTGGCTGTCGGTGACGGTCGCGATCACCCGGCCACGGCGCGACCTCACCCCCTGTCCCCCTCTCCCTTCGGGAGAGGGAGCACTGAGGGCGTCGGGTGAGGACGCGCTGGTGTCGAGGGCCGCTTTCAGGTAGTAGTCCACGACGGCACCGGCGGGCGCATTCGGCGTGGTGAAGCGGGTCGGCGCGAGGCCCGAGCGACGCGGCCGCACGCGGATCTGTGCCGGCTGCGTGCTGAACACATGGAAGTCGGAGGCGAGCACCTCCGGCGTCAGCTCCTCGAGGGCGGTGATGTTGTCGAGCACGAACAGGCCCCGGCCGTGGGTCGCGATCACCAGATCGCGCTGGCGCTTGATGAATTGCACGTCGTAGACCGGCACCGTGGGGAAATCGGCCTGGAGCAGCTTCCAGCTGGCGCCGCCATCGCGCGAGTACCACAGGGCCGCATCCGTGCCGAGCACGAGGAACCCGCGCAGGTTGGGATCTTCGCGCACGACGTGCGCCGGCACGTCCGCCGGCAGACCCTTCCCGATGTCGGACCAGGTCTTCCCGTAGTCGGCGGTCTTGAAGACATAGGGCCGGCGGTCGTCCAGCTCGTGGCGGTCGACGGTGAGGTACGCCGTGCCCGCGTCGAACGGGGAGATACCGATCTGGTAGATGCGTCCTTCGTCCTTCGCGAGTCCTGGGAAATGGCCTGAGACGTTCGTCCACGTCTTGCCGGCGTCGCGCGTCACATGCACCAGGCCGTCGTCGCTCCCGGTCCAGATCACGTTGGAGTCGGTGGGCGCCAAGTTGACCGTGAGCAGGGTGCCGTACGTTTCGGCCCCCGAGATGTCGTACTCGATCGGGCCGCCGCTCGTCACCTGCTTCGCCTTGTCGTTGCGCGTCAGGTCCGGGCTGGTCGCACGCCAATGCTCCCCGCCGTCGCTGCTCTTGAAGAGCACGTTGCCGCCCAGGTACACCGTATTCGCGTCGCGCGGCGACACGGCGATGGGCGTCGTCCAGTTGAACCGGTACGTCAGATTCGCCGGCTTCATCTCGTTGACGCTCGAGAGGTACGGCCGGATGGAGCGCGTCTCCCCGGTCTTCAGGTTCACGCGGGTGATGTTGCCGTTCTGCGAATCCACATAGAGGATCGAGGAGTCACTCGGCGCCGGCACCGCGTACTCGCCGTCGCCGCCGGTCACCGTGAACCATTCTGAGCCGTTCAAACCTCCCCCACCTGCGCCACCTCCCCCACCTCCGCCACCTGCCGCTCCGCTCGAGGGCCCGCACCAGGCGTTGTTATCCTGGAGACCACCGCACAACATGTACGGCGTGTTGTTGTCGGCCGCCACCATGTAGAACTGCTCGATCGGCAGGTTGTTGAGGTAGCGCCACGACTTGGCGCCGTTCTCCGTCACGTACGCCCCGCCGTCGTTCCCCTGGATCATGCGGTCGGGATTCTGCGGGTCGATCCACAACGCGTGATGGTCCACGTGCACACCGCGATCGATCGCCGTGGTGGTCTTGCCGCCGTCGTCCGAGCGCAGCAACAAGTACGAAGAGAAGAAGACCTTCCGGTCGTCCAGCGGCGAGACGTGCATCAACGTGAAGTAGAACGGCCGTGCCGAGAGGGCGTGATTGTCGGATACCTTGGTCCAGTGATCGCCTTGGTCCTTCGAGTCCCACAGCATGCCCTGCTTGGTTTCGATCAGCGCGTATACATGGCTCGGGTTGGTGGGCCCGACGGCGAGCGCGCTGCGGCCCAGCAGCCCGGTCGGCAGGCCGTCCTTGAGCCGGGTCCAGGTGAGGCCGCCGTCGGTGGAGCGATAGATGCCGCTGCCGCTGCCGCCGGACACGAGCTCCCACGGATAGCGCACGAATTGCCACATCCCCGCGAACAGGACTCGCGGGTTGCCGGGCGCCATCACCAGGTCGGCCACGCCCGTCGTGTCGTTCACGAACAGCACCTTCTGCCACGTCTTGCCGCCGTCGGCGGTGCGAAACACGCCGCGCTCGGCGTTGGGGGCCCACACGTGCCCGAGCGCGCCCACCAGGACGACGTTCGGGTCGAGCGGATCGATCACGATACGGGTGATCTGCCCGACGTCGCCCAAGCCCATGAACTGCCAGCTGCGCCCCGCGTCCGGAGACATGAACACGCCGCGTCCGTCCACGACGTCGTTGCGCGGATTCCCTTCGCCTGTCCCCACCCACACGACATTGGGGTTCGAGGGCGCGAGGGCCACGGCACCGATCGACGCCGTCGGCTGGTCTTTGAACACGGCCTCCCAGGAATCGCCACCGTCGGTCGTCTTCCACACGCCGCCCGCGGCCGCCCCGACGTAGTAGACGTTCCGGTCGCCGGGCACGCCCGCGACGGCCGCGACGCGGCCGCCGCCCACCGAGGGCCCGAGATTGCGAAACTTCAGATTGTTGAGCGAATCGGCGGCGTGCGCCACCGCAGCGGCAGGCGGCTCCGCCTGGCGCGCACGATTCGCTTTGCGACTCTGTGGGGCGGCGACGACGACGACGACGACCGACATGAGCGCAGCCGAGACAGTGGCTTGACGGAGAGCCGTGCGATGCATCTGACAAGCTCCTTCGGTGGGTTATGATTTCTGCATATGAGAACTCTTATCCTGCTCGCCGGGATGGCCGTCGGTAATGTGGCGCTGACGCCACAAGTTGGAGCCCAAAATCCGCGCCTTCTGAGAGATCTGAAGGATCCCGACCGATCGCGCCAGACCGCCATCGTCACCGCCGCCGCCCGGCTCGCGCCGGCGGTGGTGAGCGTGAACGTGCTGCGGCGCGAGCGGCGCCTGGCGCAGGACCCGTTCGATCTGTTCTTCATGCCGCGCGGCGCGGACCAGGTGGTCGAGGGCTACGGGTCCGGATTCATCATCTCGCCGGATGGTGTCGTGATCACCAATCAACACGTCACGCAGGGTGCCGAGCAGATCGTCGTCACGATGCGTGACGGGCGGGACTTTGCGGCGAAGCTGCTGGGCGAGGACCCGCAAACCGACATCGCCGTACTCAAGGTCGACGGTGCGGGGCTGCCGACGGCGCCGCTCGGCAAGAGCACCGACCTGCTGATCGGCGAATGGGTGGTCGCGGTCGGCAACCCCTTCGCCTACCTGCTGGGCAACACTGAGCCCACGGTCACGGCCGGTGTGGTGAGCGCAGTGGGCCGCAACTTGCTGCCCTCCGAAGGGCAGTCGGGGATCTACGTCGGCATGATCCAGACCGACGCCGCGATCAACCCGGGCAACTCGGGCGGCCCCCTCGCCAACGCGCTGGGCGAGGTGGTGGGCGTGAACAGCTCGATCTTCACGAGCTCGGGCGGCTCCGTCGGCATCGGCTTCGCGATCCCGATCGAGCGCGCCCTGCGTGTGGCCGACGAGCTGCGGCGCTTCGGCAAAGTGCGCCGCGCCTGGGTCGGGCTCGAGGTCGCCGGCGCGGAGGACCTGCGGGGCTGGAAGCGCGCCGGTGGCCTGCGCGTGAGTCAGGTGGCGCCGGGGGGGCCCGCGGTACGCGCCGGGGTCGCGGCGGGCGACGTGCTGGTGAGCGCCCGCGGCCGGCGGCTGCGGACCTTCCTCGATTGGGAGGCGGTGCTGCTCGATATCGGGCCGGGCGACACGCTGATCGTGAGCTACCGGCACGAGGGCGAGAGCCGCACGGCCCGGCTGGCGGTGACGGATCTCCCCACCACGCTCGCCGAGAAGGTGGCCGTGCTCGGGGGCATGAAGGTCGTGACGGTGACGGCGGCCGTGCGTGCCGAGCGGGGCATTCAGAGCGACCACGGCGCCCTCATCTACGACATCCCCGGCGAGATGCAGCAGGCGACCGGACTCAGCTCCGGGGACGTCGTCTTGCAGATCAACCGGGTGCGCGTGGCGAGCGCCGAGGACCTGCGCCGGGCGTTCACCGCCGCCGCGGGGGCGGGCGCCGCCACGGTGTGGTTCGAGCGGGGCGGGCGGCTCAACCGGACGGCATTCTATGTGAGGTAAGGTGGCGATCGGTCTGGCGGTCGGGCGGACGGCAGGCGATAGTGGAGCGGGCGATCACTTCCGGAGACTACTATGGCCGACACCATCCGCAGGGTCAGCTACTACTATACGACCATCCCCGACAAGCCCGGCGAAGGCACGCGTCTGCTCGACGTGCTGCGGAGCGCGGGGGTGAATCTGCTCGCGCTGCATGCGTTCCCCAGCGCCCGCAAGGCGCAAGTGGACTTCGTGCCGTCGGACGCGGCCGTCTTCGAGGCGGCGGCGAAGGGAGCGAAGCTCAAGCTGTCGAAACCGAAGACGGCGTTCCTGGTGGATGGCGACGACCGCGTGGGCGCCCTGGCCGGCCTGCTCGGCCGCCTCGCGGCGGCGAAGATCAACGTGACGGCGGTGACCGGGGTGTGCGCCGGCATGGGACGCTATGGCGCGATCCTCTGGGTCAAGGCGCGCGACGTGAACAAGGCCGCCGCCGCATTAGGGGCCATGTAGTCAGCGCGGCTGGGCCCCACCGCGCCCCAGCGCGTCGGGGCCGAATTTCCCGCGCACTTCGTCGATCACGCGGGAGATCGTGCGATCCCGCTCGGTTTCGACCCCTGCCGATTCTCGCTCCAGCAGGGAGAGTTGCCCCTCCGAATCCGCCACGCCGAGCTGAGACAAGGCCACGCCCAGCAGCCGGGCGGGGACGCGCCGCGCCTCCCGCAGACGGGCGAGGAGCTGGCGCGCGACGGCGTACACGGCCCGGTCGGACCGCACCGGGTCGGGCAGCGTGCGGCTCGCCTGGCGGGTGATGAAATCCGCGTCGCGCAGCTTCACGGTGACCGTGCGGGCCGCGAGACCGCCGTCCCGAAGGTCGGCGCTCGCGCGATCGGCCAGGGCGAGCAGCCTGGCGGCGAGCGCCTGGTCATCGTCCAGGTCGGTGGGGAACGTCTCATCGCGGCTGACCGACTTGGCCTCGCGATCCGGCTCGACCGGCGCGGCGTCGGTGCCGCGGACCCGCTCGTACAGCCACGTGCCCTCGCGCGCTCCGAGCCAGCGGACCAGGGTCTCCCGGTCGTGCCCGACGACGTCGCGGACCGTGCGGAGGCCGAGGCGCGCGAGACGCTCCTGGAACCTGGGTCCGATGGACGGCAGGTCGGCGAGTGCGAACCGCAGCATGAACTCCGCCTCCGTGCCCGGCGCGACCACGTGTACTCCATCGGAGGGCACACCCGGGCGCGGCTTCGCGACGCCCGCGGCGAGCTTGGCGACGAGCTTCGAGCTCGCGCCGCCGATCGAGAGGGACAGCGTGGTTTCCGCGAGCACAGCGTCGCGGATGCGGCGCGCCGTGGCGGTGAGCGGCTCGCCGTGATACAGCCGCTCCGTGCCCGAGAGATCGAGGTAGAACTCGTCGCTCGAGGCCTGTTCCACCGCGGGAGTGAATCGCCGCAGCACCGCCCCGATCTCACGGCCCTTGTCGGCGCAGGCCTCCCATGGCACCGGCACGACGGTCGCGCCGGGACACAGCCGCACCGCGCGCGCCATGGGCATTGCGGAATGGACGCCGTAGGCCCGCGCTTCGTACGACGCCGAGGTGACGACGCCCCGGCTATCGGCCGCGCCCCCGACGATCAGGAGACGCGCCTTGCCCGCGCCGTCCGGATCGACGAGACGCGCCACGGCGACGTAAAAGGCGTCCGCATCCGCCAGCAGGATCCGACGAGGGCCGGTCATCGGTGCGGAGGCGCGCTCCGGGTCCGCAGGATCTCTGCGACGACGTGCCGGCGCTCGGCCAGATCAAGCAGGGTCAGCTGATACACGAGGTCGCTCGAGCCGTTGGGCGCGCCGTCGTACCGACCCTCGGCCGCCACCGGACCGATCTCGTGCGCGCCGCCGCGCACCAGCCGCATCTCGTCCACCCGCAGCAGCGGGTAACGGAGCGTCTTCTTCTCCTGGCGGAACACGAGCGTGTCGTGCCGCAGCGTGTCGAGCCGCAGATTCCACACGATCGTCCCGTCCTTGAGCGTGATCTGCCAGATGTCGTCCGTCGCCTGCCCTGCTCCGACCAAGGCGAGCGCCGCAAGGAGCAGCGCTCTCATGTCTGCCCGGTTTTGCCAGCCTTGGCCGCGGCGGCGGCCTGTGCGCGCCGTTTCTTCCCCTTCGGGCGCCGGTTGCCGTAGGTGCCGCGGAAGATCTTGCCTCGCTTGGTGCGAATGTCGCCTTTGCCCATGTGATGTGCTCCCGTGTCCGTCGTCCGTTACGTTGCGCCGCCCAGTTTCAGCAGGCGCTGGAACTGATCCGCCGACGCCGGCATGACCGACAGGCGGCCGATCCGCACGAGCGCCAGGTCGGCGAACGCGCGGTCCCCCTTAATCTCGGCGAGCGGGACGGGGCGCGGCAGTCTCTCCCGGGCTTTCAAGTCCACCACCGCGAGCTTCGGATCCTTCTGCTTGGGATCGGGATACGACGCTCGAGTGACCTCCGCCACGCCCACCACCGCCTTCTCGTCTCCCGTGTGATAGACCAGTACTTGATCGCCCGGTCGCATCGATCGCAGATGCTTGAGCGCGAGGTTGTTCTTCACGCCGTCCCAGACGGCGGTCTTCTGTCGGGCCAGGTCGTCGAAGCTGTACGTAGATGGCTCGGTTTTCACGATCCAGTAACTCCGCATCGTACCCTCGCGTTAACCCCGGGGCATGGCCCCGGGGTTGGCCTACCCTCACAGGAGTCTCGTGGCCCATCGATCGATGGTCGCCACCAGATCCGTCATCACGTCGTCTGGCGTGCGACCCGACCGCTTCAGCACCTTGAACGAGTGGTCCCCGCCCTCCACAAGATGCAGTGTGGCCCGGTCACCCAGCCGCTTGACGACCGGCTGCAGCAGCTTCGGGTCGGCGAAGTCGTCCCGATCGCCCTGCAGGAACAACATGGGAATCTGCACCCGCGCCAAGTGCTCCGCCCGCTGATCCCCCGGCCGTCCCGGCGGATGCAATGGAAAGCCGAGGAACACGAGCCCACGCACGGCCGGCAGCGGCTCCTCTGCCTGCGCCGTGGACGTCATGCGCCCGCCGAACGACTTGCCGCCCGCGATGAGCGGCAGCCCTGGTGCAGCGCGGGCTGCCTCCTCCGTGGCGGCCCGCACGGTCGCCGCCGCGACGGCGGGTGGATCGGGTCGGCCCGCGCGCCGCTCCATGTAAGGGAACTGATACCGCAGCGTGGCGATACCCCGCTCCGCGAGCCGTTGTGCGATCGACTCCAGAAACGGGTGCCGCATCCCGGCCCCGGCGCCGTGCGCGAGCACATAGAGCAGGCGGGCGTCGGGTGGCCGCACCAGGAGCGCCGAGACTTCACCGCTCGTCTCCGCGACGCTGAAGCGAAGCTCCGTGGCGGCCGCCATCGCTATTCGTCGAGACGGCTCTGCAGCCGGGCCAGCGCCGCCATCAGGTCGGGCTCGAGGTCGAGCACCGGCCAGAGCGGGTCGTCTTTCCGCTGCTGCATCCGCGCCGGGACGGTGCGGATGGTGAACGCGCGGATGTCGAGCTTCGGGGTGACCTCCCGCCACTCGAGCGGTGTCGATACCGGAGCGCCGGGGAGCGGGCGTGCACTGAACGGCGCGACCAGCAGGCGTCCATGCCCGTTCTGCACGTAGTCCAGATAGACCTTGCCGCCCCGCTTCTGTACCTGGCGCGTGACGGTGGCGATGTCGGGGAGTTGGGCGGCGATGACGCGCGCCAGCAGCCCGCCGAGCGTGCGGGACTGCGCGTAGGTCACCTGCCGGCCCAGCGGGATCAGCACGTGGAGCCCGGTCGACCCGCTCGTCTTGATGCCCGCCGGCAGGCCGATGTCGTCGCACAGCGCCTTCACCGCTTGCGCCACGGTGACGACGTCGGTGAACGGCGCTTCCTTCGGGTCGAGATCGAGGATGCACCAATCCGGGGTCTCGAGCGTGTCGACGCGGGACGACCAGATGTGCAGGAGGATCGCCGCCATGTTGGCGATGTACAGGAGCGACGCCTCGTTGTCGCATACGAAGTAATCCAGCTCACGCTGCGAGTCCTCGCTCCAGATGGTGACGGTGCGCACGAACGCCTGGGCGTACGCCGGCGCGTCCTTCTGGAAAAAGGACTTGCCGTTGATACCGTCGGGGAAACGGGTGAGCACCAGCGGCCGGTCGGCGAGGTAACGCAGCATCCAGGACGAGACGGCCCGGTAGTACTCGATCAGATCCCCTTTGGTATAGCGTTCGTCGGGCCAGAAGACCTTGTCGAGATTTGTGAACTGCACGGCGTGGTGCGTGGTGGGTGGTTCTTCCGGTCGCGCACCGGCATCAACCACGGACCACTCACCACGCCTTTCAATCACGCACTCTGCGGGCTTCTTGTCGTCCCGGAATCGTAGAAAGACTGGTTGCCGCAGCAGCCCGTCCCCCGTGACCTCCTTGTAGCGCACCTCGGCCACGAGCTCCGGCTTCACCCAGTGGCTCTCCTGCTCCGCCGGGACCGGGCCCTCGAATGGCGGCCGTGGGGTCTCGCGTGCCAGCAGCTGGTCGCCCACCTGCTTGAGCATCTGGCCGGTGAATCCGCTGCCCGCGCGGCCGGCATAGACCAGCTTCCCGTCGGCGTAGCCCCCCAGGTGGAGCGCCCCGAACCCGCCCCGGCTGCCCTTGGGCGCGGTGTAGCCCACGACGACGAAATCCCCGGTCTTATCGGCGCGGATCTTCAGCCACAGGTCCGAGCGGCCGCTCTTGTACGGGGCGTCGGCTTTCTTGGCCACGATGCCCTCGAGCCCCATCCCTACCGCCCGGTCGTACAGCGCCTCGCCGTCCTTCTCGAAATGCTCCGAGTAGCGCAGCGGTCCCGCCTCCGGGAGCACTTTTCGCAGCAGGGCCTTGCGCTTCACGAGCGGCAGCGACCGCAGGTCGAACCCCTCGACCGCCATCAGGTCGAAGACATACAGGGTGCCGGGCGTCTCGACGGACGCATGCCGGATGTCGGGAGCGCGGCCGATGCGCGCCCGGTTCTGGAGGCGTTGAAAGCTGGGCCGGCCCTGCTCGTCCAGGATCACCAGCTCCCCATCCATAATGAGGCTGGAGTACGGCAGTGCGGCAATCGGGCGGATCAGCTCCGGGAAGGCCGCGGAGTAATCGTTCCCGTTGCGCGTGATCAGGCGCGCGCTCCCGCCTTCCTTCACCGCCCGCATGCGATAGCCGTCGAGCTTTACCTCGAAGACCCATCCGGCGCGCGAGAACGGCTCCTCGCGCGTTTCCGCGAGCATGGGTGCGACGTCCTCCGCGCGGACGGCGCGCAGCGGGGCCTTGAGCTTCTTCAATTCGGCCACGAGCAGCGCCGGTTTCTTGCTGCCGTCGCGTAGCTCCTCGACCGTCAGCCCCGACAGCACCGATCCGGGAGGAAACGCGGCCCCGTTGGTGGCGGTATAGGCGTCCCGCTCCTTGATCAGGAGCCAGTCCTTCACCGACTTTTTGATCTTCACGAGCGTCCACACGCCACGCAGCTTGTAGCCGCGCAGCTCGAACAGCAGCTTCCCCTTGGCGAGCCCCGCCGCCGGATCTTCGAGCGGCACCCACACGCCACGGTCCCACACGATCACCGCGCCCGCGCCGTAATTCCCTTCCGGGATGATCCCCTCGAAGTCACCGTACTCGATGGGGTGATCCTCGACGTGGACGGCGAGCCGTTTGTCGGCGGGGTCGCGCGACGGCCCTTTGGGCACGGCCCACGATTTCAACACTCCGTCCATCTCCAGCCGCAGGTCGAAATGGAGGCGGGTGGCGGCATGCTGGTGGACGATGAAGCGACGTCCGGGTGCGGCGGCAACCGACCCCGAAGGCTCCGGGGTGCGGTCGGCGGAGCGCTTGGCGCGGTAGGTCTTGAGCGCGTCGTCGGGAGGCGGGCGGGTCGGCATCAGGGTTGTTGGTCCATTGTAGACCGAAAACGCACTATGTGGCAATCGGACATGGCCGGCGCAGGATGGACCCTCCCTCGCGCCGGTAGTAATATCCTAAGGCCGTCGCTCGTACGGTCACCCTTTCACCAGCAGGCCCTATGCCCGCGCACTCGATTGGCTCCGCCACGATTTCCTTCGGGCTCGTCTCGGTCCCGATCAAAATGTTCTCGGCCGGCGAGTCGTCGGCCGCGATCTCGTTCAACTGGCTGCACAAGAAGGACGGGTCCCGTCTGAAGCAGCAATACGTCTGCTCCAAGGACGGAGAAAAGGTCGAGAAAGAGGACATGATCAAGGGCTACGAGTTCGCCAAGGGCCGCTACGTTCAGTTCACTCCCGACGAGCTGAAGGCGCTCGAAGAAAAGGGGACGGGGTCGATCAACATCACGGAATTCGTGGATGCCGACACGGTGGACCGGATGTACATGGACAAGGTCTACTTCATGGGACCCGACAAGGGCGGCGACCGGGCGTTCACGCTGCTGGGGGAAGCCCTGAAGAAGACGCGCAAGGTGGCGATCGGGCAGTGGGCGGCGCGTGGCAAACAATACCTCGTCATGATCCGGCCGCTGGGCCGGGGGCTCGCGATGGAGCAGCTGCGCTACGCCAACGAAGTGCGCTCGATCGACGAGGTGCCGATCCCGAAGGTCGACGTCAAGAAGGCGGAGCTGGACATGGCGGTGCAGCTCGTAGAGCAGGCGGCGTCGGAGAAGTTCGAGCCGCAGAAGTACGAGGACACGGTCAAGATGCGCATCCAGGAGCAGATCCAGCGCAAGGTGGACGGCGAGGAGATCACCGAGGAGCCGACCGAAGCCCCCAAGACGCAGATCATCGACCTGATGGAGGCACTCAAGGCGAGCCTCGCCAAGGGCAAGGGCTCGACCGGCGGCGAGCGCAAGCCCGCCAAGCGCATCGAGCGCGCCGCCGAAGCCAAGCCGGCCAAGAGACGAAAGGCCGCCAGCGCCTAGGCGATGACGGGATACACCACCGAGGAGGTCGCGCGGCTCCTCGGTCTCTCTCCCGCGCAGATCCGATCCTACACTCGAGCCGGTTTTCTCTCCCCCGCGCGGGCCGCGCGAGGAGAGGGGGGGCTGCGCTTTTCCTTTCAGGACCTGGTGCTGCTGCGCGCCGCGAAGGGGCTGATGGCGGCCCGCATCCCGGCTGGGAAGATCCGCGGCTCGCTGCGCCGGCTGAAACAGCAGCTGCCGCGGGGACGGGCGCTCTCCGAGCTGCGCATCACGGCCGAGGGACATCGGGTGGTGGCGCGAGACGGCGCGCTCGCCTGGAATCCGGATTCGGGACAGCTGGTGCTCGACTTCGACGTCGCGAGCCTAGCCGTGCGCGCGGCGCCGCTGGCGCGCCGGCAGGCGGCGGCCGCCCGGCGCGTGGAGGACGATCTCGACGCCGAGCAGTGGTTCGACCTCGGGCTCGAGTTGGAAGTGAGCGCGCCGGAGGACGCGCGCGACGCCTACCGGCGGGCGCTCGAGCTCGATCCCCATCATGCCGACGCCCGGGTGAACCTGGGACGGCTGCTGGTCGAAGCCGGTCGCGCCGAGGAGGCAGAGACGCATTTCCGGGCGGTGCTGGCCGACTGTCCCGACCACGCGACCGCGTGGTACAACCTTGGCATCGCGCTGGAGGACCGGCGGCGTCCCCACGACGCGGTGAAGGCCTACGAGCAGGCGATCGCCGCCGATCGGCGGCTGGCGGACGCGTACTTCAACCTGGCGCGGCTGTACGAGCAGGCGGGGAAAAAGGCGGCGGCGCTGCGGCACTTGTCGATTTATCGAAGACTGACGGGGGAGGGATAGGATGAACCTCGTGGCCCCACGCGTGGCGGCGTATCTGGACACACTCGTACCGCCGCGCCCCGCGCGGCTCACGGAGCTGGAAGCGGCGGCGCGGCGCACCGGCTTCCCTATCATCGGCCCCGCGACGGGACAGCTGTGCTACCTGCTGGCACGCCTCAGCAACGCTCGACAGGTCTTCGAGCTCGGCTCGGGGTTCGGCTACTCGACCGCGTGGTTCGCGCGCGCCGTGAAGGAAAACGGCGGTGGGACCGTGCACCATGTCGTGTGGGACGAAGAGCTGTCCCGCCAAGCGCGCGATAACCTCGCTGCCCTCGGCCTGGTCGATGTGGTCCGATTTCACGTCGGGGAGGCGGTCGCGACGCTGCGACACGCGTCCGGCCCGTTCGACGTCATCTTCAACGACATCGACAAACAGGATTACCCCAAGGCGCTCGATGTCATCGTGACCAAGCTGCGGTCGGGTGGGCTGCTCCTGGTCGACAACATGCTGTGGAGCGGGCGCATCTTCGAGCGCCGAGACACCAGTCCCGCGACGCGTGGTGTGCGAGAGCTGACCCGGCGCATTCAGACAGACCCGCGTTGGATTGCGTCGGTGATCCCCGTGCGGGATGGCGTGCTGGTGGCGCAGCGCGTCTAGCAATGGCTCTCGCACCAGGACCACCCTAACTTACGGGGCCAAGGAGGCGCCACCATGAACTGTCCAGCCTGCGGCACCCAGATGACCGAGATCGCGGTGAGCGATGTGAAGATCCAGGCCTGCAAGGGCGGCTGCGGCGGGTTGTGGTTCGACGAATGGACGCTCCGCAAGGTCGACCAGCCGGACCAGTCGGCGGGCGAAGCGCTGCTCCACGTAGAACAGAATCCGGCCACAAAGGTGGATCCGGAGAAGCGGCGCACCTGTCCGCGCGATACCGGTATCGTCATGATGCGGCACTTCTGGAGCGTCAAGCGGGACGTCGTCGTGGACGAGTGTCCCAAATGCGAAGGAATCTTCCTCGACCCCGGAGAGCTCACTGCCATTCGCTCGGACTACAAGTCCGACGCCGAGCGCCACAAAGCCGCGCAGGCGTATTACCGCGAGATGTTCGATACCCAGCTCGCCGGCATGCTCCGCGAGGACAAGGCCAAGCGCGAGAGCGCCCGCAAGGTGGCGAACATCTTCAAGTTCCTCTGCCCCAGTTACTACATCCCCGGCAAGCAAGCCTGGGGAGCGTTTTAGACACCGCGTGGCCGCGGCCACACGCGTTGCGTTCCTGCGCTGGTATTACCTCGCGACACCGCTGTTTTGGGTGGTGGGAGCGATCTCGGGTGTCAACGTGCGCGTCGCGTTCCTGGATGATTTCCCCGTCGGACGCAACGCCTACTACCTGCTCTGCTGCGTGCTCGGGGTTGTCATGCTGCGCGCCCCGGCGTACGCGAGCCGCCTCGCTTTCGCCGAAAGTGCGGCGAACCTGGGCCTCCTGATGCTCAGCGTGGCGGTATGGTACCTCCGTATGCTGGACTGGGCCGCAGGCCCGAGCGTCGCCGTACGGGTCGTGACGCCCGCCGAGCTCGTGAGCTTTGTGTTGACGACCGCGATCGCGGCCGTGAGCTACGGGCTGCAGCGGTCGGCAACCGCGACCTGAGGCGGCATCACGAGACCATCGCCACGAACTGCTGCGCCAGCTTGGGCCCGATCCCCGACTCCTCGTGCTTGAAGAAGATGAACGCGTCCTGCCACGCCTTCCCGACGTCCCGCACGGTCTTCGCCCACTGCTCCAGGTCCGTCTTCTCATACCCCTCGTCGCGCAGCCGCAGGTAGCCGAAATCGGCGGTGGCGACGAGCGGGGTGTGCTTCTCTTCCGTGTCCGCCACGCACAGCGCCGCATTGGCGGTGCGGAGCGCTGCGTACACGTCGTCGCTGAACCACGACTCGTGGCGGAACTCCCAGGCGCAGCGTAAGTCGGCGGGAAACTGGGTGAGCAGATCGTTGAGGCGGTCCAGGTCCTTTTTGAAGTTCGGCGGCAGCTGGAACAAGATCGGGCCGAGCTTCGGCCCGAGCTTGCGTGCGGTCTCGAGGAAATAGCGGAGCGGGTCGTCCACGTCCCGAAGCCGGGCGATGTGCGTGATGCGTTGCGGCGCCTTGAGGATGAAGGTGAAGCCCGCCGGCGTCGCCGCGTCCCATCCCGCCACGATCTTGGCGTTCGGCATCCGGTAGAACGTGTAGTTGATCTCTACCGTCCCGAGGCGCTGCGCGTAGTACTCGAGCATCTGCGACTCGGGAAACTTGGCCGGATAGAACGTGCCCTTCCATTCCGGAAAGTTGTAGCCGGATGTGCCGACGCGGACGCGCACGCTACGCCACCCACACCGTCTTGATGTTCACGAACTCCCGCAGCCCGTACTCCGACAGCTCGCGCCCGAAGCCCGAGCGCTTCACCCCGCCGAACGGCAGCCGCGGATCGGACTTGACCAGCCCGTTCACGAATACGCTTCCCGCCTCGATCGCCCGTGCGACGCGCTCGCCCCGCGCTCGGTCGGCGGTCCACACGGAAGCGCCGAGTCCGTATGGCGACGCGTTCGCGATGCGGATCGCGTCCGCCTCGTCTTCGGCACGCACGACCGCCGCGACAGGACCGAACGTTTCCTCGTCAAAGGCCGGCATCCCCGGCTGCACGGCCGTAAGCACCGTCGGCGGATAGAACGCCCCCGGCCCCGCGGGGAGTTGTCCGCCCAGCACGACCTGGGCGCCCCGCTGGACCGATTCCCGCACCTGCCGATGGAGGTTCTCCCGGAGATCGAGCCGCGCCTGCGGGCCGATGGAGATCGCGGGATCGAGCGGGTCTCCTACGCGACGAGAGCCCATGGCCGCGGTGAACCGCTCGAGGAAGTCCCGCGCGATCGGCTCGACCACGATGAACCGCTTCGCCGCGATGCAGCTCTGGCCGCTGTTCTGGAGCCGGGCCTCGGCCGCGATCTGCGCCGCCCGCGCCAGGTCGGCGTCCTCGAGCACGATGAACGGATCGCTGCCCCCGAGCTCGAGCACGGTCTTCTTGAGGTGTCGCCCGGCGCGCTCCGCCACCTGGCTCCCGGCGCGGTCCGACCCGGTGAGGGTCACCGCGCGCACGCGCGGGTCGGCGATCACTCCCGCCGCCGCGTCATTGGAGAGGAATACCGAGCGGAACAGCCCGTCCGGAAGCTCCGCGTCCCGGAACACCTGCTCGATCTCGAGGGCGCAGCGCGACACGTTGGGCGCGTGCTTCAGTATGCCGGCGTTCCCCGCGGCGAGCGCCGGGGCGGCGAACCGGAACACCTGCCAGAACGGGAAATTCCACGGCATGATCGCGAGCACGGGTCCGATCGCCTCGAAGCGAACGTAGCTCCGCGCCGCGTCCGTCTGGCGCGGCTGGTCCGCCAGCATGGCGGCCGCCTGGTCGGCGTAATAGTCGCACACCCAGGCGCACTTCTCCGCCTCCGCCACGCCCTGCGCGAGCGGCTTCCCCATCTCGAGCGCCATGGTGCGGGCGTACGCATCCTTCCGCTCGCGCAGGATGCGGCCCGCCGCGCGCAGCCGCTCGGCGCGTGCGGCGACGGGCAGCACGCGCCACTCGCGCGACGCCGCGCCCGCCCGCGCGATGATCCGGTCCAGCTCGGTGGGCGACGTCTCTGCGAAGGTCTCGAGCACCGCCCCGGTGGCGGGGTTGACGGACTGGAGGCTCACCCGAGCACCTCGGGGCGATCGCGCTCCCGATCCACGGTACAGAGGAACCCCAGCGGCTCCGCGTCGCTCGCGCGGAACTGGTGGGCCACGCCCGGAGCCACGTAGATGCAGTCGAACGGCGCGATGTCGTGCGTCGTGTCGCCCAGGATCACGCGGCCCCGCCCGCGGATCACCACCACGGCGTGCGGGTGACGGTGTCGCTCGAGCGTCGAGTAGCCCCCGGCCGCGACTTCGAAGTAGCGTGTGAGGAAGTTGAACGCCGCTTCACCGGAGCCCTCGCCCAGCAGCGTCTGTCGCGTCACGCCCCGGTAGGGAGCGTCAGCGGTCTTGTATTCGCGGACGGGAACGCCGTCCCATCGGAACGCCGCGCACTTGAGCAGCTTCGACGGCTGGGTCATGGCGATCGAGCCCGCACCGCCTCGACCAGGCGCCGGGCCGCGGCGACGAGGTCGGGCTGCGCGTACAGGCTCCCTCCGACGAGGAAGATGGTGTCGGCGCCGTAGCGGTCGAGCCAATGCGGCACCCGGGCCACGTCGATACCGCCCGCGGGGACGGGGAACGAGGGGCGTATCGGGCCGAGCGGCGCGCGCAAGCGCGCGTTGATCGCCGCGCACGTCGTTTCCGACAACGTAAACCGCCCCTCCACGTTGGGATAGATCACGGCATCGCTTCCCGCAATGCGAAACAGGTCGCCCAGCAGCACGGGCGGTGTGATCCCGTGGTCCGGATGGAAGAACGCCCCGGCGAGCGACGGGTGCGACATGACGGCGAGCCCCGTCGCCGCCAGCGCGCGCACGGCGTCCAGACCCGCGGGCAGCGCGTTCACGACACAGCCACGACATCCGGTCCGGCGGGCGAGCGCTGCCCGCTCGAGCATCGCCGTCACTCCACTGGTGACGTTGGGAAGGTAGAGCGTGTTCCCGCCGGTCTCGCGGTTCGCCCGCTCGACCGCGTCCTGGCAACGCTGGACCCGCTCCCGAAACGGCGCGGGCGGCTGGTCCGACAGGCTGTGGTCGTCCTTGACGAGGTCGATCCCGGCGAGGGCGAATCGATAGGCGCGCTCCGCGAGCTGCGCCGCGGACACGCCGAGCGGCTTGAGGGCGGTGCACAGCAGCGCGCGCCCGGGTGCGCCCGTGAGCTCCCGCAGGCCCGCGATGCCGTGGCGCGGTCCCCCGAGCGCAGCGAGCAGCTGGAGCGGCCATTCGACGCTCGCCACGACGACGCCCGACTGCATCGAGATGTTGCCGAACAGCAGGTTGAGGAGCTGCGGCATCTCGCCGCTTACCACGGCCGGATCGTACGCGATCACACTGCTCCACCGTCCGTCACCGAGCGGCTCGACCGCCTCGACCCGGCCGACGATGCGCGCGACCACGTCGGCGGAGAGGGCGTCCGCCGCCAGCTCGACCGTCTGCTCGAGCGCGATCTCGCCGGCGCGCGCGGCGGCGGCGCGCGCGTCGGCGCCGTGGACGTGGTAGGTGATACGCAGATCCATCCCCTGATCCTGGCGTGATCCCGGTCACCGGAAGCGTTGTGTCACTCTGCCCGCCCTCCGCCCGGTCGCGCAAGACGGCCGGCCGGTCCGCACTACCCACGCCCAGCGTCCTATCCATATACCACGCGGCGACTTGTCTCGCATCCCCGAAACGGGCACGCAGCTTGCGATCCCGCAATATGGTGGCGACGAGGAGCGACGCATGACACCCGCGTGGATGCCCGGCGATCCGGAAGACGACGAGCTCGAGCAGCTGTTTGCCGCCGGTCGTGAGGCCTGGCGGGGTTCGCAGGACGACGCCGAGCAGACGTGGCGCGGTGGCGAGCACTTCGCCGACTGGCCGGAGGCGTCGGCCGGGCCGGAGTACTGGATGTACAAGCGGGCGGAGCCGGGACTCGACGATCTCCCCTAGGTTCAACCCTTCGGCCGGCGTGCCGCAAGGGTCAGCACGACTACACGATCGGGCTCTTCCTCACCCCCCGCCGGGAGTGTGAGCGTGACACCGCTGCCGGAGGGGGTGACATCCACGCGCGCGCCCGTGCTCAACATGCTCGCCCGTACCACCGGGGCACCCAACGGCGGCAGCGCCAGCAGACGGTCCGGCCACGAGAGCACATGCACGAACACGGTATCGGCGCGCCGTGTGGTCACGCCCCATTCGCGCGGCGGCACCGGCCCGGCGCGGGTGCCGTAGATTGACCCGCCATAGGTGGCGAGCCAACGGCCGACGTCGCGCAGTCGCTCGGCCGCCTCGGGCTGAATCGTGCCGTCGGGCCGAGGTCCGATGTTCAGCAGCAGATTGGCATCGCTGCCCGCAGCCCGCACGAGATAGTCGATCAGGTCATGGACCGACTTGAAGCGGGTGTCGGTGATGTTGAAGCCCCACGAGTTGTTCATCGTCAGCGACGTTTCCAGCGGCAGTGACCCGATATCCTTCGTGTTGAAGCCGGCCGTGTTCGCGCCCGGGAGATCCTGCTCGAAGGTCTGCACATCCTCGCCCGGGAGCGGTGCCTTGTGGTGGTTGGGCACGATGAGCGCGGCCGGCTGGAGCCGATGGATCAGCGTGTAGGTGCGTGACAGACGCCAATCCGCGTCGGGCTTGTCCCACATGCCGTCGAACCAGATGCCGCCGATGGGACCGTAGCCAGTGAGCAGCTCCGTGAGCTGGCTGTCCATGAAATCGAGATAGCGGCCCCAGTCGCCGGCGTCGGGCCGGCCGGTGTGCTGGCCGGTCCGGCCTCGCGGCCAGTAGTCGGGATGATGCCAGTCGAGCTGCGAATAATAGAAGAACAGCTTGAGGCCTTGCCGCTGGCACTCGTCGGCCAGCTGCTTCAGCGGGTCGCGTTTGAAGGGCGTCCAATCCACGATGTTGTACGGGGTCGCGTGGGTCGCGAACATCGAGAAGCCGTCGTGGTGGCGCGATGTGATCGTGATGTACTTCACTCCGGCGGCCTTCGCGAGCGACACCCACACACGGGCATCGAACTTCACCGGATTGAACGTCGTCGCGAGCCACTCGTACGTCTCGACCGGAAGCTCGCGCTGCTGCATCACCCACTCGCCCTGGCCCAGCAGGCTGTAGACGCCCCAGTGGATGAACATGCCGAACTTGGCATCGCGGAACCATTGGCGCGCGGCGACTCGCTCGGCGGGAATCGAATCGGGCGCCTGCGCCGCCACCCCGCGTCGGGGGAACGGCGTGACGAGCGACAGGACCATCAGCGCGAGCACCACGGATGGCCGGCTGGGGAGGCCAGAGTCTCTCATGCAGCAGCGATGTTACGCGCCGAACGGAACACCGCAAGGCAGGCTTGCCACCCGTCGTGGCGCGGGATATGCTGCGTGCCGTTCCACCACCCGGAGCCGCTCATGTCGCCCCTGCGAACCATCCCGCTCGTCAGCTGCGTGATCGTTGGGCTCCTGGCCGCGGGGCCGCTCGTGGCTCAGAAGGCGAGACAGGCGCCTGCCCGTCCCGACTCCACGCGCGAGACACCGGAGCCGGGCGATCCCGCCCTGCGCGCGCTGCACTGGCGCCTGGTGGGGCCGTTCCGGGGGGGGCGCGCCGTGGCGGTGGCGGGCGATCCCTCGCGGCCGCTGGTCTTCTACTTCGGCGCCGTGGACGGCGGCGTGTGGAAGACCACGAACGGCGGCGAGACGTGGCGCAACGTCACCGATCGCGGCTCCGACATCGCCTCGGTGGGGGCGATCGCCGTCGCGCCGTCCGACCCGAACGTGATCTACGTGGGCGCGGGCGAAGCCGATTGGCGCGAGGATCTCACGCACGGCGAGGGCATGTGGCGCTCGACCGATGGCGGCGAGACGTGGCGGCACCTGGGCCTCGCCGATACGCGTCACATCGCCGCCGTGCGCGTGGATCCGGCCAACCCCGACGTCGTGTACGTCGCCGCGATGGGGCACGCCTTCGGCCCCAATGCGACGCGCGGCGTGTTCCGGTCGACCGACGGCGGCCGCAGCTGGAGCAAGGTGCTGTACGTCGACGATTCAACCGGCGCGATCGACCTGGCCCTGGACGCCACGAACCCGCGCGTGCTGTTCGCCGCCATGTGGAAGAGCCAACGGTTCCCCTGGGGCTTTTCGGCGGGAGGTGGGAAGAGCGGACTGTGGAAGAGCGGCGACGGCGGCGACACCTGGACCGATATCACCGCGAGCCGGGGGCTCCCGCCGCGGCCCCTGGGCCGCATCGGGATCGCCGTGTCGGCTGCCAACCCGTCGCGGCTGTGGGCCAGCGTCGAAGGCCCCGCCGTCGACTCGAGCGGCGGCATCTTCCGGTCCGACGACGCGGGGGCGAGCTGGGAGCGCGTCAACGCGGACCAGAAATTCATGGTGCGGCCGTGGTACTTCTCGTCCGTCGCCGCCGATCCCACGGACGAGAACACCATGTACGTCCTGAACCTGGGCACGTGGCGCTCGGTGGACGGCGGCAAGTCATTCTCGCGCATCCGCGTCCCCCACGGGGACTGCCACATCCTGTGGATCGATCCCAAGGATCCGCGCCGCATGATCGAGGGGAACGACGGCGGCGCCACCGTGTCGTTCGACGGCGGCACCACCTGGTCCAGCGTGAACAACCAGCCCACGGCGCAGTTCTACCACGTCGCGACCGACGACCAGTTTCCCTACCGCCTGTACGGCGCCCAGCAGGACAACAGCACGGTGTCGATCCCGAGCCGCTCGGACGACGGGGCGATCACGCTGCGCGACTGGTACGCCGTGGCGGGCGGCGAGTCGGGTTACATCGCGCCGCAGCCGGGCGATCCGGCCATCGTGTTTGCCGGCACCTACATGGGCACACTCACCCGTTACGACCATCGCACCAGACAGGCGCGCGACGTGTCCGTGTGGCTCAACAATTACGACGGGTACGCGGCAGCCGACGTGCCCTACCGATTCCAATGGACCTTTCCGATCGTGTTCTCACCGCACGACAAGAACACGCTGTACGTCACGGCGCAAAAGGTGTTCAAGACCACCGACGGCGGCGCCAGCTGGCAGGCGATCAGCCCCGACCTGACCCTCCACGATCCCGCCACACTCGGCCCTGTGGGCGGACCGATCACGCGGGACATGACCGGCACGGAGTGGTACGGCACGATCTTCGCCTTCGCGGAATCCCCTGTGAAGGCGGGCGTGCTGTGGGCCGGATCGGACGATGGCCTGGTCCACGTGTCGCGTGACGGCGGCGCGACCTGGGACGACGTCACTCCGAAGGCCCTGGGCCGCTTCACCCGCGTGAGCCTGCTCGAGCCGTCGCACTTCGACGCCGGCGTCGCCTACCTCGCGGCCAACCGCTATCAGCAGGACGACTTCGCGCCCTATCTGTTCAAGACGACGGACTACGGCCGGACCTGGACGAAGATCACCACGGGGATTCCGGCGGACGCGTACACGCGCGCCATCCGCGAGGATCCGGTGCGGCGGGGCCTGCTGTTCGCCGGCACCGAGACCGGCATCTACGTGACGTTCGACGACGGCGGGCGCTGGCGGCCGCTACAACTGAACCTGCCGCGCAGCTCGGTGCGCGACATCGCAGTCCACGGGAGCGACCTGATCGTCGCGACCCACGGGCGGGCGTTCTGGGTGCTCGACGACATCTCGCCGCTGCGACAGCTGAGCCCCTCGCTGCGGGAGGAGCGCCTGCATCTGTTCGCACCCGAGCCGGCGGTGCGCTTTCTCGGGGGTCGCAGCGCGGGACCGACCGCGGCCGGGGAGAACCCCTTCCCGGGCGCGGTCGTGACCTACTGGCTGCAGCAGAAGCCCACGGGTGACGTCGCCCTCACGTTCCTCGATAGCGCCGGAATCGTGATTCGTACGTATTCCGGTAAGGCCGACTCGAGCGCGAAAGTCGACAGCACGACCTATGCGCCCGCCGATTCGGCCGTCCCGGCGCACGCGGGATCCAACCGCTTTGTCTGGAACCTGCGGGGGCCCGACGCCAAGAAAGCCAAGGACATCGTCGTCGACGAGGGAATGATCGAGGGACCCATCGTGCCCCCAGGCCGCTACAGCGTGAAAATCACCGTGGCGGGACAGAGCGCGACGCAACCGTTCACGGTGGTGAACGACCCCCGTGTGACCGCGTCGCCGGCGGACCTTGCGACCCAGCACGCCTTCGCGCTCCAGATTCACGACCGCATCGATACGCTCGTGTCCGCGGTGGAGCGGGTGGAGCAGGCCGAGGCGCAGCTCGCGAGCTGGACGGACTGGACCAAGAACCGACCCGAAGGCGTCCGGGTCAAGGCGCAAGCCGATTCTCTGAAGCGCAGTCTCGAGACGGTGCGGGCCCGACTCAGCGAGCCGCATGCCCACGCCGACGAATCCACGCTGCACTGGCCGATCCAGATCTACAACCAACTGCTGTCGCTCAACGCCATGGTCCAGAGCGCGGACGCGGCGCCGACCAAGCAGGAGCGCGCGGTGTTCGCGGAGCTGTCGGCCAGACTCGACAAAGAGCTCGCGGCGTTGCGGGGCATCGAGATGGGCGATCTCGCGGCTTTCAATCGGATGCTGCGCGACCTGAACGTTCCCGCCGTGGGTGTGGGAGGAGACAAACGATGATGCTCGAAGCACTGGTCCTCGTCACCTCCCTCCTCGGAAGCGCGGATACGCTGTCCGGTCGCGTAACGGACCCGGACGGCAATGCCGTCGCCGGTGCGACCGTGACCGTGGTGGAGCTGCACCGCGTGGCCGTGACCCGGGCGGACGGCGGGTACCGGTTCACCGAACTGCCGGCGGGGCGCTACACGATCACGGTACGCGGCCTCGGGTTCGCGCCCGTCGCCCGCGAGGTCGCCGTGAGGGGGGCGACGACGCTCACCGTGACCCTGAACCGGACCTCCATCTGGGTCGAGCCGGTCACCGTCACGGCCACCCGCGCGCCCCTCGCGGCCGGGCTGTCACCGCTGCCCACGGAGGCCCTCTCCGAGGACCGCTTGCGGCGCGAGCAGAGTGTATCCCTCGCCCATGCTGTGGCGAATCTGCCGGGGATCAACGCGCTCACCACGGGACAGCAGATCGGCAAGCCTGTCATCCGGGGGCTCACGGGGCCGCGGGTGCTGGTGCTCGAAGACGGCAGCCGCCTCGAGGACTATTCGTGGAGCGACGAGGACGGCCCGTCGGTGGACGCCCGGCTGGCGCAGCGCGTCGAGGTGATCCGGGGCCCGGCGAGCGTGTTGTACGGCTCCGACGCGCTGGGCGGCGTCGTGAACGTGATCCCGGAGGAGCTGCCGGACGCGAACGGCGGTCCGCGGGCCATGCGCAGCGGTTTCGAGATCTCGGGTGCGTCCAACAACGCCGAGCTCGAGGGCGCCGCGCGCCTGGAAGGCGCGACCGGCGGGTGGGGCTGGCGCCTGTTCGGCATCGGGCGGTTCGCGAGCAGCCTCCATACGCCCGCGGGCGAGCTCGACAACACCGGATTCAACGCGCTCTCGGGCGAGGCCGCGGTGGGCACGCGCGGCCCGCGTGGCAGCACGACGCTGCGCTACACGCGCTACGGCGGCGAGTTCAAGCTGCTCGAAGCCGAAGGCCCGGCGAGCGGAGAAGAAGGAGGACCCGAGCGCAAGCTGTCCGACGACCGGCTCCAGCTCGCGGGGAACTATCTCGTCGGTGGGGTGCGGCTCGAGACCAAGGCCCAGTGGCAGCGGCACTCCCTGATCGAGGTGTCGGACACGGGCGTGAGCCCCGGCGGCCAGCCGGTCGAGGGGACGGCGTTCGATCTGCTCCTCAACACGCTCACGATCGATGCCCTGGCGCATCACACCGCCGGGGCGCGCGTCGACGGCACGCTCGGCGTCTCGGGCGTGGCCCAGAGCAACGACACCCGCGGGCGGATCCCCCTCGTACCCGACGCCCGCGTGCGGTCCGGTGCGGTGTTCGGGTTCGAGCAGGCTTCGCTCGGCCGCGTCCGCGTCCTGGCCGGCGCCCGCGTCGATGTGCGGCGCCTCACGGCCGATTCGAACACGCAGCTGGGGCTCTCCGCGCAAACGCGCGAGTACACGGCGTTCGCGGGAAACGTGGGGATCGTCTACGGAGTCGGCGCGGCCGCGCTCACCGCCAATGCGGGCCGCGCCTGGCGGGCCCCGACGCTGTTCGAGCTGTTCTCGAACGGCCCCCACCTGGGTGAGGCACGCTACGAGATCGGGGACGCCGGCCTCGAGCCCGAGGCGGGGACCAACCTGGACGTGGGCGTGCGCTGGCAGGGCGGACGCGTCCGCGCGGAGCTGGCGGCGTATCGCAACGCGATCGACCGCTTCATCTTCATCACGCCCACCGACTCGTTCGTGACGGTTGGGACGTCTCCGCCGGATTCCCTGCGCGTGTACCGCTATCGACAGGCGGATGCCCGGCTCGTGGGCGGTGAGGCCGAGCTGGAGGTGGCAGTGGCGGCCGCGCTCTCCGTACGCGCCCGTGCCGACGCCGTGCGCGGCACAAACCGATCTACCAATCAGCCCCTGCCCCTCGTCCCTCCCGCCCGGGCGGCGCTCGGCGCCGAATTCCATCGCAGCGGGCTGGCATGGGCGGACCGCGCCTACGCGGGCGCCGAGGTCGAGGTCGCGACCCGGCAGACGCGCCTCAATCCGCTCGACATCCCGACCGGTGGGTACACGCTGCTCAATCTGTCGGCCGGCCTGGTGCGGCCGATGCTCGGCCGGGTCGGGCGCGTCGATCTCGCGGTCAAGAACGTCGCCAACGTGAGCTACCGTAGCTTCCTGAGCCGCTACAAAGAGTTCGCGCTCGATCCCGGGCGCAACATCGTGCTACGCCTGTCCATCGGCGAATGAGGATCGGTCTCGTCGCCGCCGTTCTGGCGCTCACAGCGAGCCTGGTTCAGGCTCAGTTTCGTCCCAAGGATTTCGACGGCTACGTCGCCCGCGGGCTCGAGGCGCTGCGCACGCCGGGCGCCGCCATCGCCGTCGTCAAGGACGGCCGGGTGGTGTTCGCCAAGGGCTACGGCATGCGCGCCCTGGGACGGAGCGACACGGGACGCGTCGACGCGCACACGCTGTTCCAGATCGCCTCTAACACCAAGGCGTTCACCACCGCGGCGCTCGCCATGCTCGCGGACGAGGGCAAGCTCTCGTGGGACGATCCCGTCACCAAGTTTCTGCCCGGGTTCCAGCTGTACGATCCGTACGTGACCCGCGAATTCACGGTGCGTGACCTCGTGACCCACCGCAGCGGGCTGGGACTCGGCGCCGGCGATCTGCTGTGGTTCCACTCGGACTACTCGCGCGGCGAGATCGCGTACCGCATCCGGTTCGCGAAACCCGCCTCGAGCTTCCGCAGCGCGTACGCCTACGACAACGTGCTGTACATCGTCGCGGGCGAGATCGTCCCCGCCATCGGCGGCGTGAGCTGGGATGACTTCGTGACCAAGCGCATCCTCACGCCGCTCGGGATGACCGAGACCGGCACGACCATCGCGTACTTCACGGCGGCGCCGAACCGCGCCGCCCCGCATGCGGTGGAGCGCGGCACGCTGCAGATCGTCCCCATCGATTCCGTGGACAACACGGCTCCCGCCGGCGGCATCGTCTCGAACGTGACCGATCTCGCGAAGTGGTTGATCTGCCGGCTCGACTCGGGACGCTATGCAGGCGGCCGCCTGTTCAGCGAGCGCCAGGCGCGGGAGATGTGGTCGGGACAGACGATCCTGCCGATCGCCGACCCCGACCCGCCGCTCGCCGCCCTGCGACCGAATTTCTCCGAGTACGGGCTCGGCTGGCGGCTGCGCGATTACCGTGGACGGAAGATCGTCTCGCACACGGGGGGACTCGCCGGCATGTCCTCGCAGATCACCCTCGTACCGGCGGAGAAGCTCGGGATCGTGGTGCTGACGAACTCCGAGGCCGACCTGATGGCCGCCCTGTCGTATCGCCTGCTGGACGACTTTCTCGACGCTCCCAAGCCCCGTACTGACTGGGTGAGCGCATTCGCCCAGGCCGCCCAGCTCGACCGCGCGCAGGCCGACTCGGTGCTGCGCGCCACCAGCGCCGGCCGCGACTCGCTGTCGAAGCCATCGCTGCCGCTCGAGCGCTACGCCGGTCGCTACCGCGACGCGCTCTATGGCGACGCGACCATCACGCTCGAGAGCGGGCGACTCGTGCTCCGTTTCAGTCACTCACCGGCGTTCGTGGGCGACCTGGAGCACTGGCAGCACGACACGTTCATTGCCCGGTGGCGGACGCCCCATATCGAAGACGCGTACGTGACGTTCGCGCTGAGCCCCGACGGATCGGTCGACCGGTTCCGCATGGCCGCGGTGTCGGCGCTCGCCGACTTCAGCTTCGACTATCAGGACCTCGAGTTCCGGCCCTTGAAGCCATAGGGCGGCGCCGCGGTTGTGCGGGGCGGCCGGTCGTGACGATCTTGTAGGGGTCCGATGGTCCCGCCCCTGCTCAAAGCCCGGGCCAGGCTCGCGACGGCGGCGGTCGTGCTGATCGCCGCTGTCGCGCTGCTCCACTACGAAATCCCCCCCGTCCCCACCTGGTTTTACGTCCTCGCCTGGTATCCCACGCTCGTCGTGCTCGATCAGGTGGTGGTGCTGCTCGGCGGCGAGTCACTGCTTGCACGGCCGCCCGAGCTGGCGGCGATGCTGTGGTGGTCGGCCGTGATCTGGTTTCTGTTCGAGGCGATCAACTTCCGCCTCCAGGACTGGTACTACGTGTTCCTGCCGCCGCGCCGCCTGGACCGCTGGGTCGGCGTCACCATCTCGCTCGCCACGGTCGTGCCGGCCGTGCTGCTGCCGGAGCGCGTGCTCGACCGGCTGGGCGTATGGCACGACCTGCGCGCGCGGCCCGTCCCGCTCACGCCCGCGCGGCTCGACGCCGCCGGGTGGACCGGCTGGGCCATACTCGCACTGGTCCTCGCGTTCCCCCGGTATCTCTATCCGCTCACCTGGGGCGCGGTGTGGCTCGTCGTCGAGCCGCTGTTGTACCGCCGCGATCCGGAGCACTCGCTGCTCGGCGACGTGGCGCGCGGCGAGTGGGGACGGATCGCGCGCCTGATGGCTGCGGGGCTCTTCGCCGGAGCGCTGTGGGAATCGTTCAACGGCATGGCGCGAGGACGCTGGATCTACACCGTTCCATTCCTCGAGCACGCGAAGATCTTCGAAATGCCGCCGGCGGGATTCATCGGGTTCCCGTTTTTCGCGCTCGAGGTGTGGTCACTCTACCACCTGCTCGCGCCGCGCACCTCCCGCCGGGTGCTGCTCGGCAGTGCAGTGTTCGCCCTGCTGGTGCTCGCGGGAATCGATCGCTGGACCGTGAGCTCCACAGCGCCGCAGCTGGCGGACCTGCCGGGCGTCACCAACGCCGTGCGGCAGCGCCTCGCGGGGGCCGGATGGAACGACGTGTTCCGTGTCGCCCGCACCCCCGTGGCGGAGCTCGCGTACCGCGCCAACCTGAGCCCGGGGGACGCCCGCGCGGCCCGCGCGGCAGCGCGCCTCGTGACGCTGCGCGGCATCGGGAGCGCCCACGCCGCCGCCCTGATGGGCAGTGGGATCCGCAGCGTCGAGGCGTTGGCGGCCGCGGACCCCGACACGGTGTGGCAGCGGGTGCACGGCGGCCCCCCCGCCCCCC
>DATDFC010000135.1:0-6842 GCA_036522815.1 Gemmatimonadales bacterium | reverse complement strand
CGCCGCGCTCGTCACCTCGTCGTACCCCGGGACGAGGGCGCGGCGGAACGGCACGTGCAGCACGTCATCGAGCGCGGCGGCCAGCAGGCGCAGGTCGGCGTGCGCCAGGCCGTGAACCAGTGCGGCGCTCTTCGCGGCCGCCCGCGCCGCGTCCGCGTGCGGCAGCGTGGCCGGCAGCGCGGCGCGCGCGCGCTGCGTCTCAACCGTGAACTCCGGCACGGCGAATACCAGCGCGAGCGACGGGTGCAGCGGCAACGGCGTCACGACCAGGCCGTCGGTCTCGCGCAGTACGAGGTTCGCGCCGCCGAACACGGCGGGCGCGACGTTGTCGGGATGGCCCTCGATCTCGCTCGCCAGCTCGGCCAGGGCGGGGGCATCGAGCTCGAGCCCCAGCAGCCCGACGGCGGCCGCGGCCCCCGCCACCGCAGCGGCCGCCGAGGAGCCGAGCCCGCGAGCGACGGGAATGTCGGAGTCGGCGGTCAGCGCGAGGCCCGCAGGCACCTCGTGCGCGCAGCGCTGGCAGGCGGCGACGAAGCCGCGATATACCAGGTCGTGCTCGACCGGGCCGTCGAGGGCGGCCAGCGTGCCCCGGCGGGTGAGGATCACCCCGGGCTTGCGCCCGGGGTCAGTGCCGGGGTCAGCCCCCGAGTCGAGGCGAGCGGTGACCCGGATCCAGCGCCCGACGGCCACTCCGATGCAGTCGAACCCGGCGCCCAGATTGGACGTCGAGCCGGCCACCCGCACGGTCACGCTCGCACGCATCGCCTTCTCTTTCGGGAAACAGAAAAGCCCGGGCAGTGCCACGCCGCGGGCGGTCGCTTTTTAGCACCTTGTTTAACGTGGCGGCAATACGCGGCAAATCACCACGAGCACGGCGGTTGTATGTATGTTCAATACTCGCCGCACGCGTCCGATGCGTCAAGGAGCAGCCATGGAGAAGATCCGGGTCGGCATTATCGGGGCGACGGGGACCGTCGGGCAGCGCTTCCTGCAGCTACTCGAGCGGCATCCGCAGTTCACCGTCACCGCGCTGGCGGCGTCCGACCGGTCCCAGGGCAGGCCCTACGCCGACGCCTGCGCCTGGAGACTCCCGGGCGAGGTGCCGAATGCCGTGCGCGGCCTCGTGGTCCAGGCGCCCGAACCGCCGCTCGACTGCGACCTGGTGTTTTCGAGCCTCCCCTCCGACGTGGCGGGACCGGTCGAGACGCGCTTTGCCCGTGCGGGGTACCCGGTCCTGACCAATTCGTCGCCGCACCGCATGGACGACGCGGTGCCGTTGCTGATTCCGGAGGTGAACCCCGATCATCTCGCGTTGCTCGACGCCTGCAAACAGACGGGCGGCGGCTTTATCGTCGCGAACCCCAACTGCTCCACCGTGATGATCGCGCTCGCCCTGGCGCCGCTCGTCGCCCGCTTCGGCGTCGTGAAGGTGGCGGCCACCACGCTGCAGGCCATCTCCGGCGCGGGCTACCCCGGGGTGGCCTCGCTCGACATCACCGACAACGTCGTCCCGTTCATCGCCGAAGAAGAGGAGAAGATCGAGCGTGAAACGCGGCGGATTCTGGGCTCGTTGAGCGCCGCTGGCGTGAGCCCCGCGGGGTTCGCGGTGAGCGCGCAGTGCCATCGCGTGAACGTCGTCGATGGGCACCTGGCGGCGGTGCGGGTGGAGCTCGGCAGGCCGGCGGAGCCGGCCGAACTGCGCGAGGCGTGGGCGTCGTTTACGGGCGTGCCCCAGGCGCTCCGCCTGCCCACCGCCCCCGAGCGGCCGATCGTGGTGCGCGACGAGCCGGACCGCCCCCAGCCGCGGCTCGACCGCGAGGCGGGGCGGGGGATGAGCGTCACCGTCGGCCGCATCGCCCGGGACGCGGTGCTGGGGCACCGTTTTGTGGCGCTCAGCCACAACACGATCCGCGGGGCCGCGGGTGCGGCCATTCTCAACGCCGAGCTGCTGCTCGCGAAGGGGTACCTCGCCGCCCGCTGACGCAGCCCCGTGTGAGCTGGGTCACGGGTGACCAACGGTCCGGTTTTGCAGTCTTTAGGTTCGGAAGCGCTGCGGACCCGTCGTTCACACCTGCAACTCTCGCAGCGCGCGAGCACCCGAACTGTCGGAGGATCGTCGCATGCGTCGCATCACCCCGAGTGCCGCGCGGGTCACCGCGGGCACGATCGCCGTTGTGCTGTTCGCTGCGTGTTCCACCTCACCCGTGACGTCTCCCCAGAATCCCGTTCTGACACAACCGCAGGCCACCGCCGTCGCCGAAGTCGTCGCGACCGATGCGGCCTCGCTCGTCGGCGGGGCCACGCTCGACGCGGCGACCGGCCTGCCGTTCGCCGTGGCCCCGATGCCGGGCGCCCCGGCGATGGCCCCGTGGTCCGCGACCTGCACGCCCACTCGCACCCCGTCGCCCGTCACGAACTCGGACGGCGACCCGGTGCCCGATTCGCTGAACGTGGACTTCACCGGTTGCACGTTCACCGGTGACGGGAACACGGCCACGCTGAGCGGCTCGATCGACATCGTCGATCCGACCCCAACCACGCCCGACCGGGCGTTTCGCACGCGCTCCCACGCGTTCACGCGGAGCGTGACCAACTCCACGACTGGCACCACACGCTCCGTGGTCGAAAACGGCGTCCGCTCGGTCGCAGGCACGCCCGACCAGATTCAGCTGTTCGACACGACGCAGACCGATTACACCTACGGCAGCGGCGCGACCGCGTCGCACGCCCGCAAGTGGCTGGCGACGTTCACGGCGGACCAGGCCGGATCTATCCAGATGGCCTTCCATCTCCCCAGCGGGAACTGGAGCATCTCCGGGTCGTCCACCTACACGTCCGGCACCAACAGCTACTCGCTCTCCGTGACGACGAGCGCGCCGTTGCATTACAACGCGAGCTGCAGCACCGAGCCGCGGTTCGACTCGGGTACGCTCACGGCGGTCGTCACCAAGGGCACCGCCTCGACCACGGTCACGATTACGTTCACCGCCTGCGGCCAATACTCGGTCACCAGATCGGCCGCCTGAGGCTCGACTGAGCCCGGGCGCAAGCCCGGGGTGACTGGAAGGTCGGCACTAATGTCGCCGACCGGCCCGCTCGAGGCCCGATCCGCTGCCGGATCGGGCCTCAATGCTTATTATGGGCGTCTGGTCCATGCTCACGTCATCCTCAATCCCGCCGCCGGGCGCGGCGCGGCGGCGCGCGCGCTCGACCCGATCGTGCGCGAGTTCCGGCGCCAGGGCTGGGGCGTGGATGCCGAGCGCACCGACGGTCCGAGGCACGGCGCCGAGCTCGCGGCGCGGGCGGTCCGCGCCGGAGCCCGCTGCCTCGTGGCCGTGGGCGGGGACGGCACCGTGCACGAGGTGGCGAACGGGCTGCTGGACGCGACCGGTCGGGTAGGGGCGCAGCATGCTGCGCCCGTGCTGGGCGTCGTGCCGATCGGCACCGGCAACGACTTCGCCAAGCTCGTGGGCGTCTACGGGCACGCGCCGGTGCGCGCCGTGCAGCGCCTCGTCACCGCGCGCCCCGTCGCGTTCGACGTGGGGCGCGTGCTCGACGAGTACTTCGTGAACAGCGCGGGAGTCGGGTTCGGCGCCGAGGTAGTGCGCGTCCGGAACACCATGCCGGGTCTGTCGGGGTTCTTGTCGTATTTGGTGCCTGTGTTCCGCGCGTTCGCGCGGTTTCGGCCTCCGCGCCTCGAGGTGCGGGCGTCCGCATTCGACGAGACGGGGTACATGATGATGGTCGAGATCTGCAATGGCACGACGGCGGGAGGGAGCTATCGCTTCGCTCCGGAGGCGCTGCCCGGAGACGGGCGGTTGGACGTGTGCGTCGTGCGGCGCGTCTCACTCGCGCGCTTTCTCCTCGCAGTCCCGCGCGTGATGCGCGGCACCCACGGTACCATGCGGGAGGTGGCCCTGTTTCGAACGCGCAGCATCACGTTGCGCTCGCTCGAGGGACCGCTCGTGCTGCACCTGGACGGCGAGCTGCGCGAGCCGGACGCGCGCCAATGCACGGTGCGCGTGGAGCCGGGACGGCTGAACGTGCTGGTGGCCCAGTGAGACGGGCGGTCAGGCGGTTTGGCGGTTCGGCGGTCAGCGTGGTCTGCCTGACTGCCCATCCGCCCAACCGCCTATTCGCCCAGGTCCCCGATACGTCTCATGCGCCGCCCCCGATCGTCACCACCGGTGCGATCGTCGTGCCCACCGACACCGCGCACCGCGTTCGGCCCATGGGGGCGTTTCTGCGCTCGCTCCTCGTGCCCGGCTGGGGTCAGGCGGTGACCGGGCGGCGCGTCGCCGGTGCCGTGTTCGCGACGTGGGAAGGCGTCAGTGCGATGATGACCCTCAAGGCGCAGTCGGAGTTTCACTACCTGCGGGAGGCCGGGTCCGTGAACGTGGGAGCCAAGCGGCAGGAAGTGCAGGACTGGCTCGTCCTGTGGATCTTCAACCATCTGTTTTCCGGCGCGGAGGCGTTCGTGTCGGCGCACCTCCAGGACTTCCCCAAGGATCTGAGAGTCCGGGCGTTTCCCGGCGGGGTCGGACTCACCGTGCCGGTGCCCCGACCGTGAACCGCGCTCCGCTCGGCGTGTTCGACTCGGGGATCGGGGGCCTCACGGTGGCCCGCGCGCTGTTCGAGCGCCTGCCGCACGAATCGGTGATCTACTTCGGCGACACGGCGCGCGTCCCCTACGGCCCCAAGTCGCCGGACACGGTGCGTCGCTATGCGGGCGAGATCCTCGCGTACCTGCTCGGGCGCGGCGTGAAAGCCCTGGTCGTGGCCTGCAACACCATCAGCGCGCACGCGCTCGACTACCTCTCCGCCCGCTGCCCGGTCCCCCTGGTCGGCGTGATCGAGCCGGGAGCACGCGCCGCGGTGGCGGCGACCCGGTCCGGAAAGATCGGGGTGATCGGGACCGCGGGCACCATTGCGAGCGGTGCGTACGAGCGGGCCATCAAGGCGCTCCGGCCCGAGACACCCGTGTGCGTCCAGGCCTGCCCCTTGTTCGTGCCCCTGGTCGAGGAAGGATGGTTCGACCACCCCGCCACCGAGCTCATCGCGCGGCAGTACCTCGAGCCGCTGCAGCGCGCCGGCGTGGACGTGCTGGTGCTCGGATGCACCCACTACCCGCTGCTCAAGCCCCTGCTCGCGCGCGTGCTCGGACCGGGGGTGACGCTGGTGGACAGTGCGGAAGAGACCGCCAAGGTGTCCGCGGCGGCGCTCGACGAGGGCGGCCTGACCACGGCGCCCGACGCCGCCGCCGTACACCGCTTCGTTGTCTCGGACGACGAGCCCCACTTCCGCAAAGTGGGCGCCAGATTCCTTGGGGAGAAACTCCAGATCGTCGAAGTGGTCCCGCTCGGGTGACGTCTCTTCGTGACGTCTTTCCGTGACGATTCACTGAAACGTTTTCAACTCGACGCTGCTTCTAGTGATGACCGCGTAACGTCCATCGTCGAGAAACGCGCCGGGGTTCAGATAAGCCCTACCATTCGGCATTTCAAGAAGCGCCGTCCGATGCGTGTGCGCGAGAATCACGAGCTCCAGATCCGGCCGCCGGCCCAGCAGCTCCTCGGCGTAGCGGGCCTGCGCGCGCTCGGCCCGGTCCAGCACCGCCCGGTCACGGGTGTTGTCGGCCAGCTTGCGCGACAGCTGGTGCGCGATCCAGAACCCCACATCGGGGTGCAGCGCGCGGAACAACCGGATGGTGGCGCCATGCCGGGTCGCACGGTGCATGAGCCGCGCGCTCCAATGCTGCTCGGTGAGCCCGTCGCCGTGCGCCACGAAGGCGCGGCGTCCGGCGACGTCGAGTTCCGCTTCGCCCGCGTAGAACGCGATCCCCAGGTCCTTGGTGAGGAAGTCGCCGCCCCAGCGATCGTGGTTCCCGCCCACCAGCGTCACGGACACGTCGCGCGCCCGGACGCTCTGGAGCTTGGCCATCGTGCCGAAGTGACGTCGCGGGATCACCGACCGGTACTCGAACCAGAAGTCGAACAAGTCGCCGTTGATGAGGAGCGCGTCGCCCAGGTCGGGTACGGCATCGAGGAAGCGGTGGAACGCGGTGACGACGGCGGGTGGCACCTGCCCCAGGTGGGCGTCGGCGACGACGAGCACGCGCGCGGCTGGGGCGGGCACACCCCAAGCTAGGAATCTCGAGCAAGGCTCGCAAGCGCCTGTCGTATTTGACTTTTGCCGACTCGCTACGGATGTTTGCCACCGCGTGATCAGCTCGATAACGCTCCGCGTCAACTACTCCGAGACCGATCAGATGGGCGTGGTCTACCACGCCAACTACTTGATCTGGTTCGACCGCGCCCGCACCGAGCTGATGCGCGAGACCGGGGTCACCTACAAGGAGCTGGAGCAGCAGGGCGTGTACCTCGCGGTGTCCGAGGTCGACGTCCGGTTCCGTGCCGCGGCGCGCTACGACGATCTGGTGCGGGTGCGCTGCTGGGTACGCGAGCTGGCGTCGCGGCGCGTCACGTTCGGCTACGCCGTCGACCGCGCGGCGACCGGTGAGCTGCTGGCGACCGGTGTGACATCGCTCGTCTCGCTCACGCACCAGCACACGCTCACGCACCTTCCCGCGCATGTATTCGACCTGCTCGAGCAGACGCCGGATCCGGTTCGTCTCTAGGTCCTGCGTGCTGCCCGTGGTGCTGCTGCTCGCGGCGCGCCCCGTCGCGGCCCAGGGCGACACGGTAGCGGTCGAGGCCCTCGCGCGCCTGCTGGCCGCCGCGGATGCCCGCGCCTTCGATGCGGGGCTCGAGCGCGAGACCCTCGGGGCTTCTGACCCGTTCGTGCGGCGGCAGGCGGCCCTGACGGCCGGCCGCAGCGGCGAC
>DATDFC010000134.1:0-12859 GCA_036522815.1 Gemmatimonadales bacterium | reverse complement strand
CATCGCCTCGGCGAGGCCCTCGCCGCGCCCGGGTCGCTGCAGGGAGCCGTGACGGCGGCCGGGGAGCGGCCGCTGCGGCTGCGCGCGGGCTACGACGCGCGCTCCGGATTCCGCACCACGGCGCTCGATCCCGCCGTGCTGCTGGCGCGCGCGCTGCATGCGCTGCGCGTCGCGGAAGACGAAGGCAGCGAAGCGGGCGTGATCCGACAGTTCGTGAGCCGTCCCACGCCCCAGTAGCAGCTAGCGCGCCTTCCCCGCCGGCTCTTCGGCGGGGCCGCGCAGCACCAGCGGCTGCGCCGCATCCGGCTCGTCGTGCGCCTCGTAGCCTTCGAGATAATAGGAGTAGTAGCGGTACGCGCCCCCCGGTCGCACGTCGTTCAGGACGGCGCCGAGCACGCGCACCGGCAAGTGGGTCAGCACGCCGAGCTTCGTCTCCGTGAGCTCGCGGTCGCTCACCCCCGCCCGCAGCACCAGCACCAGACTCCCGGTCACGGTGGCGAGGGCGAGGCCGTCCGCGCCCGCGGCGAGTGGAGGGCTGTCGACCACGACCGCGTCGTAGCTCGTCCGCACGCCGTCGAGCAGGCGGGCCATCGTGACCGAGCTGAGCAGGGCCGGTCCGGCCTGGCTGCGGAAGCCGCAGGCGATGAACGACAGGTTCTTGTACGGGGTGGGCTGCACGGCCTGGTCCCACCCGACCGTGCCTTCCAGCAGGTCGGTGAGACCGGGGCGCCGCGCCGCAGCGAGCGTGCGATGCAGCCGCCCGCGCCGCACGTCGCCGTCCACCAGCAGGGTGCGCAAGCCGCTGTCGGCGAAGGCGAGCGCGAGATTGGACGCGACGAACGATTTGCCGTCGCTCTTGCCCGGGCTCGTGATGGTGAGCCGCACCGGCCCGGCGCTGCCGTGCCGGTGCACCACGTTCAGCCGGATGCCCCGCAACGCCTCGACCACCTGCGCCACCGCGGCGTCGCGCTTCCCGTTACGCCAGTCCACGTGCGGCACGGCGCCCAGGATCGCCAGCCCCATTGCCCGCGTGACGTCGTCGGGGTGGCGCACGCGCCGGTCGGTGCTGTCGAGCAGCACCGCGCCGGTCACGCCGACACCCAGCCCCCCCATCATGGCCAGGACGATGAGGATCGCGCCGATGTGCCCCACGGGGCGACTGGGCGCGATGGCCCGATCGAGCAGGCGCACGTCCGGAATGCTGCTCACCTCCGCGAGCCGCGCCTCCTCGTAGCGCTGCTGCAGGTTGGTCACGACCTGCTCCGCCTGCGTGACGTCGCGCTGCAGCCGCGCCTCTTCCACGGCGAGCGGCGGCACCTGCTTGAGGCCGGTGGACGCGGTCGCCACCCGCTGCCCCAGCTCGGTTTCCCGCACGCGCAGCTCGGCGGCGAGCGACGACGCCAGCGCCGGAATGGTGCGCCGGCCGAGGGCGTCCGCCTCCGCAACGGCCCGCCGCACCGGCGGGTTGTCGTCGGTGTAATGCCCGCGCAGGGCGCGCAGCTCGGCCTGCTTGGCCGTGAGATCGCGCAGCGCCTGCACCAGCTCGGTGGAGCGCTGCACCGCGCCGACCATCGCCAGCGCGTCGACCGACACGCCCGAGTCGAGCCCCTGGCGCAGCAGCCGCTCGATCGCCTCGCGATCGCGCCGCAGCTCGTCGAGGCTCACCTTCATCTCTACCAGTCCCGCGAACAACGGGTCGCGCTGGTATTGGGTGTTCTGGGTCACCGACCCGGCGCCCTCGGCGAGGGTCGTCACCGCCCCCACGCGGAAGCCGCGCAGCGCGTCTTCGGCGCGCCGCAGCGCGGCCTGCCCCTGCTCGAGCTGCGCGCCCAGGATGCTCGTGAGCTGGCCCAGGTTGTCGCGCTTCAGGCCCGCCGCCACCGTCACGAACCGCTCGGCCACCGCGTTCACGGTCGCCGCCACGCCCACGGGATCGCGGCCCCCCAGCTGCAGGCGGAGGAAGTTGCCGTCCAGGTCGGCGCTCACCTTCAGTTGATCGGCCAGCTTCAGGGCCGCTTCGTATGGCGCGTCGAGCGTGAACTTGACCTCACGGCCGCGCGCCAGCGCCGCGGCGGGCGGTACCCATGCGAGCCCCAGGTCGGGGCCCACCGAATCGCCCACCAGGCCGCGCGCCACGGGATCGCGCCCCGCGAACAGCGTGAACCGCGAGGCCGAATCGTCCACCACCAGCCGGTACTCGCCTGGCACCACCTGCTCCTTGATCGCGAGCGTCCCCAGCACGTCCGAGTCACCGCGCAGGACCGGATGCAGGTACAAGCGCCGCGACCGCACGGCATAGTCGAGCACGGCATACGACTGCAGCAGCTCCATCCAGCCGGAGGAGATCGGCAACTGGCCCTGCCAGATGGGCCCTTCGTTGTGGAGCTCCTTGGCGGGAACGCGGATCCAGACGATGGCTTGCGTCACGTAGCTGGGCGGCATGAGCATCGCGCCCACGACGCCGAGACCCGTGATGGCGAGCGTCACCGCGAGCACGAGCCAGCCGTGGCGGCGCACCGCGGCGAGGTAGCGCAGCCATTCGGGCGGCGGGGGTGGCTCGGGCTCGCCGCTCACGGTGAGCGGAACCGCGCTGCTGCTGAGCGTGAGCGAGTCGCCGGCCATGGTCGGGTCGCGTCCTTGCGGAAGTACAGAGCGGGGCTGCACGATCGTGCCCGGGCACACCGCAAGGGCGATACCGCGAGCCCCGGCGGCGCCGCTCAGGTCAACTCGTTGCCCGATGACCGGATAGCGTGCCGGGGACGGGCCTGGTTCGGACCACCCCCGTGGCCTGTATCACACCTGATACAAGATGGTGGTCACGGAACGTCGTGTGCCCTCAGCGCGGGCGTGCACGCGACTTGCGTGAGTCCTCTCACGCAAATGCCGTGAGCATGCTATTTTTGTCCCTCGCGCCGGTTGAGATGAGGCTCGCTCACGTGCGGTGTTGTCACCTCATCGCGTTCGCCGTCGCGGCACCATAGGTCCGTGGAGACTCCGATGTCGAAGTTTTCCGATAGTCCGCTGGCGGTCGCGCGTCAGGCACCGCCGGGACAAGCGCGTACACTGTCGCAGCTCGTGCCGGTCGAGCCCGCGACCAAGCCCAGCATCCGGATTCTCGTCGCCGACGACGAGCGGACGCTGCGCGAGAGCTGCGCCAGCGTCCTCGGCGTCGAGGGCTACAACGTCACAGTGACGGGGCGCGGCGAGGAAGCGCTCGACCTGTTGCGGCGGCGTCCCTTCGACATCGTGCTGCTCGATCTCTACATGACGCCGGTGAGCGGCAGCGAGCTGCTCGCCGCCGCGCTCGCCGCCAATCCGGAGACGATCGCGATCGTCATCACCGGAAAGCCGAGTGTCGAGGCGAGTCTCGAAGTGCTGCGGGCGGGCGCGTGGGATTTTCTCCCCAAGCCGTTCACGGGCAGCCAGCTGCAGGTGCTGGTGGGGCGCGCCGCGCACGCCGTCGCGGTGGCGCGCGAGTCGCGCGCGCTGCACGAGCGAGGCGGCGAGGTCGAGCCCGGCGACCGCATCGCGGTGCTGGGCAACGCGCCCAAGTATCGCGACACGATCGCCCTGGCGCGCCGCGTCGCCGCCACCGATGCGTCGGTGTTCATCACGGGCGAGAGCGGCAGCGGCAAGGAGCTGATCGCGCAATACATCCACCATCGCAGTCGCCGCGCCAGCCGGCCGGTGGTCGCCGTGAACTGCGCCGCGCTGCCCGAGATGCTGCTGGAGTCGGAAATGTTCGGGCACTGCAAGGGCGCGTTCACGGGCGCGGTGCGCGACAAGCCCGGGCTGCTCGAGACCGCCAACGGCGGGACCCTGTTCCTGGACGAGCTGATCGAGATGTCGAAGCCGATCCAGGCGAAGCTGCTGCGCGTGATCCAGGACGGCGTGGTGCGGCGTGTGGGCAGTGAGACGACCGACGCGGTCGTGAACGTGCGCTTCATCGCGGCCACCAATCGCGACCCCGAGGACGCGGTGGCGTCGGGTGCGCTGCGCGAGGATCTGTACTACCGCCTGCGCGTCGTGCCGATCCACGTGCCGGCGCTGCGCGAGCGGGTGGACGACATCCCGCTCCTGGCCGAGCACTTCCTGGGATTCTACTGGAACCGCCACCGCGCGGGGGAACAGCCGGTGCCGCAGCTCTCCAAGGCGGCGATCTGGGCGCTGCGGGCCCACTCCTGGCCCGGCAACGTGCGCGAGCTGCAGAACGTCATCGAGCACGCCGTCGTGCTGCTCGAGCCCGGCGCCGACGTGCAGCCCGAGGACATCCCGTTCATCAGCGACCACGGCTCCGACCCCGAGCTGGGGGACCTCGAGGAGACCGCGGATTCGGGCGAGAGTTATTACGAGGCGCGCGACCGCCTGCTGGCGCGCTTCGACCGCCGCTTCCTGACGCGGGTGGTGATCCGCGCCGGCGGCAACCTGTCCAAGGCGGCGCGCTTGGCCAAGGTGGACCGCACGACCTTTTACCGGCTGATGAGCCGGCATGGCCTGCAGCGCAACCTGCTGCCAGGCTCGGAAGCGGAGTGAGAGCGAGCCGCGGGCGCGCCAATGTGTTCCCGGCGACCGCGCCGGTCGCGCTGGCGCAGCCGGTCGCGCCTGCCGAGCCGGCCCTGACCTCGCTGTCGTTCGATACGCCCCTGGCGGGCGTGGCGTCGGCGGTGGTCACCGCCGCCACCCGGCGCGTGGCTCGCCGCTGGCGCGAGGAGGCGGCCGGCAATGGCCTGCCCGCCGTCGACGAGGAAGTCGTCGCCGGTCTGCTCGCGGCGCTCGCCCTCGCGGTCGATCAGGAGCGGCCCGGCTATGTCACCGAGCTGCTCCCCCGCCCCGCCGCCGGGCTGGGCCAGCGCCTGGTCGACATGCTGCGCTCGGAGCTGTTGCGCGCCTGGTCGAATGGGGCGCCGCCGGTATCCCCCGCCGCCATGCTCGGCCCCTTGAACGCGCTGGAGCAGGTGCGCCAGGCGATCGACCGCCACGAAGTGCGCCAGCTCGAGTCCCATCTCAATGGGGTGCAGGGTCTCGATCTGCTGGTCGAGGTGATCCACGACCTGCGCTCGCCGCTCACGTCGATCCTGTTCCTGGCCGAGACGCTGCAGCGGGGGCAGAGCGGCGGCGTCAATCCCGTGCAGCACCGCCAGCTGGGGTTGATCTACAGCGCCGCGCTGGGCCTCTCGTCCATCGTGAGCGACACGATCGAGCTGGCGCGCGGCGGCGACGAGCTGGCCGACCGCGAGGTCACGCCGTTCTCCGTCACGGAGCTATTCGAGTCGGTCCGCAGCATCGTGCGGCCGCTGGCCGAGGAGAAGGGCCTGTCGCTGCGGTTCGGCCTGCCCACGAGCGACCGCCGCTTGGGCCACCCCGTGGCGCTGTCGCGGGTGCTGCTCAACCTGACGACGAACGCCATCAAGTTCACGGATCAGGGCTTCGTGGAGATCACCTGCGAGGAGCGGCCCGATGGGCGCGTGCGCTTCTCGGTGCACGACTCCGGGCCGGGCGTGAACCCGGACGCGCTCGCGACGCTGTTTCAGCCGTTCCGCCGCGCCCGCGGCCGGGACGCCTACTGTTTCTCGGGTACCGGCCTCGGCCTCGCGATCACCCGCAAGCTGGTGCGGGCGCAGGGCTCGACGCTCGAGCTCGAGACCCGCCCCGGCTGGGGCACCTGTTTCTTTTTCGAGCTGGACCTGCCGCCGCACGCCGCCACGTTCAGCGGCATGCCGCTGGCCTCGCTGTCCTCGCTCACGCTCTGAGCCCCCGCCTCAGTTCCTGATCGTCACCATCACGACCGCCGCGGTCGCCCGATTCCCGGCGGCGTCGCGCGCGGTCGCGGTCAGGGCGTGGGACCCGTTCGGCACGGCACGCGAATCCCAGCGCAGCGTGTACTTGGTGAATCGGTCTTTCCGCACCAGCGTGGGAGCGACGACTTCGGGCCCGATGTCGCGGCCGTCCACGCGGAACTGCACGCCCGCCATGCCCCGATCGTCCACCGCCGTCGCGATCAGGTCCACGGTGCCGTTGAGGGCGCTCGCGCCCGTGACTGCCGGCTGAAACAGCGACACCACGGGCGGAGCCACGTCGGGCGTCGTATAGGGATGGCGCGCCTTCCACAGGGCGACCACGCTGTCCCACAGCTGCAGGCCCCGGGCGCCCGTCGCGAGCGTGAAGCAGCCCGGCAGCCGCTCCGGAAACGGGCCGTTGCCCTCCCAGATCATGATGTTGTCGGCGCAGTCGCTCAGGCGTCCCGGCGGGGGCGCCATGTACATGTCCGCGTGGTTCGACCCGATCGAGGAATCGTCCGCGAAGAAGACGTTGTGGGAGAGCCTCAGCTGCGGACCGCGCGTGACGCTCCACTTCCAGAACCCCTCGTGGCGCGGCGGCGCCTCGCGCACCTCGTAGATCCCGTCCATCACCTGCAGACGCAACAGCGAGTTCTGGATCGTCACGACGTTGGCGCGTCCGTCGGGCACGGTCTGGCCGCGGTCTTCGAGCGAGCTCATCACGTCGTAGCAGCCGTCGAAGAAGGATGAGTCGATCAGCCCCGTGTTGTACCAGTCGTTCTCGATGCAGTCGTCCCGCCCGTACACCACGTGCACGTTGCGGATGGTCCAGTCGCGGTCGCCGCCGGCATCGAGGCTGACGCCTTTGCCGTACGCGAAGCTCGTGAAGTTCTCGACGGTGAGGGCCGGGGCGTCGAAGCGGTTGGTGTAACCGGCCACCATGCCGTACGTCTCGTGGATCGTGTTCCACGAGGCCGCCGGTGGAAACGCCCCCAGCGCTTCCCCACCACTCCAGCAGATCCCGGCTCCGCCCGCGACGTGGATGACGATGTGGCTGGTCGTGGGCAGCAGGAACTGCGCGCCGGTCGCCGCGACGGCCGTGCCCGCGGCCAGATGGTCGCGGTCGTAGGGCCTCGGCTGTTTGCCGGGAGGAAGCGTGACCGTGGGCGGCTGCGTGAGGCACGAGGGCGGGCGCGGGGCGCCGCCGCCGGGCGGCGTTCCGCCCGCGGCCACGCCGAGCACGACCCCGATCACGGCCCACCACGCGTGCAGCGTTCGCATGAGCGATGTCGCGTGGCAAGGTCAGTACCGCGAGCGGAGTGGTGATCGGCGGCCGGACATCGGCTGACAGCGAGGCGCGGCGTCGCAGAACGCCAGCGGAGTTGTAAGTCGAGCGCGGCAACGGGGCGCGCGCCGCGCCACCGCCCGCCGCGTAACCCCTTCCACCGCAAAGCCGCCGGCGCGCGCGGTCCCGTGCATACAACCTGCTTTGTCCGGCGGCGCCCTCACCACGTGGACGGCATGACGACGATACCGGTAGCTACGACCACTTCGGTTCCCCCGCCAGCGCCACGGCGCGATTTCCTGCCGTTCGCGCCTCCGCTCATCGGCGAGGAGGAGATCGCCGAGGTCGTGGACACTCTGCGGTCGAGCTGGATCACGACCGGGCCGAAGACCAAGCGGTTCGAGCAGGAGTTCGCCGCCTACCTCGGCGCGACCGGCGCGCTGGCGCTGAACTCGTGCACCGCGGGCCTGCACACCGCGCTGGTGACGCTGGGCATCGGTCCGGGCCACGAGGTGATCACGACGCCCACGACGTTCGCGGCCTCCGTCAACGTGATCGAGCATGTGGGCGCCCGGCCCGTCCTGGTGGACGTCGAGCCCGACACCCTGAACATCGATCCCGCCCTCGTCGCCGCGGCGATCACGCCGCGCACCCGCGTCATTCTCCCGGTGCACTACGCCGGCCACCCGGCCGACCTCGACCGCATCGGTGAGCTCGCGGCGGCGCATCGGCTCACGGTGGTCGAGGACGCCGCGCACGCCGTGGCGGCCCGATACCGGGGCCGTCTCATCGGCGCCGGCGACAACCCCGTGGCCTTCAGCTTCTACGCGACCAAGAACCTCACGACCGCCGAGGGCGGCATGCTCACGGGCGAGGCCGCGTTTCTCGATCGCGCCCGCATCGTGAGCCTGCACGGCATGAGCCGCGATGCCTGGAAGCGCTACGACAAGGGCGGGCACTGGCACTACGACATCGTGGTGCCCGGCTTCAAGTACAACATGACCGACATCCAGGCCGCGCTGGGGCTGTGGCAGCTGCGCAAGCTCGCCCGCTTTCAGGAGCGCCGCCGGGCGGTGATCGCGATGTACGACGCGGCGTTCGCGGCCGAGGACGCGCTCGAGCTGCCGGCGCGACGCCCCGAGGTGGAGCACGCCTGGCACCTGTACGTGCTGCGGCTCGTGCCCGGCGTGCTCGGCATCGATCGCGATGCGTTCATCGAGGAGCTGCGGCAGCGCAATATCGGCACCTCGGTCCACTTCATCCCGATCCACCTGCACCCCTACTACCGGGACAAGTACGGCTACCGGCCCGACAGCTTGCCGGTGGCACACGCGAACTATCAGCGGATGCTGAGCCTGCCCTTGAGCGCCGGCCTGAGCGACGCCGATGCCGGCGATGTGATCGAGGCCGTGTTGGACGTCGTGCGCCGGCACCGGCGCTGAGGTCTGGCCCCGTGAGCCGTTGCGTTCTGGTCATCGCCGCCCATCCCGACGACGAGCTGCTGGGGTGCGGCGGCACGCTCGCCCTGCACACCCGCGCCGGGGACGAGGTCACCGCCGTGGTCGCGTGCGAGGGGGAGTCGCTGCGCTACGGGCCCGGTGGCGCCGGCCAGGTGGAGCACATGCGGCGCGCCGCGCGCACGCTCGGCCTGGTGGAGTCGCGGCCGCTGGGGTTTCCGGATCAGCGGCTCGACACCCAGTCGCTGCTCGACCTGATCGTGCCGCTGGAGCGGACGGTGCGCGAGCTGCGCCCGGCCGTCGTGTACTGCCAGTTCGGAGGCGACGCCAACCAGGATCACGCGCTGCTGTTCCGGGCCGCGCTCGTCGCCACCCGTCCGCTCGAGCCGTTCATCGAGGCGGTGTACGCCTTCGACACGGCGAGCAGCACCGAGTGGGGCTATCCGCGCAGCTTCGTCCCGGACACCTGGGTGGACATCTCGACGACGCTCGAGCAGAAGATCGCGGCCATGGCCTGCTACGAGAGCGAGGTGCGCCCCTATCCGCACCCGCGCTCGCTCGACGCGCTGCGCCATCGCGCCCGCGCCTGGGGCAATCAATGCTGCATGGACGCCGCCGAGGTGTTCATGACCGTGCGGCGCACGCTGCGCGCGGGCGCGGCGGTCTGATACACGATTGTGACTAAAGTGTCGCCGTTGAGTAGCAGCCGGGCGCACGCCGCGGCACGACGCCGCCTCGGGCAGTCTCGGCACGAGACGTGATTCACGCGCGCGGCGGGCACGCACGCCCGGCACGCTCGCGCCACCCTCAACCAGGGCAGCAATGACTTCGACCCGCCTCGAGCTGGACCATGTCGCCCAGGGATTCTTCTGGCCCGTCAGGGCCCTCGCCGCCGCCGTGCGCGCGCTCGACCAGGGGCTGCGCCATGCCGGCGTGCGCCGGGCCGTGAAGATGGCCGTGGACTTCTGCTGCGGCGCGGCCGCCGTCGTCACGGCCGTGGCCGTGGGCGAAGGCATCCGCACGATCGGCGTCGGCGAGACCGCCTCGCTCGCCCTGCTCGTGGGACTCGTCCTGGTCGTGGCGGACGGGTTGGGTGGCAGCTACCGGGCCATCTGGCGCTACACCAGCATGCGGGAAGCGCTCGCCCTCAGCGTGTCGAGCGCCATCGTGCTGGGCGCCCTGCTGGCGCTGCGGGGGCTCGGGACGCTGGGCATGTCGGTGGCCAGCCTGCTCCTGGTCGTGCTGCTGATGCTGTTCCTGTGCGTGGCCGTACGCGCCCTGCGCCGCTGGTCGGTGACCGAAGCGAAGCAGCGGGCGCGGCCGGGGCGCAGCGGCGTCGCCCCGCGCCACCGCGTGCTGATCGCCGGGGCGGGCCAGCACGGCCTGTCCATCGGGCGCGAGCTGCTGGAGGGCGCCGCCCCGAGCGTGCAGCTGGTCGGCTTCCTCGACGACGATCCCGTCAAGCACGGCGCCCTGCTGAACGGCGTGCCGGTGCTGGGCGGCGTGCGCGACGCCCTCGCGCTGGCGCAGGGCTACGACGTGGATGAAGTGATCGTCGCGATGCCCTCGGCCACCCGCGCCGTGGTGCGCGCGCTCGGCCGGCGCCTCGAGCAGGTGGGCATCCGGGTGCGGGCGATCGGCGGCATCGACCGGTTCGTGCGCGGGCGCGACGTGCACCGCCCCGGGAGCGTGACGCTGCACGAGCTGCTCGACGGAGCCCCCGTCCCCGCCGCTCCGACCGCGCCTGCCACCGCCGACGGCGGCCGCCGCGTGCTCGTGACCGGCGGGGCCGGGTTCATCGGCTCGCACTTGACGCGCATGCTCCTCGATCGGGGCTACTGCGTGCGGGTGCTGGACCGATTCGACTATGGGCGGGCCGGGATCGAGGGACTGCGGCATCCGCGCCTCGAAGTGCTCGCCGGCGACGTCTGCTCGAGCCGCGATGTCGGTCGCGCACTGCGTGACGTGCACGGTGTGATCGCCCTCGCCGCCATCGTGGGCGACCCCGCCTGTAACCTCGACCCCGAAGAGACGATCAATCTCAACTACACGGCGACCAAGATCCTCATCGAGGCGTGCAACTTCCACCGCGTGCGGCGGCTGGTGTTCGCCTCGAGCTGCAGCGTGTACGGGGCCAGCGCCGGCGGCGCCCTGACCGAGCAATCCCGGCTCAACCCGGTGTCCTTGTACGCGCGCACGCGGGTGTTGAGCGAGAACATCCTGTTCGACCGCGCCGGCGACGTGGAGCCCGTGGTGCTGCGGCTCTCCACGGTGTTCGGGCTCTCGCCCCGGATGCGCTTCGACCTCGTGGTGAACACGCTCACGGTGCGGGGGGTGGCGGACGGCGGCATCACCATCAACGGCGGCAACCAGTGGCGCCCCAACGTGCATTGCCGCGACGCCGCGCGGGCGTTCATCGCCGCCCTCGAAGCGCCGGCCGAGCGCGTCGCCGGCGAGATCTTCAACGTCGGGGGCGACGCCCTGAACCACACGATCGCGCAGCTGGGCGACATGGTGGCAGAGATCGTGGGCGACGTCCAGATCGCGCGGCAACGCGACGGGACCGACCTGCGGGACTATCGGGTCAGCTTCGCCAAGATCCGCCGGGTGCTGGGATTCGAGCCCGAGTGGACGGTGGCCGCGGGGATCCGTGAGGTCGCGGCCGCCGTGCGCGCGCATCCCGCCCTCCGCGACTATCAGAATCCCGCGTACCACAACGTCCAGGCGCTGCGGCAGACGCTCACGACGCCGCGACGGCGAAGTGGGGACTGGACCGCCGCGCGCGAGCCCACCCCGGCGACCCCCGTGTAAAGGGAGGCGCGACCGTGCTCGGAGCGGCGCGAACGACCGACTTCTTGGTGGTGGGGGGCGGCATCCTCGGCCTCACCCTCGCCCTCGAGCTCAAGCGCCGTCATGGCGACTGCTCGGTCACCCTGCTCGAAAAGGAACCCGCCTGCGGCCTGCACGCGAGCGGGCGTAACTCGGGCGTGTTGCACGCCGGCTTCTACTACACGGCCGACACGCTCAAGGCGCGGCTGACGCGCGAGGGTAACCGCCAGCTCGCCGCCTACTGCGTCGAGCGCGGGCTGCCGCTCGACCGCTGCGGCAAGCTGGTGGTGGCGCGCGACGCCGCCGACCTCCCCGGCCTCGATGAGCTCGAGCGCCGCGGCCGGGCCAACGGAGTGCCCCTGGCGGTCGTCTCGGCCGACGACGTCCGCCGGCTCGAGCCTCGGGCGCGCACGTACCAGCGGGCGCTGTTCTCTCCCTCCACCGCCACCGTGCAGCCGGCCGAGGTCGTGACGAGTCTCGTGGCCGACGCACACGCCGCCGGTATCGAGCTGCTCACCGGTGTGGCGTATCGGGGGCGGGAGCCCGCCGGCAATGCCGTCCGGACTTCGGCCGGTACCATCGACGCCGGCTATCTCGTGAACGCCGCCGGGCTGTACGCCGACCGCGTGGCGCGCGACTTCGGGTTCTCACAGCGCTATCGCATCCTGCCGTTTCGCGGACGCTACCTCCTGGCCGAGCCCGGCGCGCCGGGCGTGCGCACCCACGTGTATCCGGTGCCGAAACTCGCTAACCCGTTTCTCGGCGTCCACGTGACGCGCGGGATAGGCGGAGCCACGCTCAAGATCGGGCCCACCGCGTCACCCGCGCTGTGGCGCGAGCAATACGACGGCTGGCGCAACTTCCGGCTCGACGAGTGCCTCTCGATCGCCACCCGGGAGCTGGGGATGCTGTGGCGCGACGACTTTGGATTCCGGCGTCTCGCCCTGGCGGAGCTGAAGAGCTACGGACGACGCGGGCTGGTACGCCGGGCGGCGGCCCTGGTCGACGGCGTCCGCCCGGCGGCGTTCCGCCGCTGGGGATCCACCGGGATCCGGGCGCAGCTGTTCGACGTGCGGGAGCGCCGCCTCGAGATGGATTTCCGCTACGAGGGCGACGACCGCTCGTTCCACGTCCTCAATGCCGTGTCGCCCGCGTTCACCTGCGCGTTCTCCCTGGCGGAGTACCTGGTGCAGCGCATCGGCGAGCGCGTGCACTTGGTGGCGGCGGTGTCATGACCGTCCTGGCGCTCGCCGGCGCGCGCCGCCCCTCGCTCACCCAGAAGGCGTCGTTCACCGTCGCCGCGTACGGGCTCGAGTACGGCGCCAAGATCGTGGTGGGCCTGGTGCTCACCCCGATCCTGGTGAGCCGCCTCGGCCAGGCGCTGTACGGCGTGTTCGAGATGCTCGGCCGCCTGACCAGCTATGTGGCGCCGGTGAGCGGCCGCCCGCCCGAGGCGCTGCGCCTCGTGGTGGCGAACCGCCAGGCCGCGCGCGACGCCGCCGCGCAGCGGC
>DATDFC010000133.1:0-44662 GCA_036522815.1 Gemmatimonadales bacterium | reverse complement strand
CCTGCCTCGTCATCGCGCTGGGTCTCGGCTACGGCTACCTGCGGGAGCGCGCCGCGTCGCGACGGGCGAGCGCCGCGCTCGCGGCCGCGGGCGACTCGATCGCGGCGCGCGATTCGCTCGTCGCCACGCTGCTGTCTCCCGACGTCGGCACCGCGGCGCTCGCCGCTACGGGTCAAGCGCCCTCCGCCCGGCTGTACTGGAGCCCGTCGCGGCGGCGGGTGGTGATGGCGGTGTTCCGGCTGCCTCCCGCCCCGGCGGGCCGCACTTATCAGCTTTGGGCCATCGCCCAAGGCAAACCGGTGAGCCTGGGGGTGTTCAATACCGCGGCCGATGGCCGCGTCACCGCCGCCATGGCGGTGCCACCCGGTCTCACGTTCGAGCTGAGCGCCGTGACGGAAGAGCCGGCGGGCGGCTCGCCCCAGCCCACCCAGCAGCCGTTCCTCGTCGGGAAGGTCACCCCGGCCGACTAGCCGTCGCGGTCACCAATCCGGCCCGCTGCCTCCGGCGTAGTTGGGAAAACCTCTCAAACCGGAGGCGGCAATGAAGCAGCGGTTCTCGTTCACGGTGTTCGCCGTGTGTCTGGCTGCGGCGGGCGTGATTCGCCTGGCCCGCGGCTCGGACCACCAGGACACGCCCGAAGTCGAGCTGAATCCCGCGTCCGACATGACGGACGTGTACGTCTTTCCCGGCTCCTCACCCGATCGCACCGTGCTGGTGTTGAACAGCTGGGCGTTCATCACTCCGGCAGCGACGCACAGCACCTACTTCGATCCGAACCTGCTCTACCAGTTCAAGATCGACAACAACGCCGACGGCGTGGAAGACCAAGTGATCCAGGTGACCTTCGACGGCACCGGCGCGGAGCAAACGGTCACGGTGCGCGGGCCGGTCACGCCGCCGGTGGCGGGCGCCATGGGGAACACCATCGCCGCGGGCGCCCCGGCGGTCAGCGGGGCGATCAACACGGTGCTCGGCAGCGCCAGCGGGATGCAGGTGTTCGCCGGCTGGCGCGACGATCCATTCTTCATCGATCTCGAGCAGTTCTTCCGCATCATCCCGGATCGGAAGCCCGTCACCGGGGCGCTCTCGCAGCTGCCCGATACCCCCACCGCGAGCGCGTTCCGAACCCCGGGCGTGGACTATGTGGCGGGCTTCAATGTGCTCTCGATCGTGATCGAGCTGCCGACCGCGTCGCTCGTGGCCGGCGGGAACGCGAAGATCGGGATCTGGGGCACCATCAGCCGCTAGCGAATTCAATCGACCGAAAGGAGCAGGCAATGAACCTCCGGAACTGGCTGGCTCCCGTGGCGCTCGGCCTCGTGAGCCTTGCCGCGGGATGCAACTCGGACAACGTCGTCGCCGCTGCCGCGCCGCGCGCCTTCAACCAGATACAGCGCTTGGGTAACCCGCTCGTGAGCGAGGTGTTTCTCGCCAAGCGGTCGCACCCGGTGCACGGCAGCACGGGGCCGGCGCAGGACGTGGCGCTGATCGGAGCCGAGCTCAAGAACTTCGTGGCCGCCGTCGCGGGCCGGAACACCACGATCCAGAACACGCTTGCGGCGGTGCTGCTGCCCGACGAGCTCATCGTTCAGACGGACAAGGACCCGCGGAGCGCGGGCTGGCTCTCGTGGGCCCTGGCGAACGGGTGGGGCGGGCGGAAGCTGACCGACGACGTCGTGGATGCCGGGCTCGACGCGATCTTCGGCCCGCTGCTCGACCCCAGCAACACCAGCCCGGGACTCGAGACCGATCACGTGGATGGGAACGACGTGGCGTTCCTGACGACCTTCCCGTATCTCGCGGCGCCGCACCTGCCGTGAAGGCCTCTCCCTGGCAGGTCGTCACGCTGGTGACGGCGCTGGTACGGAGTGGCGCCGCCCCGGGCGCAGCGGCCGCGGACGGGGGAGTGCCGGCCGCCGCTCACCGCGACGCCGATATCGTGTTCTTCGAGCGGCGAGTGGCGGCCGACCCGATCGGCGCGACCGACCGGGCCCGGCTGGCGGCGCTCTACCTGCAGCGCGGGCGCGAGACCGGCGATTTCGGCGACTATCAGCGCGCCGAGCGGTTGGCGCGCCGCTCGCTCGCGTTGCGCGTCGCCCATAACGCGAACACCTACGGCACGCTCACGGCCGCGCTGCTGGCACAGCATCGCTTTGTCGAGGCGCGCGCCGCCGCGCGGGCGCTGGCGGCCCGGGAGCCGGGCGTGCCGCGGCATCAGGCGGGGCTCGCCGAGATCGACCTCGAGCTGGGCCGGTACGGGGAAGCCCGTGCCCTGTTCGATTCGGTGTGGCCCGCCCGGCACGATCTCGCGGTCGCGACGCGGCTGGCGCGCTGGGCCGAGCTCACCGGCCGCACCGACCTGGCCCGTCGGCTCCTCGAGCAAGCGCTGACGGACGCCCGCGGCCGGGCCGATCTGCCGGCCGAGCAGCTGGCATGGTTTCACTTCCGGGTCGGCGACCTGGCGTTGCGTCACGGCCGGCTGGAGGACGCTGGGTGGGCGCTCCGCGCCGGGCTGGCGGTGCGGCCCGGGGACTACCGGCTCTTGGCCGCGCTGGCGCGCCTGGAAGCGGCGCGCGGCCGCTGGCGTCGCGCCATCGCGTATGGCGAGGATGCCATCGCGGCGGTGCCCGATCCCGCCACGTTCGGCCTGATCAGTGACGCCTATCAGGCCCTGGGCGACTCGGGTGCGGCCGCCCAGTACGCGCATGCGATGGAGGTCGCCGTCGCGGGCCAGCCCGGCCAGTGGCACCGCGCGTGGAGCTTGTTTCTCCTGGATCACGACCGGCGCGTCCCCGAGGTGCTCGACCGGGTGCGGGCGGAGCTCCGCACGCGGCGGGACGTTTACGGCTACGACCTGCTGGCCTGGGCACTGCACCGCGCGCACCGCGACGGCGAGGCGCGGGCGGCGATGGATCGCGCGCTCGCGCTGGGCACCGACGACCCGCAGCTGCGGGCGCACGCCGCGGCCATCGCCGCCGCCTTGGATCAGGCGCCGTGAACGAGCTCGCCGCGTTCGTCGCGCTCGGGTTCCGCCACATCGTGGATGTGGAGGCCCTGGACCACATCCTGTTCCTGCTCGCGCTCGCGGCTATTTATCGGGTGCGCGACTGGCGGGACGCCTTGTGGGTGGTGAGCGCGTTCACCGTGGGTCATTCGGTCACGCTGGCGCTCGCCGTAACGGGCGCGCTCGTCCTGTCCCCCCGCCTGGTCGAGTTCCTCATCCCCCTGACCATCGTGGCCACGTGCATCGAGAACCTCGTCGTGCGCGAGCAGCGCCGGAGCGGGTGGCGCGGCGGCTACCGGCCGGTGCTGGCCGCCGGATTCGGGCTGGTGCATGGCGCGGGCTTCGCGAGCTATCTGCGGAGCCTGTTCGTCGATCGCATCGCGCTGCCGCTGTTCGGATTCAACGTCGGGATCGAGCTGGGCCAGGTGGTGGTCCTGGTGCTCGCCGCCGTCGCGCTGGCGGCGCTCGATCGCCTGCTGGCGCTGACGGCCACGCGCCGCGGACCGAGCGTGCTCCGGTGGCGCGTCGTCGCCGTGTCCGCCGCGGCGGCGCTGATCGCGGCGCGCTGGGCGGTCGAGCGCAATCCGTTCTAGAATGCGCGCACTCCTCGGCGTTCTTGCCGCGCTCGCCGCGCATCCGCTGCACACCACGCTCACGCAGATCGAGCTCCGGGGCGCCGACGGCAGCGTGCAGCTGACGGTGCGCGCGTTCAGCGACGACCTGCGTGCGGCGCTGGGAGGCGACGTTTCGGACTCGGCGGCCTCGCGCTACGTGCGATCTACGGTTACGCTCGCCGATCGCACCGGCCGTGCGGTACGGCTCGCGTGGTGCGGACTGCGACGCTCGGACGGCGTGGTATGGCTGTGTCTGCGTGGCACCGCACCCGCCGCTGGCGGGCTGCGGGTTCGGGTCGCAGTGCTGTTCGAGCTGTATGCGGACCAGATCAATATCGTCCAGACGAATCGTGAGGGGCGGCGCGCGGCGCTCCTCTTCACGCGCGGCGATCCGCCCAGGCCGGTGCCGTAGCGCACGCACGCTTGTCCCTTGACGCCCGCGCGGCGGCCCGTTAAAACCCCGCACTCCCATGACGGCGCTCGATCGCCTCCCGCGAGTCGCGCTGCTCGCCGCGCTCTGCCATGCGGTTCCTGCCGCGGGGATCGCCCAGCAGCGCGACACGACCGGCCGTCCGCCGCAGCCCACGGACAGCCTGAAGGTGTACACGCTGCCCCCAGCCGTGGTCTCCGTGACCCGTACTAACCCGCCCATCAATCGCATCCCGCAGGCGGTGCAGCTCGTCGAAAAGGCGGCCATCAGCCAGGCGCGACCCACGTGGGGGCTCGATGAGGCGCTCGTCTCGGTGGCCGGCGTGTACGCGGCGAACCGCTACAATTTCTCCGTCGATCAACGCATTTCGATCCGCGGCTTCGGGGCGCGCGCGCAGTTCGCCGTGCGGGGCATCAAAGTGCTGGTGGACGGGATCCCGCAAACCCTCCCCGACGGAACGGGGCAGCTCACGAACCTGGAGCTGGGGGAGACCGACCGGATCGAGGTGCTGCGCGGGTCGTCGTCGGCGCTGTTCGGCAACGCGACGGGCGGGGTGATCAGTATCTGGACCGATCCGACGCCGCCTCAGGGCGTGCGGGAGGACGCGCGCGTGCTGTTCGGCACCTTCGATCGGGACCTCGCCCGCAACTGGAGCAAGTGGCAGTCGAGCACGGCATTCCGGCTCGGCGCGGGAAGCGGGATGGTGACGGCGTCGCGACTCGACTACACGGGTCAACGCCAGCACTCGAGCGCCGACCTGCGGAACCTGAACACGCGCTGGCGCTTTCCACTCGCCGCCGGCTGGTCGCTCGCGGCCACGGCGAACGTGGGCTGGGATCCCCGCGCCGACAATCCCGGCGCGCTCACCGCGGCGGAAAGGGCGAAGAATCCCGACTCCGCGGCCGCCATCAACCTCGCGAGAGTGGCGGGCAAAGACGTCACCCAGGGCCAGGGTGGCGTGACCATTCAACACCAGCTGCCGGGCGGCGGCGACGCCTCGTTCACGCTGTTCGGCATCGTGCGGAACCTGAAGAATCCCCAGACCTTCGCCTACATCGACCTGGACCGCCTCGACTACGGTGCCCGCGTCACGATCAGCCGTCCCGTACCGCTCGGCTCGCTGCAGCACCGCCTGACGGCGGGGCTCGACTTCCAGCGTCAACGCGACGACCGCAAGAACTTCGGCAACAACGCCGGCCAGCCGACCAGCGCGCGCCTGCTCGACCAGCTCGAGCACGTCACCGAAGTGGGCCCGTTCGTGCAGAGCGCCCTGCAGGTCGCTCCTCATGTGTCGGTCACGGGGGGACTGCGCTACGACTGGGTGAACTTTCAGGCCGACGATCGGCTGATCACCGCCACCAACCCGGACGACTCGGGGCGCCGCTTGATGAGCGCGCTATCCGGCTCGGTCGGCGTCGCGGTCACGCCGTCCGACGCGCTGACGCTGTACGGCAACGTCGGCACGTCGTTCGAGACGCCCACCACGACGGAGCTGACCAACCGGCCCGATTCGGCGGGCGGCTTCAATCCGACGCTGCGGCCGCAGCAGGCCACCAACTATGAAGTGGGCGTACGCGGCGACGTGGCGGGACGGGTGAAGTACGCCGTGGCGCTATTCGACGCCCGAGTGCGCGACGAGCTCATCTCGTTCCCGGTGCCGGCGGACACGAACGGGCGGGTCTATTATCAAAACGCCGGCCGCTCCCGCCACCGCGGCGTCGAGCTGAGCGCCGACTTGGAGCTCGCACCCGGGATGAACCTCCTCACGGCCTGGACCTACTCCGATTTTCGCTATACGGATTATTCGCTGGGAGCCCGCGTGCTCGACGGACGCCCCATTCCCGGCATCCCGCAGCACTGGCTGCACTTCGTGCTGAAGGCGCACCCGGCGTCGGCCGGCGGCCTATGGGGGGAGCTCGAGGAGACGCATTCCTCGGGCTACCTGGTGAGCGACGCGGCCAACGCCTCCACGAGCCCCTGGTGGACGACCAACCTGCGGCTGGGATGGGGCGGGAGCTCGGGCGGCATGCGGTTTAACCCCTTCATGGGCTTCAACAACGTGTTCAACCGGGCGTACGTCGGGTCGGTGGTTATCAACGCGACGGCGGGGCGCTATTATGAGCCCGCTCCCGGCCGGAACATGTACGTGGGATTCGCGCTTGGTGCCGGGGAATAGTCGTAGCGTCTTTCAACGGAGGTGGGTATGACGTATCGGGCTCGATGGTCCGCGATGCCATTGGTCGCGGCGCTCGTCGCGGCACCGCTGTGCGGGCAGGGGTCGGGAGGGGTCTCGAATCCGGGCTCGTCTCCCCCGGCCGCCGCGGTCGTGACGAACGAGATGCTGCGCACCGCCGCGGCGAGCGGCGACTGGCTGATGTACGGCCACAACTACTGGAACAACCGCTTCTCCCCGCTCAAGACGATCAACACCACGAATGTCAAGCGCCTGGTGGCGCGGGCGGTGTACACCCACGGCTCGACCACGCTGGGGAGCTTCGAGACCACCCCGATCGTGGTGAACGGCACCATGTACATCACGTCGCCGGCGACGCCCAACAACATCGTGCGCGCCTTCGACCTGCGCACCCAGAAAATGTTGTGGGAGTACACGCACAAGAACGGTCCCGTGTCGACCGCCTGCTGCGGCCCCAACAACCGCGGCGTGGCGGTCTCCGGCGGGTCGGTGTTCGTGGGCACGCTCGACGACGAGCTCGTGGCGCTCGACGCCGCCACCGGCAAGGAGAAGTGGGCCGTCAAGGTGGGCGACGGGCCCGAGGCGGGCTACACGGAGACCATGGCGCCGCTCGTGATCGGCGACAACGTGATCATCGGGACCTCCGGCGCCGAGTACGGCATCCGCGGCTACGTGAAGGCCTTCAACGCCGCGAGCGGTGCACCGGTGTGGACCTGGTATACGTTGCCGTCACCCGAGGAAGGCGGCTGGTGGGGCCCATTCTCCAAGACCACCCCCGAGGGCGACGACCTGAAGCGCGACATCGCGAAGGAGCGGGCCGATTCCGCCAAGTACGCCGACGCCTGGAAGACCGGCGGCGGCTCGGTGTGGATGACGCCGGCCTACGACGACGCCACGAAGACGCTGTACGTCGCGATCGGCAACCCGTCGCCCGATCTGGACGGCTCGGTCCGCCCCGGCGACAACCGCTGGACCGAATCGGTCGTCGCGATCGACGCCACCAACGGCAAGTTCAAGTGGGGATACCAGGAAGTGCCGCACGACGTATGGGACCTGGACGCGGTGAGCCCGCCCGTGATCGCCATGGTGGCCGGGAAGAAGGCCGTGGTGGAAGCGGGCAAGACCGGCTTCGTGTACGTGCTCGACGCCGCCACCGGCAAGCTGATCCGTCGCTCGCAGGCATTCGTGCCGCAGCAGAACATGTACTCGCAGCCGACGGCCGAGGGCGTGTTCATGCTGCCGGGGGCGAACGGGGGCGAGGAGTGGTCTCCCATCGCCGTGCACCCGGATCTGGGCTATGCCTACACGGTGGGCCTGCACCAGCCGATGCACTACAAGGTCCATTACGCGCCCTGGGAGAAGGGCCGGTTGTGGCTCGGCAGCGCGTTCGTGCGAGTCCCGGACGACAAGGGCGGCTACTCGGGTGAGTACGGCAACGTGAACGCGATCGACCTGAACACCGGCAAGATCGCGTGGACCGTGAAAACCGAGCTGCCGATGATGGGCGGCGCGACCGCCACGGCGGGCGGGCTCGTGTTCACGGGCGAGGGCAACGGCTGGTTCAAGGCGTACGATGCCAAGACCGGCGCGGTGCTGTGGAAGTTCAACTGCGGCGCCGGCGCCAACGCCGCGCCATCGGTGTTCGAGCTGGACGGCGAGGAGTTCGTGGCGGTGGCCGCTGGCGGGAACTTCCAGATCAGCTATCCGCTGGGTAATTCGGTCTTCATCTTCGGGTTGCCGAAGCCGTAAGACTGTTGCTGGCGGGCCCCCAGCGGGGCCTCCCTGTGCGGCAAAAAGACGCAGTCGCGCCGGGAGGCCCCGCTGGGAGCCCGCTCCCATCCCCTTCCCGCAGGGCAAGTTGCGGCCGAAAACCAGCCCGCTATTGCATTTAGGGGGGGGTCATACCCAATATTTTGCGGGATTCTGGGCCAGGGGCGGCCGCAGGGTGGGCTCGCCTTGGGATCTCGGGAGCACTCCGGACGCCGTCCCCGGCGGCCACCCGCTTTCAAGAGGAGGTGGGCTCCGCTTTTCCTAATCAGTCAGTCACACCACAGGCGTAGGTGAGAAGCCAGACGAGCAGGCAACAAGCAGGCTAACTCCCAAGGAGGGGTTCTCGTATGAAGCGTCTCACGTTGCTGTTGTTGGGTCTCGCGCTCGGCGTCACCGCGACGGCCAGGGCGCAAGGCCTGACGATGCAGATGTCGAATGGCTGGTCGTTCTCCTTCGCGGGGAACGTCAACGCTTTCTGGAGCTTCACCAAGGCGAACACGATCGCAGGAGACGCGGCGAACTCGAGCATCCGGACCGGACTGCTCCCGACCTTCGCCACGTTCGATGCCAAGGGTAAAGAGGCGGGGATGACCCTCGGCATCCACTTCGGGTTCGCGCCACAGATTCAGAACGCCGGGGTTCACGACCAGTTCAGCGTGCAGTCGGGCGCTGCCATCGACATGCGTCAGGTGTATCTGACGCTTGGCTTGAAAGACGGCTCGCAGATCCTCGCCGGCCGGGAGCTCGGTCTATTCGGGCGCCAGAACATCCTCAATGACATGACGCTGTTCGGCGTCGGCGCGGTCGGTATCAACCAGGGGCAGAGCCCCGGAACGACTCTCGGCCGCATCGGGTTTGGCTACATCTATCCCAACTTCAACGCCCAGGTGACGTACAGCACGAAGCCGGGGCGGTCGCAGCTCAGCGTGGGCATCTTCCAGCCGAGTGACCTGGCAGCCGGAGCCGGCGCGTACGCCTTCACGACGATTCCGCGGGTCGAGGCCGAGTTTACCTACAATCAGAGATCCGGTAGGAACAATTACATGCTCTGGGTCGGCGGATTGTGGCAGTCCACGAAGAACGCGCCCACGGGGGGTAACTCCGTCAGCTCGTTTGGCGGCACCGCCGGGATCAAGGCGGGTTTCTCGGACCTCACACTCGTCGTCAACGGTTACATCGGCAAGGGCCTCGGGACGACTCTAATGTTCTCGGGCGGCGAGGTCGCTGGAACCGGCGCCGCTACGTCGCCGGAGCTGAGGTCATCTGACGGCGGCTACGCCCAACTCATGTACAAAGTCTCTCCCAAGACCAACGTGGGCTTCAGCTGGGGCTTCAGTCGTTTGAAGAACAACGAAACGGCTGCGCCTAACGGCGACGGCAACGGCAACGTTCGGTCGAATAACTACGCGTACACCCTCGGTGTCTACCACCAGTGGACGAAGTCGTTGAAGTTCGTGCTGGAAGGCACCGAGGAAGGTACGACCGGCAATTCACTCGGTCCGATCTTGGGGACCCTGCCGCACGGGGCCAAGCAGACGGACGTGGCCGCCGGGTTCATGCTCTTCTTCTAACGGCGTCGAGCGAGAACGTCGCGCAGAGGCGTCTCGCGGAAGCGTCCAGTAGAGACGTCGAGAGGCCGGGGAAACCCGGCCTCTTTCGTTTCTGCGTGACGTCTTTGTGCTACGCTCTCGCGTGACGTCTTCGCGTGACGCTTTTTATTTGTACCGGTAGGTTATCCTGCCGCGCGTAAGATCGTAGGGAGAGAGATCCACCGCCACCCGGTCGCCCTGGAGAATCCGGATATAATTCTTACGCATTTTTCCGCTGACGTACGCCAGCACCTCATGCCCGTTCTCTAGCTTCACCCGGAAGGTCGTATTGGGAAGCACCTCGGTGACGGTGCCCATCATTTGTATCGCGTCGCCCGCCACCCTGTTGCCCTCCTCGTCCTACGCCCGCACGGCGTGCGGATCCATGGTCTCGTCCCGCGGGGGCTCCCGGCCCCGCTCGATGTAGGACGCGTGCCGACCGCAGCCCTGGCAGGTCAGCGTCACCCGCTCCGGCGCGAGCGCCCCGAGCTTGTTGCCGCCGCGGCGCCGGGGCGCGCGCACGATCGAACGCGTCCCGCACGAGGGGCAGACCAGGGGCACATGCTCGCGGTCCGCCGCGATCAGCGCCAGGGCCTCTGGCGCCCGGTATTCCTTTATGCCACGTCGTCCCACGGCTGTACTTACGCCTCCAACCTCGGAATCTAGCCACCCCTGGAAGGGCTTCCAACGAGCGGATTTGGGCCTGCTTGACAGCCTTTCCTGGGGGGGTATCTCTCACTCAGAGCGGAGGTTCCGCCAGGATGGAGATGGACGGCACAAAGTACGAGCCTTTAGCCGAGATCGAAGTAGACGCGGCTCGACCCGACCCTCAGGGCTTCACGCTCACCGGCCAGGGCGCCGATCACGCCGAGTACCAGCTCGACCTGCACTTCGGCATGCCGCTCGACGCCAAGACCCGGAGCGTCTTGGGCGAGCTGTTGTCGCACTCCGATCTGACGATCTCGCGCCGGGCTCCCGGCGGGCTGGTGCAGGCGTTGCGCCAGCGTCGTAACCGCGCGTCACAGGCCCAGTTCCCGGGAAAATCCGGCGAAAATCCTTGACGGTCTAGAGGGGTTCGTGTAGCTTGGCGCGACCTTCAGCGCCGGAGCAGCGCGTTCGATGCCCCCCCCAGCTGAGCTCGGCGGGTCGCAGATCTCGTCGCTGCTCGAGGCCCTCCCCGGCATCGCGAGTGTGCTGCGCAGCCCCGTGGCGGACGCGCTGGTCAAAGCGATCCGCGGGGCCGCCGGCTTGGGCGAGTTCACCGTCGACGATGCCGAAGAGCTGATCCGGTACGCCGTCCGTCGCGGCCTGATCGGACCAGAGGAAGGCGACCGCGTCCTCGCCGACGTCCAGGGCGCGCTCAAGCGCAGGCCCCCCAAGAGCACCCCCCGGCCCAAACCAGCCGCCAAGAAGAAACCCGCCACCAAGAAGAAGTCGCGCCGGTGAATCGGCGGCAGCTCCCGCGCCTGGTGTGCGTGGTCGTGGCCGGCGCCTGTGCCCGGACGCCCCGCACCACCTCGGTCACCCCAACCGATCGCTTTCATCTCGCCGCCCAGCTCGCCGCAGCCGGGCGCTGCGACACCGCCGCGGTCGTGGTCGCCGCCGCGCAAGCGGTCGCTCCCGCCGACGTGCGGGGACCACTGGTACGCGGTGCGTGCCAGGAGCAGGCGGGTCGCTTCGACGACGCCATCGCGACGTATGACGGCTTCGCCGCCGCGCATCCCGGCGTTCGGGGCGTGGGCGCCCTGCGGGCCAGGGCGCAGCTCGCGCTCCGGAGCGCCGCGGAGCAGACGGCGCGGCAGGCGCTGGCGCGAGAAGCGGAGCTGGCGCAGCAGCAGCCCGAGGCGGCGACCGTGGCGGTGCTGCCGCTCGTGATCGCCGGTGACTCGAGCGTGCAGCCGCTCTCGCGCGGGCTCGCCGAGCTCATCACCAGCGACCTCGCCCACGTGCGTACGATCCGGCTGCTAGAACGTCTGCAGATCGGCATGCTGCTCGACGAGCTCAAGGTCGGTCAGAGCGAGCGGACCGATCCGGCGACCGCGGCGCGCGTCGGCCGCCTGCTGCGGGCGGAGCGGATGGTGCAGGGGACCGCGACCATCCCGACTACGGAGGCCGCCACGATGCAGATCTCCGCCACGGTCGTGACGGGTGCCGGCGTGGTACGACCCGTGGGTCAGGTGACCGGCCCGTTCCGGCAGCTGCTCGCGCTCGAAAAACAGGTGGTGTTCGACCTCGCCGGCCAGCTCGGGATCGCGCTCACCGAAGCCGAGCGGCAGGAGATCCTGCGACAGGGGCCCAAGAGCCTCGCGGCGTTTCTGGCCTACAGCCGGGCGCTCGACGACCTGGATCGGGGCGATTACGACGCGGCGGCGCGCAACTTCGGGGCGGCCGCACGGGCCGACCCGAGCTTCCAGGCGGCGCGCCAGGGGCAGGAGACCGCCGCCGCCACGCCGGCCGTGCAGCAGGCGGGGGCGGGGGGGGGCATCGTGAGCGTTGTCCAGTCTTTTGAACCGATCACGGCGCCGTCCGAGGTGGGAGGGGGGGCGGCGGGTGGGCTGCTCACCACCACGACGCTGGACGTCGTGCCGGCCACGGGCGACGTGATCGCCCAGGCGGGCGGGGCGCCCTCGGGCACGCCCACTATCGAGCGTCACCTCACACCCGAAGCTCTCGGGCTGCCGTCGATCGTATCCGTCACGAGCGGCATCGTCATCATCTTCAGGCGCCCGTAGTGAAACGCCTGCTGCTCTTGAGCTGCGTCGCGGTGCGGCTCGCGGCGCAGGAGCCCGCCGCTGCCCCCGCCCCCCCCGGCACCACGGCGCGCACCGGCGTCGTACTCGACGGTTATCACTTCGGGTCCGGCTTCGCCTTTGACCACATCGTCGAATGGACCGTCCCCGTGACGCTGTCCCACCGGTTCGGTCCCCGCGTCACGCTCGACCTGTCGAGCGGGTACGCGCATGCCACGGCCACGACTACCAGCGGGACGCTCCAGGTCGGCGGCACGACCGACACCGACGTCCGCATGAGTTGGGGGGCGGTGACGGGTCATCTGATCGTGTCGCTCGTCGGTACGCTGCCCACGGGAAAGAAAGCCGTGGACTCCACGGACGTCCCGGTGCTCAGCGCCCTCGGCACCGAGCTGCTCAATTTCACCACGCCCACGTTCGGTACGGGCGGCGGTGTCACCGGCGGCTTCGCCACGGCGTTCAAGCTGGGCGAGCGTTGGGCGGGCGGCGTCGGCGGGAGCTATCGCTGGCATGCGAGCTACACCCCGGTGGTGGCGAGCGGCGAGCTCGAGCCGGGCGGTGAAGGGCGTGTCCGCCTGGGCGTGGAGGGGCCGCTGGGCGGTGGGGGGGGTGGCTATTTCCGCGGCGCCGCGGTGTACGCGGCGAGCGGCGCGGACACGGTCATCGCCGGCTCGCGCAGCGTCACCGGCGGCCGTCTGCTGCTCTACGCGGCGTTGAGCCTGCCAGCGGGGCGGGGCAGCTTGTCGCTCTACGCATACGACCGCTATCGCTTCCGCTCCGGCGGCTCCGACTCGACCGTCGTCCAGGTGCCGCGCGGCAACGTGCTCGGGCTGGGCGCCCGGCTCGACCGGCCGCTCTCGCCGGCGCTGAACCTCGCGCCCACCGTCGAGATCCGTCACGAGCTGGTCGGACCCGCGACCGGAAGCCTCGCATTGCTGGGCTGGCTGGTGCGTCCCGGCATCGACCTGCGCTACCGACTGGGCGGCGCGGTCGCCCTGCTGGTGCAAGGCCAGGTGGCGATCGGCCGTCTGGCGGACAACGGCAGCTCGGTGCCACTCGTGGGCCCGCGGGCCCTGGTACTGCTGGAGTGGGCGCGGTGAGGCTGCTGGGCTGGGTCGCCGCGACGGCACTGGGCGCCGCGCTCGGGTGTGCCGAGTGGGCGGGTCCCGGTCTCGGGCGGCCGGGGCTGGTGATCGTGCCCGTGGTGAGCCCCGGCCCAGGGAGTGGTGGCACTACGGTGCTGTTCGACGACCTCGACCGACTCCACGTCACCGTCACGCCCGCGGTGGGGGCGAGCGCGGTCGGGGGAGGCGCCGTCGTCGACACCACCGTACCGGTCGACGTCGCGGGAAATGCCACGCTGACTGTCCGCGTGCCCGTCATCGGGTCGGCAGAGACGTATCAGGTCGTCCTCGAAGGCTACCGCTCGAGCGACAGCGCCGTACTGTATAGCGGCTCCGATATCGTGACCGTGCGGCCCAGCGGCGCCGCGCCCGTCGACTCGGTCCCGGTCACGTACGTGGGGCCATGTGCGCTCGGAGTCGGCTGCCTGATCAGCGTGGGGCCGCAGGGCTTCACGCTCAAGCAGGCGGGGGCCGTACTGATGACGACGCTCATCCAGGACGTACTGGGCAATCCCGTGCCCGGTGTGCCCGTGAAGGTCACGGACGTCACGCCAGGGCTCATCGGCCTGGCGAGCGACCTCACGGTCACGGCGTTATCGGGGACATCGTGCGGGCCCGCCCGTGCGGCGGCGGATATTCCCGGCTCGTCCGACACGCTGCGGCTCGAGGTGACGGCTCCCGTCACGATCGCCGCGGTGCTGTTCGCCGGCGATTCCGCCGCAGGCGCCTCGAGCGGAGTGTTTTGTCACAACACCAACGGCACGGGGCGGTTCCGGATCAGCGCGAACGGGGCGACGGGCGACGTAAACCCGCGGTATTCACCCGACCGGCAGCGTGTGGCCTACACGTTCAACCCCGGGACGCAGCAGCAGCTGTGGGTGTCCCGCTGGGCCGGCGACACCGATGCGCTGGTCGTGAGCGACACGGTGGCCGCCAATCGGCCCCGCTGGAGCCCCAACGGCCTGCACCTCGCGTACCAATGCGGCTCCAACGTGTGCGTGATCGCGAACGCGACGGGGCCGATCTCCCTGTTGTCGCAGACGCCGCGCCGCATGTTCGTCGACGTCGTGCCGACGCGATCGACTGGCTCTGGCGCCTTCGCCTGGGACCCGCGCAATCCCGATCGGCTGGCGTTCCCACTCGACAGCGTGTTCGCGTTCGACAGCGTGACGCTGCGCCAGACCATGACGAGTGCCCTGTACGTCGCGAACTTCGACGGTACGGTGGTCACCCAGCTCACGCCCTCGCCGCTCGATGCCGGCACCGGTGTGCTGCAGATTCAGGAGGTCGAATGGTCGCCGCGAGGCGACGTGATCGTGTTCAGCGCGAGCGACACGCTGTTCACGAGCAAGCTGTACGCCATCAATGCGGACGGCACGGGGTTCCGCCAGCTCACGCGCGGAGTCGATTCGGATTCCCGCCCGATTGTGTCGCCCGACGGATCGCAAGTCTTGTTTTTGCGCAACGTCGGTGGCTGCTCGATCGACTACTGGCGCATTCGGGTCGACGGCACGGCCGAGCAGCAGGTGACGGGCGAAAAGTTTTGCGACATCAGCACGAACCAGCTGGGGCACGACTGGTCCCCTGATGGGACCGAGATCGTGCTCGTCGGTGCGGGCCCAAACGGCGGATTCATGGTGTACCGGATTCCGGCCGGCACGACGGCGGCGACGTATTTGACGGCTCGCCTGCCGGTGCGCGGCCTGGATGCGGGCAGCTCGTCGAACGACTTCCAGCCCAGCTGGCGTCCCTAGACCCGGAATCCCTGCACCAGCTGGTGCAGCTTCTCGGCCGCCTGCAGCAGGCTCCCGGCGGCGGCCGCCATCTGCTCGGTCGACGCGCCCTGCTGCTCGGCGGCGGCCGTCACCTGCTCCGCTCCACTGGCGTGCACCGTCGCCCGGCCCGACACCTGTTGGGCCTGCTGCTGCAGGCGGGCGGTGGTCTCGCGGCTCGACTGGGCTGCCATGCGGACCCGCGCGGCCGTCTGCTCCACCAGCTCCACGGCTGTGGCGATCTCGCCGAGGGCATGCGCCGCCCCTTCCGCGACGGACTCGATCCCCCGCACCTTCGCCTGGCCGGCGGCCATGGTGGCGGTGACGTCCTCCATCTGCTCGCGAATCAGGCCCGTGGTGCGCGTCACCTCCTCGGCCGCGCGTGCCGATTCGTCGGCCAGCTGGCGGACTTCTTCGGCCACGACCGCAAAGCCGCGGCCGTGCTCGCCGGCGCGCGCCGCCTCGATCGCGGCGTTCAGGGCGAGCAGGTTCGTCTGCGACGAGATGCGCTTGATGAGATCGACGAAGTCGTCGATCGAGGCGGAGAGCTCGGTGAGCTGCGCGATCTGCCGTGAGCTGGTCTGGACCACCTCCCGCACGTCGAGCAGCACCCCGCCGGCGGCGGCCACGTCGCCGCGGTGCCGTTCGGCCACGCCGCGGATCTCCTCGCCGAGCTTGGCGGCGCGCTCGGCCGCGTCCGCCATGTCTCCGGTCGCCTTGCCCAGCTCGTCGAGTCCCGTGCCCATGGAGCCGAGCGCGGTCCGTTGCTGATCCGCGCCGCTCGAGATCTCGACCATCGCCGTCGACACCTGGCTCGAGGACGCGGCGAGCTGCTCGCTCACGGCGGACAGATCGCCCGCCGAGCCGGCGATCCGGTCCGCCTCGGTGATCACCTCACCCACGATGCGGCGCAGCCGGTCTCCCATGTGCTGCATCGCGTCGGCCAGCACCCGGAATTCGCGGGGCATGTCGCCGGTCGTGACGGGCCGCAGGTCGCCCGCCCCGAACCGCTCCGCGGCGGTCACGAGCCGCGCGAGCGGGCCCTGCACCGACTGCAGGGTGTAGCGCGACAGGAACACGCCCGCGACCACGAGGGCGACGACGAACGCCCACAGCTTGCGCTCCCGGTCGGCGGCGTCGGCCGTCAGCCGTTCCGCGGCGCGCGCCGCCTTCTGCGCCTGGCGCCGCGACAGATCGCGCACCAGCCGCGTCAGCTCCGTCGCCTGGGACCGCACCGCGGCGGCCTGCGCCACCGCTTCCTGGTCGCGCCCCAGGTCCTTCAACGCGTGAGCGATCGAATACTCGGTCTCGATCGTGGCGTGCAGCTGCTTCAGGCGGTTGACCGTGAGGCGATCTTCGGCGGTGAGGCCGCTGAGGGCGTCCAGCTGCCGCTCATACTGGAAGGCGTCGTCGGCGGTCGTCTGAAACAGCCGTCGGGCTTCGGCACCCGGTGTCGCGAGGTACTGCTCGGCCGCGCGGATCTCCTCGAGCACGGTACTGACGAGACCGCTCCCCACGTCCATGGACGCCCGCAGCGCGGCCAGCTCGTCCGCCACGGCGTAGCGCATGTGCCGGAGCGTGGCCGCGCCGGCGATCGCCGTGACCACCAGCCCCATCATGAGCAGGACCAGACCCACCAGAATCCGGTTGCGGATCGTGGCGAGCGGACTCCGCATTACCGGTCCGCCTGGGTCACCAGCGCGCCGTCGTGCACGACGCCGATCACCACCGACTTCCCCCGAGCGTCACCGTTGGCGTCGAACGCGATCCGGCCGGTGACACCCTCGAATTGCTCCCGGGCCCCCCCGACACGTGCCAGATAGTCGCGCACGGCCCGGCGATCGGCGCCAGCGCGCTCGAGCGCCCGCCCCACGAGCAGCACGGCGTCATAGGCCCCGGCCCCGCGGTGGTCGGGGCGCAGCCCCGGGTAGGCTCGGGCGTAGTCCGCCACGAACGCCGCGTTGCGCTCGTCCCGCCGGTCGGGAAGATAGGCCGACGAGATCCGCACCCCTTCCGCGAGCGCCCCATCGGCCTCGATGCCGGTGAGCGCATCGCCCCCGAGCACCGGCCAGTGTATGCCGAGCGCGGCCATCTCCCGGAGGGCGAGCTCCGCCCCCGGCCGCTCACCGGCAATGAGGAGCACGTCGATCCCGGCCCGCCGCATGCGGGACAGGTACGGCTCGAGCGACGGCGTCGTCGCGACGTACGGATCTGCTTCTACGACGGCTCCGCCCAGGCGGGTGAACTCCGCGGCGAACGTGCCGCGGACGCCGCGCCCGTAGTCGTTGTTGATGTAGATGATGCCCGCCCGCCGCGCACCCAGCGCCTGCCAGGCGAAGTGCGCCAGCTCGGGTCCGTGCTGCAGGTCGCTCGGGCACACGCGGAATACCCAGGGACTGAACCCGGACAGATCGGGGCTCGACGCCGACGGCGAGATCATCGCGACCGGATCGGCGCCCCCGCCGTACACGCGCGCGGCGGCGATCGTCGGACCGGACGAGAGGTGCCCCACCACCGCCACGACGCTCGGATCCGCGTACAGCCGCTCCGCCACGCGCACGGCCGTGTCTTCGCTCCCCGAGTCGTCGGCGACGCGCAGCTCGAGGGGGCGGCCACGCACGCCGGCTCTGGCGTTGATCTGGTTCACCGCCAACTGGGCGGCCCGCAGCATCGAGGCGCCACGTGTCTGGGAGAAGGGGCCCGCCAGCCCGATCGCGACCGGGTGGGCGGGCTGGGAGGAGCACGCGGCGAGCACCACGGCGATGGCGACGACCAGGGACGTTCGCAGAACCCCTCGGGGTGAGGATGTGCGGGGCAAGGTTAAGGCTGGCCTGGGGGAAGCGCAACATTCCCCCACGGTTTCCACGCGGTTTTCCAGATCCATGTGGACAAATGCGATTTGCGAGCACGCCGCCGCCGGATAGCTTGATGCAAATGGAACCGTCGCGCGCGCTCTATCGGTTTGCCGGCGCCCTCGAGCCTCTGCTGGCCGCTCCCGATGCCGCCGCCTTCGAGCGGGCGTGGGACGCGGCGCACCTCGACCGCGTCGCGTGGGAGGCGCTCGCGCTCGCCCGCCGGGAGAACCGGGCGGCGCTCGAGCCGGCCTTGCACGCCGTGGACCGCCGGCTGCTCGCCGTGCTGGAGCGCTGCCGCTCGTTTCTCGATCCGCACCTGGTGACGTTCCGCGTTCCCGAGCTGGAGCGCTGGCAGCATGCCGCCGCCGCGGCGCTCGCCGGAGCGCGCTGGGGCGTGGCGGGGCTGCGCACCGTCATCGCCGATACCGCCGCTCCGCTCGGCCGTCGCTACTTCGCGTTCCTCGCGCTCGCGCAGCGTCACCCGGAGGGCGCCTGGCCGCTGTTCGAGCGCTATCTCGTCACGCCGGGAGCGCACCACGCGTTCGTCGCCGCCGCGGTGGAAGCGGCGCGGTTCTACGCCGGGCACGCCGCAGTGCTGGAGCGCCTGTTCCACCGCATCCGCGGCGACCAGCTGCTGCGACGCTTCCTCGGCCCCAAGATCCTCGAGTCGCTGTATGTCCTCGCCGAGGAGCGCACGCTGCCGCTGTTCGAGGAGCTGCTCGTCACCGGCCACACCGACCCCGATGTGGACCGCTGTGAGGTGACCCGGGCCCTCGTGGCCGTACGCCGGCTCACGGGGCGGGTCGCCCAGAGCTCCAAGTTCGTGGACGGCGACGATCCGGCGGTGCTGCGCGCCCTCGACGAGGCGGAGCGCCATTTCGACGAGCAGCGGGATCGGTTCGATCAGGTGGTGGTGATTTAGGGCGGACGGTCGGACGGGCGGACCGCCGGACAGTGGCCTACGGCCTTCCGTCCGGCCGACCGCCTGTCCGCCCGACCGCCGATGTTCCCGCCACGAACTCCCAGAGCTTCTTCCGGTACTCTCGCCCGCCGATGTCGTACGTCTCGTTGTGCCCCGCGCCGTGGATCAGGACCAGCTCGACCGGTCCCGCCGCGGCCGCCGCGACATCCCTCCCCATCGCCGTCGGCACGAGGCGGTCGGCGTCGCCGTGAAACACCAGCACCGGGCAGCGGATCTGCCGCATGCGACCGAGGTTGTCGAGCGACAGGCGCAGGATAAAGCGCGGCAACAGGGCATAGTGCTGGCGCGCCATCGCGGCCGCACTGGTGAAGGGGGATTCGAGGATCACGCCGGCCACGCGATGACGCGCGGCCACCCACGTCGCGGCTGCGGTGCCGAGCGAGCGACCGTAGACATAGATGCGGTCTGGATCGATGCCGGGCCGCGCGACCAGCGCCGCATAGGCGGCGTCCGCCGCGCCGTACATTCCCGCTTCGGTCGCCCGGCCCGCGCTCTCGCCGTAGCCCGGATAGTCGACGACGAGCACGGCCGTCCCGGGCGGCTGAAACTCGCGCACGATGGGCCAGATCGCGGCGATGGTCTCGCCGTTGCCGTAGAACCAGAGAAGGGCGGGGGAAGACGGTGGAGGGCGGTGGAGGGCGGTCGAGGCGTCCATATACCACCCCACCAGTCTCGTCCCGTCCTCCATCGTCACCTCGAGCTGCTCCCCGTTCGCCACGCCGACGCGCTTCGGGTCCGAAAGCGGAGCGCGCGGCGCCGGAAAGGCGAGCCGATCCTGGAACCGCCACGCCAGAATCACCAGCGCGACATATGCCAGCGCGAGACCGACTACGATCCTGAGGATGAACATTCGACCATGGTAATGTAGGGGTGCGCCCCTACGCGCCGTCGCCATTGCACCGGGCGACCTCACCGCGAATCTTTCCAGCCGTGACGACTCAGCTCACTTGTCCCTCGTGCCGCGCGGAGATCCCCTCGGGCTCGGCGTTCTGCCCCAGCTGCGGCACGCCTTCACCAACCGTGATCACGCCCTCCTCGCCCTCTGTCCCCCTCTCCGTGCCGGAGAGGGGGGCCTCACCCCCTGACCCCCTCTCCGTTCCGGAGAGGGGGAACGCGATCAGGACGACCGCCGAGCGGCTGGCGCGCGGGCTCGGGTCCAAGTACGAAGTGCGACGCCTGGTGGGCCGGGGCGGGTTCGCCGAGGTGTACGAGCTGTGGGACAAGGATCTGGACCGGCGGCTCGCCTGCAAGGTGCTCCACCCCGAGATCGCGTGGACGCCGGGCATGCTGGCGCGGTTTCGCCAGGAAGCGAAAGCGCTGGCCCGGCTGCAGCATCCGTCCATCCTGCCGATTCACTTCACGGGTGATGGGGACGGACTCGTCTATTACGTCATGCCGTTCGTCGAAGGAGAGTCGCTCGCCGACGCGCTGCGGCGTCGGGGTCCGTACGGCACCGAGGCCGCGCTCGCGGTGGCCGAACCGGTGCTACAGGCGCTGGCGCACGCCCACGCCCAGGGTCTGGTGCATCGCGACATCAAGCCGGACAACGTGATGCTGGAGGCGAAAACCGGCCGCGCCCTGCTCGTGGATTTCGGGATCGCGAAGCTGTTGGATCCCGGCTCGGGCGAGGGCGGCACCAAGACGGCCACCGGCTTCACGGTCGGGACGGTGCAATACATGAGCCCCGAGCAGGCCCTCGGCCAGCCGAATATCGACGGGCGCAGCGATCTGTACGCGTTCGGCGCCATGCTGTATCAGCTGGTGACAGGGACGCCCCCCTACGACGGCGCCTCGAGCGCCGAAATCGTCGGCAAGCACCTTGCTGATCCGGTGCCGGTGGCGAGCGACGTGAACGCCAAGATCCCCCGCTGGTTGTCGAGCGTGATCGTGAAGTGCCTCGCCAAGAAGCCCGAGGAACGCTACCAGAGCGCCGACGAAGTCCTGGCGGCGCTCGCGGGCGGACGGGCGTCGGGAGCGACGGGACTGGTCGGGGCGCGCACGCTCGAGCGGCAGGTGCGGCGCTCGGGGAGCGTGCGCTCCCGTACGGCGCGACTCGGCTGGTGGGCCGCGGGCGCGCTGGCGCTGGTCGTCGCGGGCGGCGTGGCACGCCGCGCCGGCTATCTCGGATCCGCGGCCGCCTTCGTCCAGAACAGCCTCGTCGAGCCGGTCGAGATCCTGCGCGACGGGACGCCGGTCGACACGGTCGGGCCCGACGCCACCGCCCGGCTCTGGGCCCCGCGCGGGCGCGACACGGGGCTCGGCTGGCGCCTGCTCCGCCCCGGCAACCCACCGCTGGGGGAGCCGATGGAGGGGGCGCTGGGTCCCTTCACGAGTGTGCGGGGGCGGCGCGTCGCGCGCATCGCGGCGGCGGTGGGCAGCCAGAGCTATTTCGCCCCACTGATCACCAACACCAGCGCGTCGGACATCACCCTGGAAGTGAACCCGGGCACGGCGGCGGCGACCCGGTGCGGCTGCCTCGTCCCCCGCGGCGCCGTGCGCGCCCATGTCGGCTACTACCGGCTATACCGCAACTCCGCCGTCGCCGCCTACAACACCGCCCATCCCTATACCGGGCCGCACGTGGACCGGGAGGGCTTCGCGGGGCGCGTGACTCCGCCGGGCGGGGCCGTGGTGCTCGAATTCTAGATTCGTCCGCCGCCCCTGACGCCCGGCTGCTGACGCGCGCCCGCGGCGCCCTGCTGGGGCTCGTGGTCGGCAATCAGCTCGGTGTGCCCACCGAGCGGCTCGGCAGCGCGGCGGCGATTCGGCAGGCGTTTCCGCAAGGCGTGCGCGACCTCCAGCCGCCTCCCAAGGGATCCCCCTTCGACGACGACGCGGCCATGACCCTGCTCCTGGCCGAGTCACTGGCGGAGCGAGGGGACTTGGACGCCGCCGACGTGGCGGGGCGGTGGGTGAAGTGGATGAAGGTCGACGGGCGCGGTGTGGGACTGACCACGCAGCGGGCGCTGCGCTTGATCGAGCGCGGCGTCGAGCCGTTCGAGGCCGGCCGCCAGGCGCGCAGCGCGGGGGCGAGCGCCTCCAACGGCGCGGTGATGCGCTGTGTCCCGGTCGCACTGCGTTTCCATGGCAACGTCGACAAGCTGATCCGCGTGTCGACACAGCAGGCGGCCATCACGCACGCCGACGAGCGCTGCACCTGGGGAGCGGCCGCCGTGAACCTCGCGGCGCGCGAGCTGCTCCACGGCAACCAGTATTTCATCGAGGAGGTGTTGCACCGCCTGCAGGGGGCGGCGCCGCGGGGGCTCGTCGAGGCGATCCGGCGCGTTCCCTGGGAGCAAGAGAGCGACCTGCCCTTGGCCGTGCCCAACGAGTTCGGCTACGCCGTTCACTGTGTCGAAATCGCGTTCTGGTGTGCCGTACACCGGCCGTCGCTCGAGGAGGCGCTCGTCTTTCTCGTCGAGGCGGGCGGCGACACGGATACGAACGCCGCGGTGGCGGGAGCGTTGCTGGGGGCCCGCGACGGAGAGACGGGCATCCCGCCGCGCTGGCTCGATCAGCTGGGAAGGGCCCGCACGCGCGGCGTGTCGGAGCTGGCGGAGCGGCTGGTTACGGCTTCCGGCGGCTAGCGGCGGCCTTGGCGTAGCGACTGATCCGATCCATCACGACACCGTCGGTGAGGGTGATGGACACCCAGCGGGCCGTGCCGCGCCCTCTCCAGCTGAGCCGCACCACACGGCGGCCGTACCGCCATTGCCAGGCGCCGGCGCCGAGCACGTGAGGCCTTCCGAAGACGCGCGTGAGGTCGCGTTTGGTACGGTCCAGCAGCGCCACGCCACGCGCGTTGCCGAACCCCGCCGAGTCGTACAAGGCGACCATGTCGGCGTCGCTCTCGATGAAGTGGGCGCTCAAGTAGAACCGCGCCCCATCCCGGGGATCGCGGATCAGGACGGCGCACTCCATGATCTGCGCCGTGCGGGGCGAGGTCTGACAGCGCAGCACGTCATTGTCCGCGAGGGCCCGCGCCTGCTGCACGAACGCGCGATAGCTGATGCCGGGCGTGAAGCCGCGGTACGGCGGCGGCAGCGCCGGCGCCATGACCTGGCCGGCGAGCTGGGCGGGGAGGAGCAGGGCCAGCACGGCGCCCCGAAGCGGAATCATGGCCCAATATAAGGCGCGGAAACGCCAACGGGCCCGGAGCGGAGCTCCGGACCCGTTGCAACTGCGATCCGCTCGATCAGACCTTGCGGACGTTCTGCGCCTGCAAGCCCTTCGGACCCTGGGCGACCTCGAATTCGACCGTATCGCCCTCGGCGAGACTGCGGAAGCCCTCAGCCTGGATCGCCGTGAAGTGGACGAACACATCGGGACCCGACTCCTGCGCGATAAAGCCAAAGCCCTTCGCGTCGTTGAACCACTTCACCTTACCCTTTGCCATACCGTTTGAACCTCAGCACTAAGGGGCACTGCCCCGGACATGTTCGACCTTGGTCACCGCGACCAGGGACGGGCTCAAACAAAAACCGCGAGACAAGTGGTCCTCGCGGTGCGCAGACAAACCGGTGACGGTGCCACGTATTGCTTGAACCGGGGCCAAAGGTAGGAGCGGTCTGCACCGCTGTCAATAGAGTAAATGTCAGGCGCTGCGGCGGTTGCGCCCTCGAGTCTCCACTGGCGTCACCATAACGACAGTATCAAGCCATCTAAGGCCGCCGGGTGGTCTTCGTGGTGTCTTCCTTGACCGGCAGCCCGATCGCCACGCGGAAATCGCGCAGCGCCGCGTCATAGCTCTTCATGCGCTTCCCGAGCCCGAGGACCGTCGCGCCGGGAGCGACCGTGGCGCTGTCCTCGCACGTCGTCGTGTACTTGATCAGCGAGTCCACCTGAGTGACGAGGCGCTTCGCCTTGAGTTGCACGGAATCCTCGTACACGGTGGGGCTCATCTGGGGACGCCCGCGTCTCATGAACGCGCGACTGCTGCCGCACAGTCCCGAGAGCAGCCGGCCCGCGCGTCGCTGAGCCGCCGCGTCGCGTCCACCCGCCCGCGTGACGCGCGCCAGGCCGTCCTTGATTTGCGCGATGCCACGCGTCGCGGTCTTGAGCCCGTCCAGGAAACGTTTCTGTTCGGGACTGGGCGGCAGCGGTGCCGGCGTGGACTCGGCCCGCGCCGAGTCGGAGACCGGCGACTGCGCCCTGAGCGAGATCGCGGCGAAACAGAGCAGCACGGCCAGGCAGCGCATCAGGATCCTCTGGGTGTCACGGGAAGCCATGGTTATAATGTCACAATGACCGTTCCCGCAACCTCGCGCCAGACCCGTACGTTCGAGGATCGCGCCGACGCCCTGGCGCATTTCTTCCTGCGGGCCGGCGAAGCCCCGCGTCTGCTCGCCTACGACGACGCGGTCGGCTGCCCGCTCGACCAGGCCATCGCGGCCCTGGAGTGGACGGTCGCGGTCGGCATTCTCGCAGCCGACGATCTGATGCACGCCGCGCGCGTCGGCGCCGACAGCGCGGCGGCAGTCGTGGAGCGCAAGGACGGCGATCAGCGGGTGTTCATCTACCTCGGACCCCGCATGGACGCGCCTCCCGCCGACCCCTACGAAGGCACGCTGCTGTACGACGAACCCGGCGTGCGCGCGTACATTTTCGCGCAGCGCGTGCACGCCATCGCGCACTTCCTCCGCGCCAGCCTCGGACTCGGCGCCGTCATCGCCATGCTCGGTCGCCGCGCTCCCGAGCTGCGCCACGTCCGCCGCTGGCTGCAGGCGGTGTTCGCCGAGCCCGCCGGCGAAACCGGGTCCACGCGCATGCTCACGGGCTGGTTCGCGACCGGCGGCGCCGGCGTCCTGTTTCTCCCCCACCACGCCGACGAACCGTACACGTACTGCGAAGTGGGACTGGAAAGCTAGGTTGTGAAGGTTCTGGAGGTTCTGGAGGTTGGGGAGGTTACTCCCGACGCGACCTCCACAACCTCCACCAACCTTCAAAACCTCCACAACCTTCCGTTCTCTGTTGATTCACAACTCCACATCATGTGGACGGTCGCGGCAATGGTAGACGCAGGCGGCGCTTACCGTCCACATACGATGCACACTGAAGTGAGCTAACCCGAAGAAACATCGGCACTTGCGCGGTTTTAGGAGGCCCCTATATTGCTGTCCACGCGGCTTGGAGGGAAGGGTCGGGACCTGGTGTCTCAGCTACGCCTTCAAGACGGGTCCGAGCGGAAATTCCGGGGAGACCGCCGATGCAAACAAGGGCTCAGGCGGCCGGCGATCCGGGAGCAGGCTCTCCGGCTCGGATAGATAGGGCCAGTCGCGTGCCCTATCCGCGTCGACGTGGTGCCTCGACGTGCAGTGCGGAAGGTCGGTCCGCGACCCGATCTGACCCGCAGCACTCACATCGGTGAACCTTGCGGCCCGGCCAGGCTGCTTGGGGATGGAAGCCGGAGCTCCTGTTCGCCCTACCGAGCGACGAATCAGTCAACCGGCGGCGGCAGGATGAAGAACGGAGGGAGCAATCCCCCGGCTCCGGGTAACCGATGTGCGGAGCCCCCGGGCGGTAGCTTATGCCGTCCCGGGGGCTTCGTGTTTATCTTGACCCGCCATGGCGTGGACGCTGCCCCTCACCGCGCTCGGCGCCGCGCTGGGCGCCTGGGCGTACGGCACCTACGAGCCCAATAGCCCGCTGTTCGGGCGCGTCATCGGCCGCGGGTCGCGCGCCGGCCGGGTGGTCTACCTCACGTTCGACGACGGGCCCAACCCGGGAGCCACCGAGCCGATCCTCCAGACCCTCGCCGCCGAGGGCATCCCCGCGGCGTTTTTTCTGGTGGGCGAGCATGTGCGGCGCTTTCCCCAGGTCGCGCGCCGTGTCGCCCAGGCGGGGCATGAGATCGGCAACCACACACTCCGCCACCGCAAGCTGCACTTCGCCGGCCCGGCCCGCATCCGCGAGGAGCTCGAGCGCACCCACGCGCTGATCGTCGAGACTACGGGGCGCGCGCCGCGTGCCTTCCGCGCGCCGCACGGCTACCGCAATCCGTTCATCGCGTCCGCCACGCGTCGGCTGGGATACACCGTCTTCGGCTGGACCTTCGGCGTGTGGGACTCGGATCCGCGCGTGGCGGCGGAGGAGATCCGCCGGCGCGTGCGCACCCGGCTCCGCCCCGGCGCCATCGTGCTGTTGCACGACGGGGACGGGTACGATCCGCAGGGCGACCGGAGCCGGACGGCGGCGGCCCTCCCGGGCATCATCGCCGATGCGCGCGCCGCCGGCTATAGGTTCGGCTCGCTCGCGGAGCTCGTCGCCTGATGTCGCGCCGCTGGCGCTGGGTGTGGTGGCTCCTGGCCCTGGTGGGTATCGGCTTCGCGCTCAAGTTCTTCACGGCGTTTCCCTGGCGCGTCACGTTCGCCGCGCTGCTCGGCGCCAACCCGTGGCTGCTCGCGGTCGCACTCGCGGCCAACCTTTCGTCGCTCGTCGCCAAAGGATGGGGGTGGCACCTGGTGCTGAAACCGGTGGCGCCGCACAGCTGGCGCCAGGCCCAGGAGGCAAACCTGGTCGGGGCGGCGGTGAACGATCTGTCGGTCGCCGTGGCCGGGGAGGCGGCGCGTGTGCACGTGATCGCACAGCGAGCGGGTGTGCCGATCGCCGCCGCCGTGTCGTCGGTGGTGTGGACCCGACTGGCCGAAGCGCTGGCCTTGGCGCTGTTTCTGGTCATGGCGCCCAGCCTGCTCGAGCTCGAGCCGTGGCTGCGCGCGCTGCAGGTGGGCGTGGGGCTGGCGCTCGTCGTGGTGCTGCTGCTCGCCTGGGCGCGCGGGTGGTCCTGGCTCGCGGAGCAGCTCCCACTGGCGCTGGCCGCCCGTCTGGCCGTGCTGCGGACCATGGGACGGGGGGGGAGGTTGTTCGTGCCCACGCTGTTCGCCCTGTACAACTGGGCGACGCAATGGGCGACCTACCATCTGGTGCTGCGCGCGACCCACGTCCCCGTGTCTCTGGCCGCGTCGTTCACCGCCCTCATCGCGGCGAACCTGAGCGGGCTGCTACGTCCCACGCCGGCCAACGTCGGCGTGACCCAGGCCGCGCTCGTCGTGGGCCTGCTGCCGTTCGGGGTGGCGCCGGAGCAGGCGGTGGCCGCAGGGCTGGCACTACAGGGGCTGCAGGTGCTGCCGGTGCTGCTCCTCGGGGCGATGGTGACCGGCTGGCGGCTGTTCAAGCTCGAGACCGAGCTCGCCTAAAAAGCGACGGCGCGCGGGAGAAAAGGGTGCTGCGCCGCTTGCGGGCCACCCCTAGCTTGCCGTCGTGTCCCCCACGTATCGGATGCCGGACCCCGTCACGCGACGACGTGAGGCGGCGGTCGCGGACGTCCACGACGCCCTCGCCGCCGTGCGCTGCGCGGCTCGCCTGGGCGCGCTGGTGACGGGCGAGCTCGTGGTGCGGGAGCTGCTGTGCTGCGTGATCGAGCAGACCGAGGGCGCTGAACGCCGCTTAACGCCCCTGCTGTTTTAGCTGGGCATAGCCCATCCCCCGCAGGATCGCGATGCGCTTGGCCATGGGCGGGTGCGTCGCGAGCGCGTCGGCGAACAGGCCATCGTGGCTCGTCAGGCGTCGGCCCAGGGGATCCGCGATACACAGGTGCGCGGCACCGCGCTTGATGTGCGTCGTCGGGGCCTCGGCGCCCTCGATTTTCTGGAGCGCGCTCGCCAGCGCGAGCGGGTTGCGGGTGAACTGGGCGCTCATCGCGTCGGCCAGGTACTCCCGTTTCCGGCTCACGCCCAGCGCCAACAGCTGGGCGATGATCGGGGCCAGGATCCACGAGACGATCCACACCGCGAGCAGGATGAGGACGAGCGGGCCGGGCTTGCGCTCCTCGCTCGACCCGCCGCCCGGGCGGAGCACTCGGTACGTCCCGTCGTGCATCAGGGCTACCGCTCCGACGAGCGCGGCGAGCATGGTCATGAGACGGACGTCGAGATTCTTGACGTGCCCCAGCTCATGGGCCACGACGGCCTGGAGCTCGTCGCGCGTGCACAGATCGAGCAGCCCTTGCGTCACGGCGATGTGCGAATGCAGGGGGTCCGTCCCGGTCGCGAACGCGTTGGGATCGGGGTCGTCCACGATCCAGATGCGCGGACGGGGGACGCCGGCGGCGATCGCCATCTCTTCCACCACGTTGACGAGCTGCCGCTCGTTGTCGCTCTGGGGCTCGACGATCTCCCGGGCCCCGGTCGACCAGAGCACCTTCTGGGGCCCGGTGCGGTACGCGTACCAGGCGATCGCCGCGGCCGCGAGCGAGAGGACGATGCCGAACCAGGGAAACGCGTGGTGATAGGCGTAGCGCGGCGCGTCGCGGGTGTAGAGGTAATAGATGAAGTCGCCGCCAAACCCCAGCCACGCGAAGAACGCCACGAAGCCAACCACGAGCACGACGGTGCGCCGGCGATTGGCTTCCTGTTGTTGAAAGAGGTTGAGCGAGGTATCGTCGCTCACGCCTTCGGCTTCATCGTGAGGTCGACCTGGGGCACTGCCCTCTCAGCCTGATCTTCGATCGTCCACAGGTCGGCTGGCTGTGCTTTGGCGATCCCGGCCACCAGGCTCGTCGGGAATTGCTGCTGCTTGGTGTTGTACTGCGTAGCCGTGTCGTTGTACAACTGGCGCGCGAACGCGACCTTGTTTTCCGTCGACGTCAGCTCCTCCTGGAGCTGCCCGATGTTACCCGTGGCCTTGAGCTGCGGATACTGCTCGACGACCACCATCAGGCGCTGCAGCGCGGACGACAGGGCGTTCTCCGCCTGGCTGATCTGCTTGATCCCCTCGGGACCGGTCGCGTTGACCTTGACCGCCTGATTCCGGGCCTGGATCACGGCCTCCAGGGTGGACTTCTCGAAGTCCATCGCCCCGCGGACGGCGTTCACGAGGTTGGGAATCAGGTCGTGACGGCGCTTGAGCTGGACGTCGATCTGCTTGAACGCGTTGAGCGTCTGGTTCTTGAGAGCGATGAGCCCGTTGTACGCGGCGATAATCCACGCTGCCACCACGACGAGAACGATCAGGAATACGAGCGGCCCCATGTGAGCTCCCGGTCGAAGTGAGTTCCTCTACGCGGTGTTGGGCGGCAGGAGTTTCGCGAGCGCCTGTCGCACCGCCTCCGCGACCGCCGGGTCGTCGGGCCCGAGCCGCGCCAGGGGGTGGGCGGTCTCGATGTGGAGCTCGACCCCCCGTCCGACGGGAATGCGGCGCCAGGAGCTCGCGGTCTCGGGGTCGCGGGTGGCGTCGCGCGCGATCCATGCGGTCAACGCCCGTCCCGACTTCCCGCGCGGCGGCGCGCCTTTGCTCTTGAGGGGCAGCTGGTCCGGAACCGGCAACGAAGCGCCGAGCGCCTGCGCCGCCCGTCGCTCCAGCACGTCGCCCGTCTGGTCCTGCATGTCTTTGGTGATCGCCGCCAGCGTCGCTCCCTCCATCTGCCGGAGCTTGATCCACAGCAGCTGGAGGAAGTGACGATAGGAGTAGGTCGCGGCCGTGCCCCGTCCTTCGGGGGGACTCACCAGGCCCTTGGTCACGTAGAAGCGGATGGTGCGTTCGCTCGGCTGGGCGCGCGCGGCCGCGTTGATCGGCGTGATCGCCGAGGCGTCGAGGATCGCGCCCACCAGCGCCGCCAGGTCGCGGAGATTCCAGGGCGCGAGATTGCGGTACTCCCGCAGCACGTGCACCGGCTCGTGATGCGGTGCCCCGGTCACGCCTCGGCCCCTCCCCGCCCGCGCTCATCGGCGAGCCGAAACACTGCCGTCAGCCAATCCGTGACGTCGCGCAGGTTGAACGGCTTGCGAATCACGGTGCAGCGGTGCCGCTCGAGCCAGCTCCGCACCTCCTCCGCTTCCGCGTCCCCCGTCATGATCGCGATGCGCCCCTCGAGTGCCGGCCAGCGGTGGATGATGGCGAGGTACAGCGCCAGCCCCGACATGGTGGGAAGATGGATGTCCAGGAGCAGCGCGTCCGGCTGCGCGGAGCCCAGCAGCTGATACGCCGTCTCGGCGCTGCCCGCGGAGATCACGCGATGCCCTGAGCGCGTGAGCGAACGCTCCAGCACACGGCGCAGCGGCGCCTCGTCGTCCACGACGAGGATGGTGCGCGGCTGGCCGCTCATGAGACCGAGGCCCGCGCGCTCGCGGGCGTCAGGAACCGCTGCACCACACGCGCCAGCGCCTCGTCCGGGCTGAGTGACAGCCGCATCTCACCGGCTGTGAGGCCGAGGTAGGCGCGCGCGTGCAGCTGCAGCGTTTTGGTCTGCGCGTACCCGAGCCGCTTCGCCACGTCTTCGATCGTGAACCCGGGGTCCTGCAGCAGCCGATGCGCGTACAGCACCCGCGCGGCCGAGAGGAAATGCCGGGGGGACGGTAGCCCGACGCGGGTGAACCAGCGCTCACAGGTGCGCCGATCCACGCGGGCGCGCACCGCGACCTGGCTCACGGTCTGGACCTGCCCGGGCGCGCGCAGCGCCTCCTCCAGCACCCAGCGCAGCTCACTGGGCAGCGGGGCGAGCGCGTCGGCGAGCTGGTCGAGCAGCTGCCGCGACGAGGAGCGCGCTTCCTCGTGGCTCAGCACCTCCCGCAACCGGGTGGGGTGGTCGTCGTAGTTGGCGAACACGACGTGCTGGATGCCCCGCTGGCCGAGCGCCAGCAGCACGCCGGCGGTGCGGGGCGTGAGCGTGGTGTAGAGAATGAGCGGCAGCGAGGGAAACAGCACGCGCAGCCGCTCGATTTCCTGTGAGCGCGCGTCCCCTGAGAGCAGCGGGTCCACCACGGCCAGCTCGACCGGGCGTCCCCGGATCACCGTCAGCACGTCGTCCCACGTCAGCGTCTGCACGACTCCGAACCGCTCGCCGGCGGTGCGGCGCAGCTTGTGGAACTGGAGGTCCGGCACGGCCGCTAGGACGAGCATCAATCCCCTAAAACCTCCAAAAGTCGCAAAACCGCCCTACGATGCCGCAAAAACGCCCTAAAAAACGGACGCGCCCGCACCGAGTGTTGTGATGTCCTGTTGCGCCAACACCACACCTCGGTTGCGGAGGTCACATGTCCCGTATTCGCGCCCTCTTCGCGTTACTCGTCGTCGCGTTCGCTCTGTCCACCGTGGCCTGTGCCGATGCTACCGGTCCTCGCCACGGCTGCGACATTCAGAACAGCAACACCTGCCACTAACCAGCTGGCTCGCAGCTCAACTAACGAGCTGCGCCAGGGACTCGGAAACCTGGCGCAGCTCGGTGGTCTGCACCGTCGCTTCCGTCGTCTCGACCTCGGCGGTCAACGCCTGCTCGCAATCGTTTAGCCCACCACGGATCCGCTCGATCCGGAACTCGAACTCGTGCAACCCGGCCATGCCGGCGACCTCGAGAGCCCGCTTCATGAGCTCATCGGCACGCCGGAACCGTCTGAACCTGGCCTGTCCGATCCCCTGCTTCAGATAGAAGTCCGCGAGCATGTTGGGCGGCATGTCCGGCAAGTGCTCCTCGCAGCGCTCGCGCCAGCGCGCGAACCCGACGTGATCGCGCCGGTACGACGCCGCGTGCATCAGCTCGATCAGCGCGTTCGTCGTGCTGTCGTGACAGCCTCCCCGGCGCACGACCTCTGACAACGCCCGTTCTGCTCCGACCGCATCGCCCAGGGTCAACAGCATTACTCCGACATCGCTGAGGGCGCGCATCCGGGAAGCCTCTTCGTCGTACAACTCGAACGCGCGCCAAACATAGGGAATAGCGTCGGGAGCCTGCCCCATCTGGTGCAGCGCTACGCCAACGCCGTGCTCCGCGCGCGCTTCCGCGTCCCGTTCGCCCGCGGCGTGTGCATCTGCCAGGATCGCCCGGAGCTGCCGCTCGGCCTCCGCGAGGTTGCCGCGGCCCAGGATCGTGTTGGCCCGACCGATGCGGCTGAGCAGCGCCGAATAGCGATCTCCCGCCGCGCTCGCCATCTCGCCGGCTTCCGCGTACGCGGTTTCGGCCTCGTCGAACCGATTGAGCTTGCGGTGTACGCGCGCGAACCGCAGCCGGGCCGCGACCGCGTCCTTGGCCGACAAGCGGCTCGCCACCACCACGAGCAGCGTGGTCAGGACGTCGACCGCTTCCTCCAGGCGCAGCTCCTCCTCGAGGAAGTGCGCATACGCGAATAGCGCGGGCGCGATCAACCGGATGTCGCCCGCGCGGTGGGCGTCCGCAGTGCTCTGGGCGATGCCGTGCACGTGGGCGCCTTCGGGCGCCGCCGCCCGGAGCTCGGCACAGAACCGGTCGGTCGCGATCCACTGATAGTGGAACGCGTCACCGGAAACCTGCAGGCGGTCCGGCGCGAGCAAATCGACGAGCCGCAACGCGAGGAACGCGCCCTGGCCCAGGCGCGCCTCGAGCGAGGTGGCGCCCTGCGGGCCCGACACCCGTTGGAGGAAGATTGCGTGCGGTAACGATTCGAATTTCAGGCGCGACGCCGGCATCCGGTTGCTCTCCCAGTCAAACTGGCTGGTGGTCCCCAGCCAGGGCCAGGGCAGGGGTTATGCCTCGATGCAACGCGCGGCCGGGTCAGAAGATAGCGTTTTCGATTGCGACGCGTTAGGCCGCAAATCTCGCGTTTTCTTGCCTTTCGCCGCACGGTTCGGATGCCACTCGGGAGGCCGTCCCTCCCCCTATTGGCCCCATGCGCCGGGGCTTTACACTCACCGAGCTCGCTGTCGCGCTGGCGATTCTGGCCATCGTGACGGCCATCACACTCCCCCGCCTGCAGGGCTTGCTGGACTGGATCGCGGTCAACACTGCCGCCCAGGACGTCACCACGGCGGTCGCCGTGACCCGTTACGCCGCCATCATGCAGGGTGGCCGGCGCCGCTTGGTCATCGCGCGGGATTCCTTGCGCATCGACCGCTGGTCGGGGGATTCCTGGGCTCCTCACGAGCGCTGGCCCGGGCCGGACCGGCACGGGGTGGCCCTGGAGGTGTCCAACCCCGTGGTGGTGTTCGACCCCATCGGGCTCGCTTGGGGGCTGTCCAACACCAAGGTGGTCCTGCGACGAGGGGTGCGATCTGAAACGATCACGCTGTCCCGCGTGGGGCGGGTAAAGCGCTGGTAGGGGGAAATGCAACCATTTGCCGGGGGGAGTGCATCAAAGGGACGTGGCCGATGAAACATCCGCCGGCCTCAGTCGTACGACAATGAGCAGAATATCATGTAAGGGTCGCGGCCGAAGTGTGACGGCCACTTCGCCCGACCGCCAGCCCGGGGAGTTGTAAGCCCCGGGTCTGGTTTTTTTAGGGGGAGGGGGAGGGGGAGCGGATCGCCACGGCCGCCACGGTGAACTCGACGCGATCGGCTACTCTCACCGTCCCCGCCGGGCCACCGCGATACGGTGTGATGCCGAACTCGCTCTGTTTCACGGAGAAACGTCCGTTCGCCCGCAGCGTATCCCCGGTCGCCTCGACTCGCATGACCACGGCGACGGCGCGCGTCTGACCGACGAGCGTCAGTTGCCCGCGCACCTCGAGCCCGTCGCCCGCGGGCGTCACGGAGGTCGAGGCGAAGACGATGAGCGGATACTGCTCCGGGTGCAGCACGTCACGCCGCATGGTCTCGGTGACTTTGCGGATCTCGGCCGTGTCGGGAGGTGTGAGCACCTCGAGGCTGTCGACGGGCACGACCACCTCGACGCGCGAGTCAGCGGGGCTGCTCGGGTAATAGACGATTTGTCCGGACGAGGCGCGGGCGCGGACGAGATGTGCATGACCCGCGAACCCGAGCAGCCCGGCCTTGCCGGTTTTCACTTCGAAGCGACTGGCGGGCGTGAGGATGTACACCAGCGAATCGCGCCCGGCAGCCTGTGCCGTCGCCCGAGCGGGGGCGTACCAGAGCGCGGCGACGAGCAAGACACAGCGCGTCGCCGTCATCGCCGACCGCCGCCCAGGAATCGCGCGAGCCCCTCTTCGAACGGCAACGCCCGGATGCCGAATGTCGACTCGAGCGCGTTCGCGGGAGTGGCGCTGCCTTCCACCAGCATCTGGAGCTGGTCCCGCGTGAGCGGGGCAAGCGGCCCCATGACGCCGAGTGCCGCGGCTGCCGCGCGCGCGACGGCGAGCGGCACGTGCACGAGCGGGCGCGGATGACCGGCGGCCCGACCGATGGCGCGCACGAACTCCTCATAAGTCAGGGACGCCGGCCCACCCAGCTCGAACACACCGCCGAGCGCGGGACGCTCGGCGGCCAGAGCGAACGCCAGGGCGACGTCCTCGATCCACACCGGTTGCATCGGGAAGCGGCCGTCCCCGAACACGGGCACGAGCGGCGACCAGCGGTGCAGCCGGGCGAGCGTGCGGATCGGCGGGCTTTCGGGACCACTGATGATCGATGGCCGAAAGATGGCGTGGGCCAAGCCGGAGCTCCGCACCAGCTCCTCCGCGCGCCACTTGGTGCGGTGATAACGTGTCGCCCCCGGCTCGTCACGCGTGCCCACCGCACTCATGTGCACGAATCGGCGGACGCCCGCCGCGCGCGCGGCCGTGAGCAGGCGCATGGTGCCCTCGACGTGCACCGCTTCGAACGTCGCGGCGCCCGCTTCCACGATGATCCCGACCAGATGGATGATGACGTCCGCGCCCCGGGTGAAGGCCGCCAGCGCCGCAGGGTCCGCCAGGTCGCCGGGCGTGCGCTCGGCTGGGAGCGCGGCGGCCGCCCCTCCCCGGCCGTCCCCGCGCACCAGCGCGCGGACCTGGTGGCCGCGACGCGCCAGCAGCGCGGTGATGTGCCGTCCCACGAATCCACTGGCGCCGGTAACGGCGATGAGCACGGGGGCGGAGGGGGGGCGGAAAAACCGCTCAGTCGCTACTGGTGACGCCACCCTCGTCGAGGAACACCAGCGTGCGGCGCCGGGCCACCACGCTCGAGAGGGCGTCGAATACCGCGGGATCGAGCACCGTCCCCACCAGATCGGCGATCCGGCCAATCGCCTTGTCCGGGGTCATCTTCTCCTGGTACGCGCGCGAGGTCGTGAGCGCGTCGAAGACCTCGGCGGCTCCGATGATGCGCGCGGAGGGCGGGATCGCTTCACCGCGCAGCCCATCGGGGTAGCCGGTCCCGTCGAAGCGCTCGTGGTGATGCCGTACTGCCGGGATGATGTCGCCAAGGTGTGTGAGGGGGGCGAGGATCTGGGACCCGATGATCACGTGCTGCTTGACGTGCTCGAACTCGTCGGGCGTCAGGGCGCCCTGCTTGTTCAAGACCGCCTCTCGCGTGCCGATCTTGCCGATGTCGTGCAGCCGGCCTGCGATCCGCACCAGCTCCACGTCCTCTTCAGACATGCTCATCTGGTGGGCGACCGTGGCGGACAGGTCGGCTACGCGCGCGGAGTGACCCCGCATGTAGGGGTCCTTCGCCTCGAGGGCATTGACGAGAGCCTCGAGCGTGGCGATCGACAGACGCTCGAGCTTCATGCGCTCACGCTGCAGCTCGGCGGTGCGGGTGGTGACTTCCTCCTTGAGCCACTGGTTGAGCTGGCGGTTCTCGAGCAGCATCTCGCGCCGCTTGAGCGCGCGCTGCACCGCGCGGCCGAGGTCGGCCAGCTCGATCGGCTTGGTGAGGTAATCCATGGCGCCGCGCTGCATGCACAGCGCGGCGCTGGTCGCGTCGTTGACAGCCGTGAGCATGAGGATCGCCAGCTCGGGCTCGATCTCGAGCGCGGCGGGCACGAGGTCCACGCCGCTCGTGCCGGGCATGCGGATGTCGCACAGCATCAGGGCGATGCGATGGCGCTTGAGCTGCTGCAGTGCCTCGTCGCCCGTGCCGGCGGTATACACTTCGAATTGCTGCTGCTGCAAGAACTTCTTGAGGGCGTTCCGGATGGGCTCCTCGTCGTCCACCACCAGGATCTGAACGGGCCCCGCAATGTCGGCCAAGGTGGTCTCCTCTGGGAGGTCAGTGGAGGTTCCACTAACCTTGCACGAAGCTGACCTCCACGGGGCTCGGGAGCAAGCCCGCCCGGTGCGCTCGTCCGAGCAGCTCGACCACGGCCCGCCGGCCGGTCTCGCCGTAATCCACCGTGTACGCGTTCACATACATGCCGACGAAGCGATCGGTGCGGGCGTCGTCGAGCCCGCGGCTGTAGCCCTTCGCGTGCGCCAGCGCCTCGGCGCGGTGGGCGAGGCCGTACTGAATGCTCGCCTTCAGGTCGCGCGCGATGTCGCGCATCAGGGCCTGCCCGAGGTCACGGCGCACCACGTTGCCGCCGAGCGGCAACGGCAGCCCCGTCTCCGCGCGCCACCACTCGCCCAAGTCGACCCAGAGGTGCAGCCCGCGGTCGCCGTAAGTGAGCTGGCCCTCGTGGATCAGCAGTCCCGCGTCCGCCTGGCCGGCCGCCACGTGGTCTTCGATCTGATCGAACGGCACGACCACATGGCGGGCGGCGGGCTGAAACAGCTTGAGCGCCAGAAACGCGGTGGTGAGCTCACCGGGCACGGCGATGCGCACCGCGCTGGCGCCGAGGGCCGCCCGCGGATCGCCGGGCCGCGGGACACGCGCCACGATGCGCGGCCCGTAGCCGTCCCCGAAGCTCGCGCCGTGGGCGAGCAGTGCGTAACGCTCAGCGAGGTGCGCGTAGGCGTGCAGCGAGACCGCCGTGACCTCGAGCTCCCCCCGGAGCGCGCGCCGGTTCAGCGATTCGATGTCGCCCAGCTCGTGCACGTAGCGCCGGCCGCCGGTGTCGATCTTCCCGGCCGCGAGCGCCCAGAACATGAACGCGTCGTCGGCATCCGGGCTATGTGCCAGATGGATCGTGCGGGGTGGCTCAGCTGCCACGCGTCGCCTTGCCGGCGGTCACCTGCTTCGCCTGGTCGCGGAAGGCATCGAGGTTCTGCGCGTGCTCGTCGTACTCGGGACGCCGGCGCGCGCGCTCGGCGGCTTCGTTCTGCAGGAAGGCCCGGTAGGCGCGCAGCGCGCCGGCGGCGTCGTGCGTCAGCTCGAGGGCGCGGGCACGCAGCATGAACCCGAACAGGTGCGTGGGCGCCGCCCGCCGGATCGTGTCGGCCTGGGCGAGCGCCCCGACGGCGTTGGCAGCGGTGAGATCGAGCACTCCGATGTGGTAGCGGGCGTCGACGTCGAGCGCCGGCAGCATCGCGTACGCCTGCAGGGCCATCGGCAGGAAGAATTCCGCACTGTCCGCCTGCCCGCGCGAGTGGAGCGACATCACCCGGTTGTACAGCCGGGTGGCGCGCTCTTCGGGGGACATCTGGGAAATGTCGGGAGGCGAGGAGCGGGATGCGGGAAGCGGGATGCGGGACGCGTCATCCTCCGACACGCTTCCCGCATCTCGCATCCCGCCTCCCGAGGGGGCACCGATGCGGAGCGCCAGCACTGTCACCAGGGCCCCCAGCGCCGCGCCCGCCACGCCCCAGGGGAGGCCGGCTCGCCAACCGGCCGCCTGGCCATCAGTCGTTTGGGCGCTCACTTGGGCGCCGCACTTGTGACAGAATTTTGCCGTCGCCGCGAGCGCGGTCCCGCACGCCTGACAGTTCATCGAGGGCGGGAAATCTAACTGGCGGGAAGACTCAGGGCAGCGTAGTGTAGTCATCATGGCCCGTGATACGACGCTACGACGCTACGTTATACGAGGTGCAACGCCAACGATCGTGGAACGTAGCGTCGTGGCGTCGTACAACGGGCCATGAGCGCTCCCTTCCCCGGGCACGACCGCGCCAGGCACATGGGCGAGCTGAAGCGTGGCGACGAGCGCTGGGACGTCTTCATGGAGGTGCAGCCCGATCCGGAGGTGGGGCCCGGGGCGGTGCGCGGGCGGCTGCACTTCGCGAGCGGCGAGCGGCACCGCACCACGAGCTGGATCTTCCTGGAGTGGTCCGAGCGCGAGATCCATGACCGGTTCGGGGAATTTTCGGCGGTAGAGCTGTGGCACTTCGTGGAGGCACTGAGTAGCTGACGCTGCCGTGTTGAAAACCGTGCAGTTTTTGCACATTTCTCAGTGCACCGCGCCGTTCCCGAACCGCTCCGCACTGCGAGGCGGTCCTGGAATGTTGCGTCCGCGACACGAAGTGGTTGACACCGTGCAACGCCTTCGGTACCTTCCCGCATGCCTGCCGTAGTCCCCAACAGGGAATTCCACCGCGAGATCCACGCGCCCAGCCGGGCGCGGGGCTCGCCTTGTTGGTGGCATCAAGCGTGCAAATGCGTGAGTGACCCGAGCCCTCTGAGGAGCGACCCATGACCGCGACGTTGGAGCCCACTGCCACCCCTCAGGCGGGCAAGCCTGCGACCGCGACGGCCGGCGACGTGATTCGCAAGGCGCGAGACGCCGGTGTCCAGGTGGTGGACCTGAGGTTCACCGACCTGCCCGGCACGTGGCAGCACTTTTCGATTCCGCTCAAGGAGCTCACCGAGGACCTGTTCAAGGACGGGATCGGGTTCGACGGCTCGTCGATCCGCGGGTTCCAGGCGATCAACGAGAGCGACATGCTGTTGTTCCCCGACCCGGCGAGCGCGTTCGTCGATCCGTGTCTCGAGGTGCCGACGCTGTCGCTGACCTGCGACGTGTCCGACCCCGTGACGGGTGCGCGCTACTCGCGCGATCCGCGCTACGTGGCGCAGAAGGCGGAGCAGTACCTCGTCAAGACGGGAATCGCCACGACCGCGTATTACGGTCCGGAAGCGGAGTTCTACATCTTCAACTCGGTGCGCTTCGACCAGAACGCGCACGAGGGCTACTACCACATCGACTCCGAAGAGGGGATCTGGAACTCGGGGACGAACGGCGGGGCGGCGAATCTGGGCCACCGGCCGCGGCACAAGGAGGGCTACTTCCCGGTGCCGCCCGTGGACAAGCTCCAGGACCTGCGCTCCAAGATCATGCTCGCCATGATCGCCTCGGGGATCGACGTGGAGGTCCATCACCACGAGGTGGGCACGGCGGGTCAGACCGAGATCGACATGCGGTTCACGACGCTGACTCGCATGGCCGATCAGCTCATGATGTACAAGTACATCGTCAAGAACGTGTGCCATCAGCACGGCTACACGGCGACGTTCATGCCCAAGCCGATGTTCGGCGACAACGGCTCCGGGATGCACGTGCACATGAGCCTGTGGAAGGACGCGAAGAACCTGTTCTTCGACCCGAACGGGTACGGCTTGATCTCGGACACGGCGCGCTGGTACATCGGTGGGCTGATCAAGCACGCCCCGGCGGTGCTCGCGTTCGCGGCGCCGACCACCAACAGCTACCGGCGGCTGGTGCCGGGCTACGAGGCCCCGATCAACCTGATCTACTCGCAGCGCAACCGGTCGGCGATCTGCCGCATCCCGGTGTACTCGAAGTCGCCCAAGGCGAAGCGCATCGAGTTCCGCGCGCCCGACCCGTCGAGCAACGGGTATCTCACGTTCGCCGCGCTGCTCATGGCGGGGCTTGACGGCGTCAAGAACAAGATCGAGCCGCCCAAGCCGATGGACGTGGACCTGTACGAGCTCGAGCCGGAAGAGCGCAAGCACGTGAAGAACACGCCGGGCTCTCTGAACGAGTCGCTCGCGGCGCTCGAGGCGGACCACGCCTTCCTGCTCGAGGGCGGCGTGTTCACGCCCGATGTGATCGAGACGTGGCTCGCGTACAAGCGCGCCAAGGAGGTGGACCCCGTCGCCCTGCGGCCGCATCCGTACGAGTTCTTTTTGTATTACGACGTTTGAGGTGAAGCGATGGTAGAGGTCGGTAGAGGGCGGTAGAGGACGGTAGAGGTCGGGCGGTCCGCAGCCGCCCTCTACCGTCTCCTACCGACTGCTACCGTCCGCTACCGCCTCTCATGGCCACCGCCCTCAAGACCACCGGCGCCAGCAAGCGCGAGCTGCTCGAGCTCTGCAAGAAGCAGGAAGTCAACTTCCTGCGCCTCCAGTTCACCGACATCCTGGGCGTCAACAAGAACGTCGAGGTGCCCGAGAGCCAGTTCGACAAGGCGCTCGAGGGCGACATCATGTTCGACGGCTCGTCGATCGAGGGGTTCGTGCGGATCGAGGAATCGGACATGGTTCTGAAGCCCGACCTCGACACGTTCCGCGTGCTGCCGTACGACGACGAGGGGGGGCGCATCGCCCGGCTCATCTGCGACATCTACAACCCCGATGGGTCGTCGTTCGCGGGATGCACACGCCAGGCGTTGCAGCGCCAGATCGCGGCCGCGAAAGCCATGGGCTACGAGATGATGGCCGGGGCCGAAGCGGAGTTCTTCATCTTTCAGCTCGACGCGAGCGGTGAGCCCACCACCGAGACGCACGACCACGGCGGGTACTTCGACCAGACACCGGTGGACCGGGCCGAGGAGATCCGGCGCCTCATCATCCGGGACCTGGTCTCGATGGGGTTCGAGGTCGAGGCGGGTCACCACGAAGTCGCGCCGGGGCAGCACGAAATCGATTTCCGCTATACGGTCGCCCTCGAGACCGCGGACAACCTGGCGACGTTCCGGTTCATCGTCCGCAACGTCGCCTACCGCCACGGTTTCCTCGCCACCTTCATGCCCAAGCCGATCTTCGGCCAGAACGGCTCGGGAATGCACACGCACCAATCCCTCTTCAAGAACGGGAAGAACGCCTTCCACGATCCCGCCGGGAAGTGGGAGCTCTCGCCGACCGCGATTCAGTACGTGGCTGGGCTCCTGAAACACGCGCGCGGCTTCTGCGCCGTGACCAACCCGCTGGTGAACAGCTACAAGCGGCTGGTGCCCGGGTACGAGGCCCCGACCAACGTCGCCTGGTCGCAGCGCAACCGGTCGCCGCTGGTGCGGATCCCGGACCGGCGCGGCATCGGCACCCGCTGCGAGCTGCGGATGCCCGACCCCTCGGCGAATCCGTACCTCGCCCTCGCCGTGCAGCTCGCCGCCGGACTCGACGGCATCAAGCGCAAGCTGATTCCTCCCGATCCGGTGAACAAGAACATCTTCACCATGAGCTTCCGCGAGCGGCGCAAGTACCGCATCGACGAGCTCCCGCGCGATCTGCACGAAGCCCTCGACATGCTCGAGAAGGACGACGTGATTCGCGACGCGCTGGGGTCGCACATTTACGAGCGATTCGTGGAGGCGAAGCGCGAGGAGTGGCAGGAGTATATTGGGCAGGTGAGTGAGTGGGAACTCAATAGATACCTAGGACAATACTAGGCGTAGCACAAAGGCGTAGCACAAAGGCGTAGCACAAAGGCGTAACACGAAGGCGTCATCTCTCCGGCGGTGGGTGCGCCATGAGGCGCCCCAGTGTCTTGATGATGAGCGCGACTCGCCCCTCGATCTCGTGAATGGCACGCGCCTGGATCGGGTCGAGCGCTGCCGCGACCCGCAGCTGCGTCAGAGTTTCCTGGGCTGACCCCCTGGCATACTGCAGAAACTTGCGGAATTCCGGGATCGTGCCGCGGCCGCAGGCCTCCGCTATGTTTGAGCTGACGGAGAGCGCCGCCCGGACGAGCTGGTCCGCACGCGGCCCCGCTCCGGGTCCGGATAGCGTTCTGCTCAAACGGGCTACCTGGACCGAGACTTCCACGGCGACCTCGTGTACCCACAGTCGACGAGCATAGGCGCGCAGCGTCATGGCCAACAATAGGAGCGAGTCTCACTGACGGTGGCATCCTTTTCACGCCTCCGTGGGACGTCTTTGTGCAACGCAGTCGTGCGACGCCTGTGCGTGACGACGTTGTCGCTATGTCTCGCCTGCGACTCAACCTCGCGCCTCGACGACACCCTCGGCGTCCAATCGTCCGCCCGCTGGGAATGGCACGGCAGGATCACCGCCACCCAGGATCCCCGACTCACGCTCACCCGCCTGGCGATCGACACGGGGCAGGGCGGTGGTGACGTAGGGCTCGCCCGTTACGACTTCAATCCCGCCGAGGGCGAGGGAGACGAGTACTCGCTGACGCTGGCGCTCGACCTCGGGCGCGCGCGGGATCTGCGACAGAACGTGCCGTACACGCTCGGACCCGCGGACGCCCGCATTCCCGCGTATGCCACCGTCACCTGCTTCTGCCATCCGCTCAAACCCGACTCGGTGCGGGGCACGTTCCGCCTCGCCACGCGGGGCCTGCGCCAGATCACAGGCCGGGTGGACGCCACGCTGTATTTTACGGAATGGAACGATCCCGCCCGCCACGCCACCTATCCGCTGCACCAGCGCATTGACTTGGTCAAGTAGGGCGGTCGGGCGGAGGGGCGGTCGGGCGGTGGGCATCTTACTCGGCTTGCTGACCGCCCGTCCCCCTGACTGCCTGACGGCCCAGTCTCTCGCCCCGACGATCGACACGATCATCATCGTGAATCGCAACGTGTTCGATCTCCAGGAGGCCGACGCGCCCGGCTTCCTCGCCCGGCTCGCCAACCGGCTGCACGCCCGCACGCGCGCCGGAGTCATCCGCGGCACCCTGCTGGTCAATCCCGGCGACCGCTACGACTCGGCGCGGGTGGCCGAGAGCGAGCGGGCGCTGCGCAACTTGAGCGTCTTCAGTCGCGTGCGGATCGATACCACCCGACTCGACGGCCGCTTGGCGCTGCGCGTGGCGACGACCGACGGCTGGAGCACCAAGCCCCAGTTGGGCTACTCCTCCGCGGGGGGCGACGTCAGCTGGCTGGCGGGGCTGGTCGAAGACAACCTGCTGGGCACGGCCACATCGTTGACCGCCGTCTACAACCGCACGCCCGACCGGGGCGTCTTCAGTCTGCGTTATCTCAATCCACACTTCTTCTCCCGCCGCGTCCAATTGCAGGGCCTCTACAAGGGCAAGACCGACGGAAAGCAGGGCACGTGGCTGTTGGGCGTTCCCTTCTATGAGACGGCCGCGCGTCGGGCGCTCGCGATCGACGGCGAGGCCGCGTCCGAGCGGGTGCTCGTGTTTCAGGACGGCGACACCAACTCCATCTGGTTCCGCCGCACGCAGCGCGTCGGCGTCTCCTTCGGCTTCGCGCCGCACGCGACGACGCGGGACTACGTGCGACTGTCGGTCGCGGCACAGTGGCGCCGCGAGGACATCGACACCGTCACGGACACGGTGCCACGCCGATCGCAGTTCGGCACGGCCGGCGCGGGGCTCGACCTCGGGCACGTGCGGTTCCAGGTGCTGGAGCGGTTCAACTCCTACGCCCGGCGCGAGGACGTGGACGTCTCGCAGCTGCTCCACGTCGGGCTGTGGGCGGCGCCGCGCGCGTGGGGGTACGCGCCGGCGGCGGCGGGCATCGGCACGGAGCTGAGCGCCCAGCTCGCGGCCCCCTGGGCCGGCGGGTTCGTGGTGGTGCGGGGGGCCGGCAGCAGCGTGTTCACCGGGGGGGTGCCCGACTCGGGTCGGGTCGCCGGCGCCCTCACGGTGGCCAGCCAGAACGTGCCCGGTCACACGCTGATCGTGCATCTCGAGGGAGCGCGGCTGCGGTGGCCCAAGTACGGCGAGGAGTTCGATCTCTGGACGACCCAAAACGGTCCCCGGGTGTTCGGCATCCACCAGTTCACGGGCTGGCGCATGGCGTGGCTGGCGTTGGAGGATCGCATCCTGGTCACGGATGAGGCCTGGGGCCTGATGGGCGTCGGGGTCGCGCCGTTCTTCGATTACGGGGGTGCCTGGTATCCGACGGAGGCGCCCCGGCTGGGCGGCGACGTGGGCGTGTCGCTGCGCATCGGCCCCACCCGCGCGGTGCGCGGCGATGTGGCCGAGTTCGCGGTCGGGTACCGGTTCGGCAAGGGGTTCACGGGCAGCCGTTGGGGGTTCGCGGTCCGCAAAGGCGTTCACTACTGAGCCCCCGGCTCGGCGTCGCCGGTTTTCGGCTGACGGTGGTGGGCGGTGCGGTGTGCGCAGTTCCGCGGATACGCTGTGATATTGCGTTTGGGCTGACCGGGCCACTTGATTCTCTTCTGATCTGAGGTAGAGAGTGGACAGGCGTTGCGGGCAATAGAGTATTCCGATAACTGGTAAGTCGAATTCACGTTAGGCAGCGCAGGCGAGTCTCAGGCCTAAACGAGGAAGACCACGTGGGACCTACTGCTGTCGAACTCGTCGGACTCATAATAGTCGTGGGGACCGCTGCTGTCACGATTGTCAAGGTCGCTCGTCTGTGGACCAGTCGTCTGCAATCACCATCGGCCGACGTCACTACGCGGCTCGAGGCACTTGAACGTAGTGTCGAGCACCTCCAACAGGAGCAAGCAGAAACACAGGAGCGGCTCGATTTCGCAGAGCGTTTACTCAGCAAGGCACGGGAAGAGCGGCGGATTAGCAGCTGATGACCACTTCACTGACTGCGCTGCCTAACAAGCGCTTGAAGCTGACGGCGCCCGGTCGTGGGAACAATTCCGTTTGTGCCCTGACAAGTTCCGTGCCAGTCTCAATCTTGTTGGCGCCGACGGGTGTCGGCGCCGCAGCTTAAGCGCGCTCCGTTAGGCCGCCAGACATCGAGCCGGGGTGAAAACTGTGGATCCGACTAGCTTTCTTCTCGGCGCGCTGTTGATGTCTGCTAAGGCCCTCGGGATCGGTGCGGTGGGCTTCGGCATCGCTTGGTGGCGTGCCCGCAACCGCATCCGCCAACTCGAAGCCGGGCGCGAGCTTGATCCGCAGCCACTTCTCGACCGCATGGATCGCCTCGAGG
>DATDFC010000132.1:0-16219 GCA_036522815.1 Gemmatimonadales bacterium | reverse complement strand
CCCAGCGGAAGCGGCCGGCGAACATCGTGGGCACGCAGTCCGAAAACCAGGCGAGCGGCAGAAACAGCGTGTCGCGTGCCACGTACGATTCGTCGACCAGCTGGCACGTGCGCGTCCCGATTCGCGCATAGGGCGAGCCGTAGGCGAAGATGAAACCGGCCCCGCGCAGCACCACCGTGGCCCGTCCACCTTCGATCGCGACGGCCAAATCGAGGGGGCCGGTGACGAGCGGCGCCGCGACGGCGGCCCCGTGCTCGTAGCTGATGGGGGCACTGACGTCGCCGCGCGGCGTCGTGATACGCACCGAGTCGCGCGACCCGAGCGCCTGCAGCGCCAGCGACAGTTGCAGGATCATGCGCGGCGCCCCCGGAATTCCCGGGCGACCTCCCGTTCGGCAGTGCGCCGCTTCAGGTCCTCGCGCTTGTCGTGCAGCTTCTTGGCGCGCGCCAGTGCGATCGCCACTTTCGCGACGCGATCCTTGAAGTACAGCTCGAGCGGGATGAGGGTGAGGCCCTTCTGGGTGGTGCCACCGATGAGCTTGCGGATTTCGGCTTTGTGCAGCAGCAACTTGCGGGATCGCGTCGGCGGCGGGTTGTTGTAGCTGCCTTGCGCATAAGGCGAGATCGTCAGCCCTTCGAGCCACACCTCTCCGCGTTGCACGTGCGCGTAGGCTTCTCCCAGGCTGGCCTTCCCTTCCCGCAGCGACTTGACCTCGGTGCCGGTGAGCACCAGCCCCGCCTCCCACGTTTCCAGGAGGTGGTAGTCGTGTCGGGCGCGCGGGTTACGCGCGATGGCGGTTTTGTTCAATTCACCCGGTCAAGATAGGAACGCGATGAGAGAGGGTCAAGCCAAGCATTGACTTGGAGTTATACCGATACCTATACTTCGCGTTCCAAATCGCCGAAGTGGTGGAACTGGTAGACGCGCTGGCTTCAGGAGCCAGTGGGCGCAAGCCCGTGGGGGTTCGAGTCCCCCCTTCGGCATCAGTAGCGCGGCAACGCGGCGTCCACGTTCACCGCCCAGGCATCGATCCCCCCGCGCAGACTGCGCACCTTCGAAAAACCCGCGGCCTTGAGGATCTCGAGCGCCTTGAGCGAGCGCGCGCCGTGATGGCAGTGCGTGACGATCTCGCGGTGGCCGTCGAGCTCGCCCAGGCGCGTCGGCAGCTCGGCGAGCGGAATCAGCACGGCGCCATCGATGTGGGCGATCTCGTACTCGTGCGGCTCGCGCACGTCGATCACGAGCAGGTCAGGACTCCGGTTCCACTCGGCCTTCAGGTCTTGCGCCGTGATCTCCGACCCCTCGTACGAGGGCTCGGCGCCGATGCCGCAGAACGCCTCGTAGTCGATCAGCTCGGTGATGGTGGCATGGGTCCCGCACACCGGGCAGTCCGGGTCCTTTGAGAGCTTGAGCTCGCGGAACTGGAGTTTCAGGGCGTCGAACAGGACCAGCCGCCCGATCAGGGGCTCGCCGACCCCCAGGATCAGCTTGATGGTCTCCATCGCCTGAATCGACCCGATGATCCCCGGCAGCACGCCGAGCACGCCGCCTTCCGCGCACGACGGCACGAGCCCCGGAGGCGGCGGCTCCGAGTAGAGGCAGCGGTAGCAGGGGCCCTGCTTCGCGTAGAACACCGAGGCCTGGCCCTCGAAGCGGAAGATCGAGCCGTACACATTCGGCTTGCCGAGCAGCACGCACGCGTCGTTCACGAGGTAGCGCGTGGGAAAGTTGTCCGTCCCATCCGCGACGATGTCGAAGTCACGAATGATGTCCAGCGCATTCTCCGCCGTCAGCCGCGTTTCGAACGTCTCGACTTGGACATTGGGATTCAGATCGTGGATACGCTGCTTGGCCGATTCAAGCTTGGGCATACCGACGGTGGACGTGCCGTGCAGCACCTGCCGCTGCAGGTTGGTCTTATCGACGACGTCGAAGTCCACGATGCCCAGGGTGCCCACCCCGGCCGCCGCGAGGTATAGCGCCGCCGGTGAGCCCAACCCCCCCGCTCCAACCAGCAGCACGCGCGCGGCCTTGAGTTTCTTTTGCCCCTCCACGCCGACGTCCGGCAGGATCAGGTGGCGCGAGTACCGCAGGATCTCTTCGTGCGACAGTTTTGGCAGGGGCGCCGCGCGCTGCGTCCCTGCTGCCACTGCCGTGCCTCCGGCAATACTGGGAATGATCGACACGGTGTCTCCCGCCTTGACGGGGGTGTCGCGCTGCGCCAGCTGCCGGATGTCGCGATCGTTCACGTACACGTTCACGAAGCTGCGCAGGCGGCCGTCCTCGGCGAACAGGTGGCGCTTGAGTCCGGCGTGCTCGCCCGCGAGCTGCTCCAGCAGCTCGCCGACGTTGCCTGCTTCGAGCTCGAGCGCGTCGCGACCGCCCACGTAGGAGCGCAGCGGTGTGGGAATCAATACGGTGACTGCCATACGGCCTTCCGTTCCTCGATGGTGACGGACTCCTCGGTGAATGTTCCGCGATCGTCCGTGAGGACCCAACTCTTGAGGTCGCCGGCGTGCCCGGCGCCGACCCCGACGATGACGTACGAGAGCCACGGCCACGCGTGCTCGCGATCGAACGCGGACGGTGCGGGCGCGTGGTCCGGGTGAGAATGGTACACCCCGATCACCTCCAGCCCGTCGCGATCCAGCCGCTCCTGCGCGCGCCGGAACGACATGGGATCGATCAGGTAGCGGTTGCGCGCCGCGTCCGTCCGTTGATTGGCGAGCGGGACGAGCTGCAGCGCAACCTTGCGGTCGGCCTCGACCGCCCCGCCGATCAAGCCGCACGCCTCCGCCGGGTAGTCCGCTTCGCCGTGGCGGCGGATCGCGGCCACCTGCCGGGGGTCGAGCACCAGCGTCATCGACGCTCCCCCACGAGCCGCCCCCGCTCGCTCAAGTAGCGGTCGCCGGAGTCGGGCGCGATTACCACAACGACGTCGGACGGGCGGACGGTCGGACTGCCGGACAGCACACGCTCCGCAGCCACCACGGCCGCGCCCGTGGACCACCCCACGAACAATCCTGCGTCCCTTGCCAACCGTCGCACAGCGTCCTCCGCTTCCTCGGTCGCCACGAACTCCGTTCGGTTCGGCAGCACCGGATCATAGATCCCCGGGACGATCGCGCTCGCCAGATGCTTCAGCCCCTCGAGTCCATGGAACGGCCCATCCGGCTGCACCGCGATCAGCTCGACACGCTCGTTCCTCTCCCGCAAACGCCGACCGGTTCCCATCAGGGTCCCCGTCGTGCCCAGCCCGGCCACCAGGTGAGTCACGCGGCCGTCGGTCTGGCGCCAGATCTCCTCGGCCGTCGTGAGGTAGTGGGCCCGCGGATTGGCCGGATGGCCGTATTGGTCCGCGTACCAGTAGCGCTCCGGGTGCGCCGCGGCAAGCTGGCGCGCCCGCCGGATCGCCCCGTCCGAGCCGTCGAGCGGATCGGTAAAGATCACGTCGGCGCCGTAGGCCTCGAGCAGGGCCTTGCGCTCGACACTCGCGTTCGCGGGCACGCACATCGTGACCCCGATCCCGGCCGCGGCCCCGAGCATCGCGTACGCGATGGCCGTGTTGCCGCTGGATGCGTCCAGCAAGCGCCTGGCCGGCAGCTCACCGCGCGCGATGCCGTCGCGCAGGATGAACAGCGCGGCACGGTCCTTCACCGAGCCGCCGGGGTTGAGCCACTCGGCCTTCAGAAAAATGGACGGTAGAGGTCGGGCGAGGTCGGTAGAGGTCGGTAGAGGAATGAGAGGGGTATTGCCCACCAAACCCCACAGCGCCGGCTCCCGCGGCGCCACCTCTACCGACCTCTTCCGTCCTCTACCGCCCTCTACCGTCGTTTTCATTCCGCTCCCTTCGCAATCGGCGCGCCGACCAGGTTCCCCCACTCCGTCCAGGAGCCGTCGTAGTTGCGCACCTTCTTCACGCCGAGCAGGTACTTGAGGGCGAACCAGGTGTGGCTCGAGCGCTCGCCGATGCGGCAGTACGCGATCACCTCGTCCTTGCCGTCGATCACCTTGGCGCCCTTGTACAGCTGCACCAGCTCGTCGTACGGCTTGAACGTGCCGTCGGTCGCGACCGCCTTGCTCCAGGGAATGTTCTTGGCGCCGGGGATGTGCCCCGCGCGCTGCGCCGTCTCGGTCATGCCCGGGGGCGCGATGATCTCGCCCACGAACTCGGGCGTGGAGCGCACGTCCACCAGGGCGATCTTCTTTGCCTTGAGCGCCTTCTCGACATCGGGGCGCTTGGCGCGGATCGCCGCATTCACCTTCTTAGGAACGGGGTAGTTGGTCGCGCGCACGCTCGTCCGCTCCGTCACCAGCGGTCGTCTCTCGGCGACCCACTTGGCCCGCCCGCCGTTCATCAGTTTGACGCTCGCGTGTCCGTACAGCTGCAACAGCCAGAAGGCGAAGGCCGCGAACCAATTGTTGTTGTCACCGTACAGCACGACGGTCGTCTTGGGCGTCACGCCCGCGTCCGACAGCAGCTTGGCGAACGCCTTCTTGTCCGGAATGTCGCGGCGCACCGGATCGTTGAGCTGCGACTGCCAGTTCCAGCCGACCGCGCCGGCGATGTGCCCCGAGTCGTACGCCGTGGTATCCACATCGACTTCGATGAGACGAACCCCGGAGTCCGCGAGACGCCCCGCCACCCAGTCGGTGGAAACGAGCACGTCGGGATGTGCGTATGCCACACTTGCCTCCAATCGGTTTAAACCCGACAACGCCGGTCGGGTTTCAGGTGAAAAAAAACAAACAGGAAGGCGGGACTAGTTCCCGGCCAGGACCCCGGCGATGTGGTACAGTTGCGGCTCATCGTGTGTCAGGTCCGCCAGCGAGATACCGGCCAACAGATCGTTGATCCGTTGCTCCAGCATTCGCCACACGGGCCTGATGCTACACGACGCCTCCGGACTACATCGCTGCGGATCGACGGGATGGAGGTCGCAGTTGACTTCGAAGGTGACGTGCTCCGAGGCCTCGATGACGTCTTTCACCGAGATGGCTTGCGGCTCACGGGCAAGGTGGTAGCCGCCTTTGGCGCCGCGCACGGAGTCGACCAGGCCGGCGCGCCGCAGGCGCAGCAGAATCTGCTCGACATAGTCGTGCGGCAGGCGCTCCTGTTCGGCGAGCTCGCGCGCCGCGACCGGACCCTGCCCCGCACGCTTCGCGAGGTTGAGCGAGACGATCAGCCCGTACTCGGCCCAGGTGGTGACGCGCATTCGACAAATATGCGAGTTCGGTTTCCGGGATTCAATGGGCGGCGCCCGGACCCCGGATACTCGGGCTCAGACTGACGCCGACCTGGACGCCGAAGACGTTCTCGCCGGAGTTGCGCTGCAGCCACAGCAGCCGGCCATTGACGTTCCACATCAGTCGCGCACCCACGAAGTCGGCGCCGACCCCGCCGTGCGCGCCTTGCGCGATGCCGCGGTCCGGCCCTTGGCTGTACACCCCGGCCAAGAGCAGCCCCGCCACGGCGTACAGGCGCCCCCAAACGGGCCGGACCGACGCCTCGTACCCGGGCGCGAACAAGATCGCGTTCGGCCGGCAACCCGGTGCGCAGCTTCCCGCGGTGACTTCCAGCGGGGCGTAGTCGATTTCCAGCCCTACGGTGCCTGATTTCTTGGTATCACGGCGGAATCGGACTCCGGCGAGCGGGCCGCGCCCGCGCAGCGACCCGGAAACGGGAATGAGAGCGCTCACCGAGGGGCCCACGGTGCCTTCGAGGAACTCACCGCGACGCGGCTTCCCCAACGCCACGGATGCGTTGGCCACGACCTCGAGCGCTTGGATGTCGCTCCCCGGGACCTGCAGGAATCGGCCCAGGACGGTGGCGACCGCGGCATCGCCGACATTCACGCGCACACCGAGGCCGAAGGCGAAAGCCAGCTGACTGGTGGTGGAAACCGTGTCTCCGCACAACAGCAAGCAGCCCGGCTTGGCTTCCGTCACGCGCGCCAGGCCAAGCGCCGTGCCGGCAAATGGCGCGACCACGCCGCGCGCGCCCACCGGATAGTAGTACGAGTCGAGCCCGAAGAGGGTCAGCTGCCGCGCCCGCCCGTCGGTGGACAGATCGTGGTAGCGGGAGATCGTCACGCCGGTCTCACCGTCGTCGCCTGTCATGAACGCAATCGAGCCGCCGAGGGAAGAGAAGCTGTGGGTCGCGCCGGAGAGATCCTGCAGGCTGGGAGACGAATAGGTGGGGCCGATCCTCAACGGGCGCTGCGCCTGCGCGGGTGAAACGCCCGAAAGCAACATGGCCGCCGCACCCACGAGTGTCGTACGCATACGGCTACGGATAACCACGAAAGGGGTCGAGTTCGGTGACTCGAATCACGACCCCCCGCGTGACGGCGCTTACCAGACGAGCAAACCGACGATGATCCCGGCGACGTTCAGGCGCACGAGCCACGACCAGAACGTCGCCTTGAGGAGCGGGCGCACCTTGTCATACCAAACGCCGCTGCCGACGGTCGAGAGCGCGATGGTGCACAGCCAGAGCATCGTCGCGAACTCCATCCCAGCCAGTGGGCCGCCGCCCTTCGCCCACAGTGCGCCTTTCAGCTGATGATAAAACCACGCCAGCAGCACGCCGAAGGCCAGTGCCAGCAATGCCGACTTCGGCATGTTCGCCGCCATGAGCTTCTTCTGCTCCTCGGGAGTGGGCGGCATGGTGCCGAACGCGTGCATTTCCGGACCGGTGAAGACCTTCCCCCACATCACGTAGTCTGCGAAGAACGCGCCGACGCCGGCGATCAGCCCCGCGACGATCCAATGCATACGTGCTCCTCCGCCGTTAGAGTCATTTTCGCTGCCCCGGCACTCCCAGCTCGGTCATGGCGAGGAGATCGAGCACCTCGTCCAGGTCTTTGCCCTTGAGCACGCCTTTCTCCATCACCAGCTGGCGCACGGTGACGTTCTTCGCCACTGCCTCCTTGGCGAGCTTGGCGGCCTCGGCATAGCCAATTTTCGGAGCCAGGGCCGTCACGAGGGCCGGGCTGCGCTCGAGCCAGTGCTCGCACTGGGCGCGGTCGGCCTCGATCCCGGCGACACAGCGCTCGGTCAGCACCCGCGAGGCGTTCGTGAGGATCCGTATCGAGAAGAGCAGGTTGTGGGCGATCACGGGCATCATGACGTTAAGCTCGAGCTGGCCCGCCTGCGCCGCGGTCGCGACGGTCACGTCGTTCCCCAGCACCTGATAGCACACCATGTTCACCATCTCGGGGATCGACGGGTTGACCTTGCCCGGCATGATGCTCGACCCGGGCTGCACCGGCGGCAGCACGATCTCGGCGAGCCCGGTCCTCGGTCCGGACGCGAGCAGCCGCAGGTCGTTCGCGATCTTGCCCAGGTCCATCGCGTAGGTGCGCAGCGCGCCGGAGCAGGCAGCCGCATCCCCCATCGACTGCATCAGCTGCACGCGGTCCTTCCCCTCGCGCAGCTCGAGCCCGCTGATCGTTCGCAGGTGCTTCACCATCAGGCCTGGGTACGCGGGCTCGGCGTTCAGTCCCGTGCCGACGGCGGTGCCGCCGATCCCCAGGTCGCGCAGGGCGTCCGCTGCCTGCGTCACGCGCTCGCGGTTGCGCTCGACGGTGTGTCCGTAGGCCGTGAATTCCTGACCGAGCCGGATCGGCGTGGCATCCTGCAGGTGCGTCCTGCCGGACTTGAGGATCTGATCGAAGGCCCGGCCCTTCGCGAGGAAGGCGGCGGCGAGCCGGCCCAGGGCGTCCAGCAGCGCCGGCAGCTCGGCCAGCGCCGCCAGCCGGATGGCGGTCGGGATCACGTCGTTCGTCGACTGGGCCATATTGACGTGATCGTTGGGATGCACCGGGGTGTACGTACCGCGCGCGCCGCCGAGCAGCTCGTTCGCGCGGTTGGCGAGCACCTCGTTGCAGTTCATGTTGTGCGAGGTGCCGGCTCCCGCCTGGTAGGGGTCCACGACGAACTGGTCGCGGTGCTGTCCGGCGAGGACCTCGTCCGCCGCCCGCACGATCGCGTCGGCGAGCTTCGCATCGAGACGCTTGGTTTCCTTGTGCGTCAGCGCGGCGGCCTTCTTGATGCGGATGACGGCGTCGATGAACGGGGCCAGGGGCGCCAGCTGGGAGATGGGGAAGTTGTGGCGGGCACGCTCGGTCTGGATGCCGTACAACGCTTCGGTCGGCACCGGCAGCTCGCCCAGCGGATCACGCTCGATACGGGTCGCGCTCATCGACGCACGAATTCTAATTATTCCGCATTACTTTGTCGGCTCCACGCGCAGGCTGTCGTTGAAGCGATTGAAGTACTCCGTCATCCCGATCACCAGGGTGATCTCGACGATCTGGCCCTCGTCCCACGCCGCCCGCAGCCTCCCGTACAGCGCGTCCGTGACGTCGTGCCCCGAGCGGTGAACCACGTCGGCGTATTCCAGCGCCGCCTGCCATCCCGGCTCGAGCGCCGCGATCGCCTCGCGGCCGCCCCGGTCCTGCACCGCCTCCACCAGGGCGTCGCTGGCTCCCCGCTGTCTTGCCAAGACAGTGTGGGAGTTGAGTCAGTAGCGGCAGCGGTTCAAGTGCGAGATCCGCACCCACAGGAGCTCCTTGAGCAGGGGCGGCACGCTGCCTTCGTTCATGACCGTCCGGAAGTGCGCGATCATGGTGCGCAGGTGTGGCGGACGCAGCGCCACCGTGCGGAACATGTTCGGAACGTTGCCGCGCTCCCGCAGGGAGGTGTCGAAGATGGGCCGCACCTCGGGTGCGGCCTGATCCGGCGTGAGCGGGGTAATCCGTGGATCGGTCATTGTGCCTCCCGGCGCTTGCCCCAGCCGATCTTGAACACCTCGACCGCCGCCCGATAGCCGATGGAGCGCACCAGCGCGTAGACGCCGAGCCCGGTCAAGAGGACGGCCGTGTAAAACCGCCACAGCAACAAGATCGTCACCTGGCGCGTACCGAAGTCTCCGGCAAAGCCATTGAGAAAGGCGACCTCGAGGCCCCCGCCCCCGGACGGGAGCGGCACCACGAGCGGCGCGTGCAGCAGCGCCAGGGCGCCGTAGAACATCTGCGCGAATGGGGGCCGGCCCGGCGTACCCCAGGCGAGCGCCGGCAGAATGAGCGCGCGCGCGACGATGCTCACCACCGTAAGGAGGGCGCCGGCGCCAAGTGCCCAGCGCGGGGCGCGGCGCACGTGCGCCCACGCGACGCGCCACTGGCGCCGCACGCGGTGGCGGATGAACCCCGCCCGGGCCAGCCGCTGCAGCAGGTATACGGTGACGAGGACCACGAGCGCGACGATCTCGACGGTGAGGAGCTCACCGGCCCGGTGGCGATGCAGCCAGGTTCGGGCGGCGTCCCGCCAGTCGGGCACGTAATAGCCGAACAGCGCCGCACCCACCAGCAGGAACACGGGCCATTCGCACGCCACCTCGACCCCGATCGCCACGATGCCGGTGACGGGTCGCAAGCGCGCTTCGTTGAGGCCGAGGAATCGCGCCGGCTCGCCTCCCAGCCGGTTGGGAGTGAGCTGCGACGCGGCTTCGCCGTACAGATTCAGGCGGAACGCGTGGCTGAACGACAGCCGGCCGCCCGCCGTCCAGGTCGCGAGCTGGATCCGCCAGGCGCGAGCGACGCAGTCCACACCCAGCAGGGCCAGCGCCAGCAGGTGATTGATCATGCACTCCGCTCAGTCGGAGCAGTCGCCCAGCGGGTAGTTGAAGCCGCAGTTGGGGCACGGATTGCGGCAGCCCCACGGCCGGGGCCGGACCGGCGCGCCGCACCGCAGGCAGGTCGGCAGCGGCGCCCTAGCCGAGCCGATGGGCGCCGGTGAGGAAGGGGTTGGCTCGGCGCTCGCGTCCCACGGTGGTTTCCGGTCCATGCCCGCAGTACACGATGGTCGAATCCGGGAGCGTAAGCAACTCGCGCTCGATGCTCTTCAGCAACGTCTCGAAGTCGCCGCCGGGCAGGTCGGTCCGCCCGATCGAGCCCTGGAACAGCACGTCCCCGGCGAACGCCACACCCTGTCCCTCGAACACGACGCTGCCCGGCGAGTGACCCGGGGCGTGGCGCACGCGGAACTCGAGCGTCCCCACCCGCAGCAGGTCGCCGGGCGCGAGGGCGCGATCGGGCGGGGGGAGCGGAGCGGCGCGCATCCCGAAGGCAGTCGCCTGCTCCGGCACGTGGTCGTACAGCAGCCGGTCGCCGGGGTGGAGGTATACCGGCGCCCCGCTGTCGGCCTTGAGCCGGGGAACGCCGAGCACGTGGTCGATGTGGGCATGGGTCAGCCAGATCGCCACCGGTTTCACGCCCGCATCCGCGATCTTGTGGGCGATCAGACCCGCCTCCTCCCCCGGGTCGATGACCGCGCATTCGCCGCCGGCTTCATCGATGACGAGATAGCAGTTTTCGACGAATTGGCCGTTCGGGATCGGCACGACCTTCATGACGCGATGCCTGCTTTCTCCCGCTCCCGCAGGGCCGCGAGATACTTCTCCACCGCGATCGCGGCCGTGGTCGCGTCGCCCACCGCCGTGGTGATCTGGCGGGTGAGCTGGCTGCGGACGTCGCCCGCCGCGAACAGGCCCGGGATCGAGGTCATCATCCGCTCGTCGGTGATGAAGTAGCCGCCAGCGTCGTGTTTGGCGTGCCCCTCGACCAGTCCCGAGTTGGGCTTGAAACCGACGAAGATGAAGACGCCCCCGACCGCCAGGGTGACGCGCCCGCCGGTCGCGGTGTCCTCGAGCACGAGGTGATCGGTGCCGCGCTCGGTGCCCTTGATCTCGACGACGCGCTTGTTCCAGACGAGCTCGATCTTGGGGTTCGCGAAGGCGCGCTCCTGGATGATCTTCGAGGCGCGCAGCTGGTCGCGCCGGTGCACGATGTACACTTTGGTCGCGTAGCGGGTGAGATAGTCGGCCTCCTCGACGGCGGCGTCGCCGCCGCCCACGACCGCCAGCACTTCACCCTTGAAGAACGCCCCATCGCACACCGCGCAGTATGAGACGCCCTTGCCGGCAAACTCCTTCTCCCCCGGGACCCCGAGCTTCACAGGGGTTCCCCCGGCGGTGAGGATCACGGCGGGCGCGCGATACGTCGTGCCCCGCGCGGTCTTGACGTCGAACCAGCCGTCCGCCCCCCGCCGGATCCGCTCCACCGTGTCGGTGATGATCTCCGCGCCGAACTTCTTGGCGTGCTCGGTCATCTTCTGGGCCAGCTCCCAGCCCTTGATGCTCTCGAACCCGATGTAGTCCTCGATCAGGTCCGTGTTGAGGAGCTCACCGCCGGGCGCGCCCCGCTCGATCGTGAGCGCCTTGAGCATGCCCCGCCCGGCGTACATCGCGGCGCACAAACCCGCAGGCCCCGCACCGACGATGATCACATCGTTCATCGAACCTCGCCCTCCACCTGCAGCTCCAGTCGCGGCGCCTCGGCTGCACCCGCGAGCGCCCGTTCCAGCTGCGCATGGAACCGCTCGGTTTCGAATTCCACGTCGGACCGCTGAGTGCCCGCCAGCTTTTCCAGCGCCGCCCCGCCTACCACCATTGCGCCGTGCCGGTTGCCACGGCGCTGATGCAACAGGGCCGCGGCCGCCTGGATCAGCCCCTGCCAAACCCGTGCCGCATCGCGGTTCCCGTCGCTAATAATAGAACGCCACACGGTTTCCAGCGCCTCATGGGCGAGCCAATACTCACCGGCGTTGAACAGGTCACGAGCGCGGGTAACGGTCGCCTGACGCTCATCGGGAGTCATGGACGGTAGAAGACGGTAGAGGACGGTAGAAGGCGGTAGAAGGCGGAGGCTTGGATGAGCATCCCCCTCTACCGACTTCTGCCCTCTTCTACCGCCCCTATTCTCAACAAGTTCACCGCTCCATGACACGAGCTGATCGTCCCGACCAGCACGGCGGCGGCGGCCCCGTTCTCCCCCGCCGCCTGCACGATCGCGTCTCCGGCCAGCACCGCCTGCACCGCGAAGGTGCCGACGCCGAACACGTGATGGCGGCACGTGAACAACGCCGGCCCGTGGACCGGCTGACCGGCTGCTTGGAGCCGCGCCGCGAGCGCCCGCACGGCGTCACCCATCTCCCAACTCCGGGTGGCGTCGATCGCCGGACAGATGGCGGGCTCGATGCAGTGGGTGGGGCAGATCCAGTCCGCGAACGACACGTAGCGCGTATGGTCCGGTGCGGGGGCGGTGCGATCGTACGGCGTGCCGAGGCTGTCGGGGACCGGGGCGACGTCGACCGCGCGCCCGGGCCAGCGCGCGCGGGCACGCTCGAGCACCCACTCGAACATGAGATGCGGCATGAGCGGCGACGGCACGATGTAGTCTTCCGCCTCGCCGGCGGACGCGGGAGCCGCCCCCCCCAGGAACTCACCGAAGAAGCTGCTCCAGTCGCGCACCACGAACGTCCGGTCCGGTGCGTCACCCAGCTCGCGGCGGGCGCGGCACCCGGGCTCCCGATCTACCACCACGACGCGCCGAAACCGGGCCCGACCCCGTGCTTTGGCTTTGGCGAGCTGGGCGGCGTAGAAGCTGCCATAGCAGCCGCCCCCGACCACGATGACATCCCGCATCACGACGGGATCGCTCAGACGTCGCCTCCGGCCACGGGGAGGATCTCGCCGCTCACCGCCCGCGCCTCGTCGCTCGCGAGGTACAGCACCGCGGCCACCAGGTCGTCGAGCTCCACCCAGCGCACGTGCGCGTCTTTCAGCTGCGCGAGATTGTCGCTGGTGCGCATGGTGCCGGGCGCCACCGCGTTCACGCGGATCCGGTCGGCCGACAGCTCACGCGCCAGGGCGCGCGTGAGCCCGGCCACGGCGGCCTTGGCCGCGATGTAGACGGCCATCTGACTCTGCGGTTTGAGCACGGCGATCGAGGCGAAGTTCACGATCGCGCCGCCGCCCCGCTCCCGCAGCAGCGGGATGGCCGCCTGCGACACGAAGAATGTCGTCTTGATGTTGACGGCCAGCTCGCGCTCGACCTGCTCGGGCCCGAGCTCGACCGCCGGCCCGTAGTTGATGAGCCCGCCCGCCACGTTCACCACGACGTCGAGCCCTCCGAAGCGCTCCCGGGCGGTGGCCACGGCGCGGCGCGCCGCCTCGGGCGTCGTCAGGTCGCCCCCCGCGGCCTGGACCGCGAACCCCTGAGACGCGAGCTCCCGCGCGCGCTCGGCGACGGCGGTCGCGTTCCGGTCGGCGATGACCAGCTGCGCGCCGGCCCGGGCGACGCCGGTGGCGACGGCGTACCCGATCTGGCCCACCCGGCCGACACCTGTGACCAGGGCGACCTTGCCCCGCAGGTCAGGGGGCACTGGCGACGATCTCGTCGACCGGCGGTGCGCCGCGCCGCGCGAATGCGATCCTCCCGTCCCGGCTCACGACGTACACGGTGCGCTGAATCCCCTTGTCATCGTCTTTGAGCGCGTGGTAGGCGCGCGCGATCGCGCGCTCCGGATCGGAGAGCAGCGGGAAATTGAAGCCCAGCTTCCGCACGTAACCCGCGTGACTCTCCACGCCGGCGGGGTTCACCCCGAACGGCTGGATCGCGGCTGCCTGGAACTTGGCCATCTCGTCGCGCACGGCGGAGAGTTGGCGGTTTCAGCCGGGCGTGTTGTTCCCCGGATAGAAGACGAGCGCGACGTGTTTCATCTTCAGCACGTCCGCCAGCGTGTACGTCTTGTCGTCGGAGGCAGTCGCGGCGAACGGGGGTGCCTTGGTGCCGATCGCCAACAGGTCGCTCATGCGTGGTCCTTACGGTTCTGCGCGACGGTGTCGCGCGACGTTGTTGCTCGACGCTGTTCGAGCTTTTCCAGCCATTCGAGGGGCACGTCCATGTCGCCCAGCCCGGCGTGTGAATCGCCGAGCTCGATGTCCCCGTGCCAGTCTGACCCGCCGCTGATGACGAGCCCCAGGCGCTCGGCGAGCGCGGCCAGCCGCCGCTCGATTGCCTCGGAGTGGCTGGGGTGGCGCACCTCGAGCCCGTCGAGGCCGTCGGCTTGAAACTGCCGGATCTGACCCTCGCTGCCGCGGTCGCCCAGATGCGCCGCGACCGCGACGCCGCCCACCGCGTGCACCAGGTCGGTCACCTGGCGCAGCGTGGGCAGGGGCTTCTCCACATACGCCGGACGCCCCCGGCCGAGGTAGCGGCCGAACGCGTCGTTGATGTCGCTGCTCACGCCACGCTCGACCAGGACGCGGGCCACATGGGGGCGGCCGATGGCGCCGCCGTCCGCCGCCGCCATCACGTCCGCCAGCTCGATGGCCACGCCGAGCCGGCGCAGGTGCCCCACGATCTGCTCGGCACGGCGCTGGCGCGCGGCGCGCGTGGTGGCGAGGAACGCCTCCAGCCGCTCGTCCCCGGGCGGCAGGAAGTAGCCGAGCAAATGCAGCTCGCCCCAGGGCGCCTTCACGCTGAACTCGCATCCCGAGACGACGCGCACGCCCAGCGCGGCGCCGGCACGTGCGGCTTCGGGAACGCCGCCGGTCGTGTCGTGATCGGTCAGGGCGATGGCGGCGAGGCCAGCGACGTGGGCCCGCTGCGCCACCTCGGCCGGAGGGTACTCGCCGTCCGACGCCGTGGAATGACAGTGCAGATCAACGTGCGTCGTAGGCACTCTCCGGCGCCGTCCACGCCGGCTGCGACTGGTGGAACAGCTGGACCAGGTCGCGCTCGGACAGCTCGGCGAGCGCCGCGTCGGGGCTGCGGTTGCCGACGGGCGCGAAGCGGGTGAAGCGGCGGCGCCGTTCCGGGCCGGTGCCCTGCTGGAACACGATCCCGAACTGGTCGCGGCCGTACACGGTGACCCGCCCCGAGGGAAACACCTCCCACGTGCCGCCGTCGATGACGACCTGGCCCCGTGCCATCGCCCGCGCCTACGCTTCCGCCCCGGCCGCGAGCGACACTTCGGTCCAGAGCTCCCAGGCGTCGGCGGCGTACGTGCCGAGCCCCTGCAGGCGCCGCTCGAGCTTGATCTCTTCGGGGAGCCGGGACGCCTGGGCCCGGTGCGACATCTCCGTCTGGCTCTCGGAGAACTCCGTGAACAGCTGCGGATCCTTGGCGTTGCGGAACAGCCAGATGCGCTGGCCGCGGGCCTCGGCGAACTGACACAGCTCGCGCAAGGTGGCGAGGTAGTCCGCCTCGTTGGTCGGCGGCACGCGCACGCGCGCAGCCGTGAGCACCTTGGGCATGCTAGATCGCTCCGTCGGGGAAGTTCTCGAGCGTCCGCTTCACGTCGGCGAGGAACCGATCCGCGTCGGCGCCATCCACGACCCGGTGGTCGTAGGACATGGACACCATTCCCATGGTGCGGATCGCGATCGTGTCGGTGCCGTCGGCCAGCGTCACGACCTTGGGACGTTTCTCGATCGCGCCCACCCCGAGGATGGCGACTTGGGGCTGATTGATGATGGGCGCCCCGGCGTACGATCCGAACACGCCGGGATTGGTGATGGTGAAGGTGCCGCGCTGGATCTCGTCGGGCGACAGCTTCTTGGTGCGTGCCCGCTCACCCAGATCGCTGATCGCGCGCGCCAGCCCCGACAGCGACAGCTCGTCCGCGCGCTTCACCACCGGGACGATCAGCCCCCAGTCGAGCGCCACCGCGATCCCGATGTTCACGTCCTGGCGGTAGATGATGCTGTCACCCGAGACCGCCGCGTTCACGACGGCGTGCTTCCGCAGGTTCTCGGCGCACGCCTTCGCGATGAAGGCGAGATACGTGAGGTTCATGCCGCGCTCCGCGCCGGCCGCCTTGTGCTTCCTGCGCAGCTCCGCGACGCGGCTGTAATCGACCTCGAAGAAGCTCGTCACGTGCGCCGACACCCGCCGCGACATGATCATGTGGTCGGCCGTGATCTTGCGGATCTTGGAGAACGGCTCGACCCGGTCGCCGGGCCAGGGCTCAACGGCGGGGTGCTGGACGGCCGGGCCGAGGGGCTGGGGACTCGGGGCCCGGGGGACGACGGCCGGCGCCCCGCGCTCGATGGCGCCCAGGATGTCCTGCTTGGTGACCCGGCCCGCGAAGCCCGTGCCCGGAATCGTCGAGATGTCGAGCTGGTGCTCGGCCGCGATCTTGCGGACCAGCGGGGTCGACTTGCGGCGCAGGCGCTCCTCGCTCGTCTCGGCCCCGTCCCCGCCCTTGGGCACCGGGGCGGCGGAGGGCGCGGGAGGGCGTGGAACGGCGGGAGACGCGGGTGCTGCGGCGGCTGGGGCCCCCGCAGCGGCGGGCGCCCGCTGGGCTGCCG
>DATDFC010000131.1:0-22254 GCA_036522815.1 Gemmatimonadales bacterium | reverse complement strand
CTCGGGACTCGGGACTCGGGCATTGCCGCCATGAGTCCCGAATCCCGAGCCCCTAGTCCCGAACGCGAGCCCCTAGTCCCGAGGCCCGAGTCCCCGTAGTTTCGCCCCCACATGCCCCTCACCCTCACCCCGCGGCTGCTGCGGCGCGGCCTCGAGCTGTTCGCCGTCATCTCCTGCCTCGGTGTCATCGTCGTCCTCGTCTTCTTCGGCCAAGATCTCGAAGCGTTTGTCGGCGGCCTCACCCACCTCCATCTGGTCTGGCTCATCATCGGTCTGGCGCTTGCGTCGATGGACTGGTTCGGCGGCGGCACGCGGCTGTGGGTGGTGGCGCGGCACGTGCATCCCGGCGTGCGCTGGCGCGACATGGTGATCGCCGGCGGCATGAGCGCCTGGGCCGCGTACCTCACGCCGTTTCAGACCGGCGCCGGCCCCACCATGATGTGGGCGATGCGCCGCGCCGGTGTCCGCCTGCCCGAGGCGATGACCTCCACCTTCATGACCTTCGTGGCGACCGTCGCATTCTTCGCGCTCACGGGACCGCTCGCGATCTACATGGGCGCGGGACGGTCGCTGGCGGAGCACAACGTCGTCCTGGGGATCACGTACTACGACCTGTTTCGCACCAGCCTCACCATCTTCGGCATCCTCGGGGTCCTCATGCTGGTCGCCATGATCTTCCCCGTGTGGTTGCGCGACGCGGTGCACTGGCTAGCGACACGCGCCGAGCGCAAGAGCGGCCGGGTGGCGGCGCGAATCGAGCAGCTGCGGGAAGGGATCGACCGGGCGCACGAGTGCCTGGTGGCGTTCGGCACCCCGCGCGGGTGGCTCGCGCTGCTGTGGGCGGTCCTCCTGTCGGGGCCCTCGCACGCCAACAAGCTGCTCGCCGGCTATGTCGCGCTGCGCACGCTCGGCCTGCACACCAACTTCGTCGACATCCTGCTGCTGCAAACGTTCATCACGTTCCTGCTCTATTTCGCCCCCACGCCCGGATCGTCCGGGCTGGCCGAGCTCCTGTCGGCGGCCGTGATGCAGATCTACGTGCACCCCGCCGAGCTGCCGACCTACACCCTCGTCTGGCGCTTCATCAACAGTTACGCGACAGTGATCGTCGGGTCGCTGCTGTTTTGGCACTGGATCAAGCGCGGACTCGTCGGGCGCGAGGAGGCGGTGATCGCGGGGGGACCCGAGCACTGAGGGTTGTGGGCGTAACCTGTGTTTCCTTGCGCGGTTACGCGGCCGGGCGTAACTTCCGGCGCGGCCTGTTTCGGACTCTCTAGGACGCTTCAGATGTCGCTGCTTGAACTCGGTGGCAACAAGTTCACGATCCCGGTGGGTGAGGTGGTGCTCGGCAGTGATGCCGGCTGCGCCATCCCCCTGTCGGGGGCCGGTGTGTTGCCGCGACACGCCGTGCTCCAGGGCCAGGCCGACGGCCAGGTGATCATCCGCAAGGCTACACCGGCGGCCGACGTGCTCATCAACGGCGTGCGCCTCGGTGCCGAGCCGACCCCGCTGCTGCACGGGGACAAAGTCGAGGTCGGGAATCACGAGTTGACGTTCGTGGACGAGCGCCGTTCCGGGAGCACGCAGTTTGTGCAGGCGTTCAGCATTCCCCAGGGGGCGGTGGGGGCAGGGGGGGCAGGGAGGGCCGCCGCCAAGCCGGCGGCGACCGGAACGTCTGGTGGCCGGGTCGTGAGCCTCACGGACGGGCGCGAATACGTGATCACCGGCACGTCGCTGGTGTTCGGGCGGGAAGCCGGATGCGACGTGGTGGTTGCGGGAAAGGATGTGTCGCGCCGCCACGCGGAGATCGTGCATACGCCGCGGGGCTACCTCGTGGTGGACTCGAGCACCAACGGAACGTTCGTGAACGAAGAACAGGTCCAGGGCCAGCGCATCCTCGCGCGCACCGACGTGATCCGCATCGGAGAGGAGCAGTTCCGGTTCTACGCCGAGGCGGCTCCGCTCACAGCCAGTGCGCCGCCGGCCGCGCCGGTGGCGAGCCCCGAGCAGCTGAAACACACGCTGCACGGGATGGAGGCCGCGGCGCCGGCACGGCCCTCGGGCGCGGTGTTCGCGAGCCTCCTGGTGCGTAGCGGCGGTCTGCTGGGGCGGCGCCTCGCGGTGAAGACGCCGGTGGTGAACCTCGGGCGCGCCGACTATAACGACATCGTGCTTCCGGACCCGTCGGTGTCCACCAGCCACGCCAAGCTGCAGCGCCGCGAGGGCGTGTGGGTGCTCGTGGACCTGGACTCGACCAACGGCACGTTCGTGGACGGGGAGCGCGTGAAGGGCGAGGCGCCCATCGCGCCCGGGGCCATGGTGCGGCTGGGCGACGTCCAGCTCCTGTTCGAGCCGGCGGACGAGAAGCAGGGTGTCTTGAAGGGAGGCGGCACCCAGGTGCTCCGGACCCCCCTCTCGTCGGCTCCCCCTGGTCCTCCCGCTACAGCTGCTCCACCTGCTCCCCCAGCTCCCCCCGCTGCCCCGGCAGCCCCGGCTCCCCCTGCCTTCCCCGCCCGGTCCGCGCCGCCTCACCCCCCGGCCCGCCCCGGCACGAAGCCTGCTCCCCGACGGCCGGTGGGCCAGCAGCCGCCGCCACCCAAGAAGGGGAAGGGCTGTGGCTCGAGTGCGGCGGTCTTCGTGATCAGTGGCGCCGCCGCGGTCGTGCTCCTGTACCGGTTGCTGGCCTAGCGGAGGCCCGTGCATATCACCTGCGCAGGTCGGTCAGACGTCGGCATCATCCGGTCGGGGAACGAGGACAACTTCATCATTGTCCCGGACCGGGGGATCTTCGTGGTCGCCGACGGGATGGGGGGACACGCTGCCGGCGAGGTGGCAAGCGAAATGGCGGTGCGCTTCGTCTCGCGGGAGCTCGGGTCCCTCAAAGGCCTGGCCGACGACCAGGTGGCCGATCGCATGCGAACGGCGATCCGGGCGGCGAACGGCGCCATCTTCCAGCGCACCCTCACCGAGCACGACAAGCGCGGCATGGGGACCACCGTGACCGCGCTGGTGCTGTACGGCAACCGTTTCCTGATCGGACAGGTGGGGGACAGCCGCGCCTACTTGTACCGGGACGACAAGCTGGTGCAGCTGACGAAGGATCATTCGTACGTGCAGGAGCAGGTGGACGCGGGCTATCTCACCCCCGAGCAGGCACGCTCACACCCCTACTCCAACGTCATTACGCGCTGCGTGGGCGCGAACAGTGACGTGATGCCCGACGTGTACCTCGGCACGGTGAAGCCGAGCGATCTGTTCCTGCTCGCCTCCGACGGCCTCACGGGGATGCTGGACGATCTCCAGCTGGCGGAGCTGCTGGGCGGTAAGCGGATGCCTGAGGAGCAGGTGGACGAGCTGATCGGCGAGGCCAACCGTCACGGTGGGCTCGACAACATCACCGCGATCGTGGTGCGGGTGGACGCGGTCGATGCGAGCGGGAGAGGGAGCGGAGGGGGCGACGGGGGGCAGGTGACGAACCCCGGAGGACGATCCCGCTAGGCCCGTTAAGCGCTCAGCAGCGGACGTCCCTCCTCGAGTCGTGTCGCCACCGCTTCGCGCGGCGTCATCACCAGCTCCACGATTCCCTTCGCCGGCAGCGTCGCCGCCCCGATCACGAACACGCGCAGCCGTCGCGCCGAGCGGTACAACTCCGCCGCGACGCGCGGCAGTCCCAGATGAGGGTCCGCGCCCGCGTCGGGCCCGGCCAGCTGGGTCACGGCGCCGTCGCGCTTCACGAGCGGCAAGTTGAGCGCCAGCATATCCGGCTTGGCCGGGAAATCGAGGAGCAGCTCGCCCGGCGCGAGGCCGACCTCGCGCGCCAGCCGATCCTCCACCCGCTCCAGCAGGTCCGGATCGTCGGAGGGCCAGGCGGGCGTGGCGGCCGGGAGGTCCGTGGCCGGGAGGTCGAGCGCGCGCTTCGCGAGGCGGCGCTCGCGCAGCGCCCGCGCCAACCCGGTCGGGTCGTCGCCCATCAGCTCATGGATCAGCCCGTCGTCCGTGGCGAGCGCGACGGCGTCGGGCGCAAGGCGCCGGCCCGCGATGGCGCACCGCACCAGCCGCTTGAACATGCTGGTCGCGCTGCGGACGGCGTGGTGCCAGTAGACGTTGCGATACATCTGGTACTTGGCGAACAGCAGCGACTCGAGCGCCGCCAGCCCCTTCTCGTGCAGCGCCAGCGTCGCGCGCCCGTCCGGTCCCGCGGCCACCGTGAGCGCCGCGAGCAGCCGGTCCACGTCGATCACGCCGTACGGCACCCCGCACATCCAGGCGTCGCGCGACAGGTAATCGAGCTTGTCCACGTCGAGCGAGCCGGCCACGAGACCGACGAGGGGCCCGCGCGCTTCCCCCCGGATCAGCGGCAACAGCCGCTCGGCGGGGGTTCCGAGCTCGGCGAGCCGGTCGGCGAGCGCGCCGCTCGTCAGGTGGCGGGCGGCGAGCGCTTCGTGGCGCGGCAGGCCCGCTTCCTCGAGCGCGTGGGAGAAAGGGTAGTGACCGATGTCGTGCAGCAGCGCGGCCAGCTTCAGGCGCGCCCGCTCCTCGGAGTCCGGCCGCACGTCCCCCGCGTCCTCCAGGGTATCGAGCACGCGGCAGGCGAGGTGATACGCGCCCAGCGCGTGCTCGAAGCGAGTGTGCGTCGCGCCGGGGTACACCAGGAACGCGTGGCCCAGCTGCCGCACGTAGCGCAGCCGTTGCACGGCGGGGGTGTCGACCACGGCGAGCGCTTCGGGGTCGAGCCGGATGTTGTTCCAGAGCGGGTCGCGGACGACCTCGAACCGCGTCAACGCGCCGGGCCCGCCTCTCGCACGGCGGCGTGCACGTGCTCGCGGAACTGCTCGAAGTTCTGACGGAACATCTGCGCGAGCCGCGCCGCCTGCGTGTCGTACGCCGCCGGGTCGCTCCACGTGCCGCGGGGCAAGAGCAGCGCGTCCGGGACTCCAGGCACCGTGAGCGGCGCCTCGAGCCCGAACACCGGCTCTGGGGCGGTGGGCGTGCGGTCGAGCGTGCCGGCGAGCGCGGCCCGCACCATGGCGCGCGTCAGGCCCAGGCGCATCCGCTCGCCCACGCCGTACGGTCCACCGGTCCAGCCCGTATTCACGAGCCAGCATTGCACCCCATGCTGCGCGATTTTCTCTCCCAAGAGCGAGGCGTACACGTTGGGGGCGAGGGGCAGAAACGGCGCGCCGAAGCAGGTGGAGAAGGTCGCCTTGGGCTCCGTGACGCCGCGCTCCGTCCCCGCCACCTTGGCGGTATAGCCGGAGAGGAAATGGTACATCGCCTGCGCCGGGGACAAGCGCGCCAGCGGCGGCAGGACGCCGTAGGCGTCGCACGTGAGGAACACAACGTGCGACGGATGGCCTCCCATGCCGCCGGGGACGTGGTTCGGCACGTAGTGAATCGGGTACGAGGCGCGTGTGTTCTCGGTGATCTCCGCCGAGTCGAGATCGACGGCGCGCGTCACGGGGTCGACCACCACGTTTTCGAGCACCGTCCCGAACATCCGGGTGGCGGCGAAGATCTCGGGCTCGCCCTCGCGCGACAACCGGATGACCTTGGCGTAGCATCCCCCCTCGAAGTTGAACACGCCCAGATCCGACCAGCCGTGCTCGTCGTCCCCGATGAGCGCGCGCTCCGGATCGGCCGAAAGGGTGGTCTTACCGGTGCCTGAGAGGCCGAAGAACAAGGCGGCGTCGCCGGTGCGGCCCAGGTTGGCGGAGCAGTGCATCGACAGGACCCCGCGCTTGGGCAGCAGGTAATTGAGGATGGTGAAGACCGATTTCTTCAGCTCGCCGGCGTACCGCGTGCCGCCGATCAGGATCGTCCGCTGCGCGAAGTTGACCACGATGAACGTGCCGGACTGGGTGCCGTGCCGCGCCGGGTCGGCGTGCAGCTCGGGGGCGTGCAGCACGGTCCAGGCGGGCGCGAAGGACGTGAGATCGGACGGGGTGGGACGGAGGAACATGTTGTACACGAACAGGGCGCACCACGCGTTCGGCGTGACGAAGCGGATGCCGAAGCGGTGATTCGGGTCCGCGCCCGCGAACAGGTCGCGCACGAACAGCTCCTGCGCGGCGAGGTGCGCGAGCGTGTGGGCCTTGAGGCGCTCGTAGTGCTCCGGCGCGAGCGGCTGGTTCACCTTGCCCCACGCGATGTCGTCGCAGGTGGAGGCCTCGCGCACGATGAACTTGTCGTTGGGGCTGCGGCCCGTATGCGGGGCGGTCACTGCGCAGAATGCTCCGCCCTCGGCGATCACGCCTTCGCCCCGGCGCGCCGCGTGCTCGTAGAGCTCGGGCGGCCCGAGGTTCCAGTGCACGGGGCGCTGTGGCACGAGCCCCGCCGCTTCCAGGGCGGAAGCGCGCTTCCCTTCGGCCGGGCGCGTGGCGCGGGCGGTCACGGGTTGGCGGGAGGCCCGGTCTGGGGTCGCCGGCCGTGCTCTTGCGCGTCCACCGCGGCGATCACCGCCATGTTGACGATGTCGTTTACGTCAGAGCCCCGTTGCAGCACGTGGACGGGCTGGGCCATCCCCACGAGGATCGGCCCGATCGCCTCGGCCCCGCCGACGCGGTCGAGCAGCTTGTAGCTGATGTTCGCCGCGTCCAAGTTGGGGAAAATCAACACGTTCGCCGTGCCTTTGAGCTTGGAGAATGGGTACGTCTTCATCAAGATCCGTTCCACCACGGCCGTGTCCGCTTGCATCTCCCCATCCGCCTGCAGGGTCGGCTCCCGCTCGTGCAGCAGGGCGACGGCAGCTTGCACTTTTGTGGCGGTGGGGTGACGTACCGACCCGAAGTTGGAGAACGAGAGCAGCGCCACCCGCGGCTCGATGCCCAGCCGCTGCACGAATTGCGCGGTCGCCGAGGCGATCTCCGCCAGCGTTTCGGCGTCGGGATCGATGTTCACGGTGCAATCGGCGAAGAAGAATGTCTGCTGCGGCAGCACCATCATGTAGATGCCGCTGACGTGACGGCGACCCGGCTCCGCGCCGATGACCTCGAGCGCCGGACGCATCGCATCGGGATAGGACATGTCCACCCCCGCCACCACGGCGTCGGCCTGGCCGGCGCGCAGCATCAGCAGCGCGTGGTACATCGGGTCGCGCACCCGGTCGCGCGCTTCGCGCAGCGTGATCCCCTTGCGGCGGCGCCGCTCCCACAACTCCTGCGCGAAGCCGTCGAGATGGGTGCTGGCGCGCGGATTCGCGAGGCTGATCTCCTCGAGCGTCACGTCCGCGTCGTCGGCCTGGCGGCGGATCGCGTCCGGGTCGCCCAGCAGGATCGGCTCCGCGATGCCGTCGTCGGCGAGGATGCGCGCCGCCTTGAGGATGCGCGGGTCGTCGCCTTCGGGGAATACGATGCGCTGGGGGGACTGCTGTGCCCGTCCCGACAGGCCGCGCATCACCTCGCGCGCGCGCCCGAGGCGCGCGTCCAGCTCGGCGCGGTACTCGTCCACGTCGATCACGCGGCCCGCCACCCCGGAGCCCACGGCCGCCCACGCCACCGCCGGTGCCACCCACAAGAGCACCCGCGGATCGAACGGTTTGGGGATCAGGTAGTCGGGACCGAACCGCAGCCGCTCGACGCCGTAAGCGCGCATCACCGCCTCGGGGACCTCCTCCTTGGCGAGCGCGGCGAGCGCGCGCGTCGCCGCCATCTCCATCTCCTCGTTGATCTTTCGGGCCCGCACGTCGAGCGCGCCTCGAAAAATGAACGGGAAGCCCAGCACGTTGTTCACCTGGTTCGGGTAGTCGGACCGGCCGGTCGCGATGATGGCGTCGCTGCGCGCCCGCCGCGCCTCCTCCGGGCTGATCTCGGGATCGGGGTTCGCGAGCGCGAACACGATCGGCCGGGGCGCCATCGGCTTGAGCATCTCGCCGCTGACGATCCCGCCCACCGACAGGCCCACGAACACATCGGCGTCCTTCAACGCCTCGGCCAGTGTGCGCGCTTTGCCCCGCACGGCGAAGCGACGCCGGTACTCGTCCAGGTCGTCGCGGTCGGCGTGCAGCACGCCCCGCTCGTCGCACAGCGTGATCTGGTCCTGCGGCACGCCCAGCCGCACATAGTGCTTGGCCGAGGCGACCGCGGCGGCGCCGGCGCCTGCGAACACTACGCGCACCTGGCCGATGTCCTTCTTCACGACCTCGAGCGCGTTCAAGAGCGCCGCCCCCGTGATGATCGCCGTGCCGTGCTGATCGTCATGAAACACGGGAATGGACAGCTGCTCGCGCAGCGCCTGTTCCACGTAGAAGCAGTCAGGCGAGCGGATGTCTTCCAGGTTGATCCCGCCCACGGTGGGCTCGAGCAGCTGGCAGAAGCGCACCAGGTCGCGCGGATCCTCGGACCCGACCTCGAGGTCGAACACGTCGATGTCGGCGAACGCCTTGAACAGGATCCCTTTGCCTTCCATCACCGGCTTGCCGGCGAGCGCCCCGATGTTGCCGAGCCCGAGTACCGCGGTGCCGTTGGTGACCACGGCCACGAGGTTTCCCTTGGCGGTGTAGCTGTAGGCGTCGTCCGGGTGGGCGGCGATTTCGCGGCACGGCTCCGCCACTCCCGGCGTGTAAGCGAGCGAGAGATCGCGCTGGTTCTTGAAAGGCTTGGTCGGCGAGACCTGGATCTTGCCCGGCCGGCCCTGCGAATGGTAATCGAGGGCCTCCTGGCGGCGGATCGACATCGAGGACACAAGTCCTTTTTTGTGAAGGAGTTATGCTATCTGTCGCGGCCGGCGCTGTCAAGCAGACGGCGGCCGCCCGCCCCCCCCTCAGCGGATCCGGATCACGTTGAGCCGCGGTACGACGGCCGTGAACACCGCGGCGGACTGGCCGCCACTGAAGAGCAGCGTAAACGCTGGTGCCCCCGGCGCCTGCAGCGCCCGCCCATACACCCCCGAGCCCGACTGGAGCGTCCCGCTCAAGCTCACCGCGCTTCCCGCGCTGGCGGTGGGAACGAGCGGGTACGCTCGGGGGAACGTGTTGGGGGCCTGCTGGTGCAGGGAGGGGAAGGTAACCGTGCGGAAGTGCCACGATGTGTCCCGCAGCTCGGCTGGCGTCGCAAAGCCGGGGAGGTCGGACACCCAGTTGGAGAGCGCCCACCGCGACACGGTTGTGTCGAAGCTGTGTCCCGTCTGGGCGGCAATGTTGGCGGACCCGGCCAGCGTGGTTTGGACGAGTTTGGCGGGTAAGCCAACCCCGTACTGATCAACGATGTAGCGCGCGAACAACCAGCTCGCCCCCCGCTCCGCCTGCGTTCCCTGGTCGAACTCGATCAGCAGGGCGGCGGTGCCGGTGGTGCTGAGATACTGGTAGGCGTCGAACACGTCGTTGCCGACCAACTGGTCCCAGGTTCCCGTGTCGCCGGCCTGCCGGTAACGCCGCGCGGTCAGCTCTTCGGCGTACTGCGAGAGGCCCTCGTCGAGCCAGCCATCCTCGGACACCGTGCCGCCCCGAATCAGCGTATGCTGCGCGAAGTTGATCATGTGCTGAAACTCATGCGCGAAGGTGCCCGGGGTCCCGCTCTTGACCTGTGCGGCACTGTGCGCGCAGCTCACGGTGCCGTTCGGGTCGGCGACCACCGAGTAGAAGATCTCGCCGCGGTTCGTTTGGAACGTCGGCGCGCTCGGGTCCAGGTCGGGCGGGAAGAAGAATCCCGCGATGTAGGCGCCTCCCGCAGCGGTGCAGGCCGCCTTGGTCGTGAGGGAATTCACGACCGGGGTCATGAGCGCGATCACCACGCCGTTGGTGTCGAGGTCCGACACGGCGCCGAAGTTCGCCGAGTCGAGCGGGTACAGCAGCGTGTCGAACACCTGCCGCAACGTGTCGATGTCGGCCGAGTTGAGCCCGCCCGCCGGCGCCAGGGTATCGACGTAGATGGCGACATGCGCTCCCACCGCGCGGACGCGCGCGCCGACGGTCTTGAAGTCGGCGGCGGCGCCGCAGCTGGTCGCGTTGTTGCACACGGTGAACTGGCGCAGGCTGCCGAGCGCGGGCGGTGCGGCTGCGGGGCGGAGCGGTGCCGCGCCGGGGAGCCGGTGTGAGGCGGCTACCCCCGCGCGCGCGGCGTGCTCGCTCCCCAGACGGCGCAGCACCGCGTCGAACCGCCCGGCGGGCGTCGTCGGTCCGGCAGGCGCGGCCAGGAGCTGGGCCAGCATGGGCGCGGTGCCCAGGGTTGCCGTGCGGAGGGTGAACGGCGACGACTGGCCGAACGTGCCGGCCACGGATTGCGCCACCACCAGGTATTCGGCCGAGTCCGTGCTGGACGCGTTGGCCGGGAACGTGACGCATCCGCCAGTGGACGCAGGATCGATCAACGCGTAGGCGCCGATCGCCAGGGTGAGCTGCGATGCCAGCGCGGCGCTACATGTGGGTGCGGTCGGCCCGGTGCTGTCTTTGCTGCACGCGGCCGTGGCCAGGAGCGCCCAGAGGACGATTGTCTCGGCAGTGCGAGGTTTCATTTTGGTCTCCGCGCTGGCAGCTCGTGAAACTGTTCACAACCGATGGTCGGGACCCTCAGAACCCTGCCGTCACCCTCGCGGTGAAGTTGCGCCCCATGCCGGGGTTGGGCGCCAGCGTCTTGAGGTGGCTCAAGTAGTCCACCCACTCCTGGTCCAGTGCGTTTCGCAGCTGGAAGTCGAACTGGACGCTCCGCCCGCCGCTCGTCGGCACCGAGAACCCCGCGGCCAGATTGACCAGGGTGTATGCCTTGGAGTGATACCCCAGCCCCCCGAACGCATCGGCGTAGAACGTCGCTTCGGCCGGGTCCATCCGGGTCTGCCGGGCATTGGTCTCCCCACCCACTGAGAAGTAGGGGCTGGACAGCGAGCCCAGCGACCTTCCTTCCAGCCGGGCCGTGTACGTCGCCCGGAAGGGCGGCATGGTCGGGAGCGGCAGGTCGGTGCTTGTGTTCTGGCCGTATACGTAGTCGGCAGCGCCCTGCAGGTGGAGATAGCTGGTTGCGTGGTACTCGAGCTGCGCCTCCAGTCCCCGCAGGACCGCGTCGCCCTGGGTGACGTCGTAGATCTGCAGACCGGAAGCCGTATCGACTTGATTCGCCGGCACCGTATAAATGAAGTTCTTGATCAGGTTGACGAACCCGCCTACCTCGGCCGCGGCCGACGCGGACTGGACCCGGAGCGCGACATCCGTGTTCAACGACGCTTCCGTGTTGAGGTTGGGGTTTCCGCGCTCGAAGGTCTGCGTGGCCTCGTGCGGCCCGTTGGCGAACAGGTCGAAGGTTGATGGCGAGCGGAACCCTCGTCCCACGTTGAGGACCAGGGCCATAGGCTCGCTCACGTGGTACAACACACCCACGTTGCCGGTGACCGAGCTCCAGTGGCGCTTGGCGGCTGGGTTCCCCAGGTCGGCATTGGCATCGACATCGAGGTGCCGGTAGTCATAGCGCGTCCCAAACGAGATGTTCCAGCGCCCGATGTCGGTCTGTTCGAACAGGTAGAGCGCGGCGTCGGCGGCCCTCGAGTCGGGCTCGAGAAACTCCTGACCGAAGTTGGCGTCGGTGGTGTATTCACCCGAGAAGCCGACGAGGCCGCTGAATGCCCCAATGGGGGCATGGTGCAGGCGGGCATCGGTCGTGTACGACGTTTGCCGCATACCGAACGCCTCGCTGGTAGCCGTCGCGTTGTCCCACTCGTGCCGCTGGTTCCGCTCGTAGCCCGCGCCCCACTCCAGGCGTGAGGCGCCGATGGGCACCGCGAGATCGAGGTGGCCACGGTGGTCATCGGTCCCGGCACGGCCCGTCGCCGTCGAGTCCTCGTCGGTCAGGTTGAGCCGGTCGTTGCGGTATGTGTATCGGCCGGTGAGGGAGCCCCACGTCCCGCGCCACCCCAGCGTACCGGTCGCGCCCACGTTGTGATATCCGCTGTTCCACAAGGTGTAGGTCGGCGTGCGGGTATTTTCCGCGTGTCGCCCCGTGACCGACGCCCGGTATCCGAACCCGCTGCTCGCACCTTCGACCGTGAGGGCACCGTCGGGCTGACGGTTGCCGCTCGCGAACCCCCCGCTCGCGCTGCCCTGAACGAACGCCGCCCGACCGATCCCGTCAGGCAAGTCCGGCTCGATGACGTTGATCACGCCCCCGATGGCGTCCGATCCGTACAGCACGCTCGCGGGACCGCGGATGACCTCGATCCGAGACGACGCGGCTGGCTCCACGCTCGAGAAGTGGTCGTCGCCCCACTGGTTGTGCTCCAGACGCTGCCCGTTGTCCAGCACGAGGACGCGGTTGTTCGTGAGCCCGCGGATGACGGGTTTCCCGGCGGCTGCTCCGCTGCTGTTGTTGCGCACGCCGGCGATGTCCGCGAGCGCCTCGCCCAGATTGTCGGGGCGCGCCTTCGTGAGATCCTCCGCACCTACGACCGCCACCGGCTGCGGCGAGTCGAGCGCGCTCGTGGCCTCCGCGGTCGCCGACACCTGGACGGCGGGGAGCTCGATCACCGACGCTTTGAGCGTCACGTCCACCGTCACGTCGGCGGTGCTGACCGTCACCTTGCGCACCTGCGGCGCGTAGCCGATCACCCGGAACGAGAGCGTATAGCTGCCCGGCGGGATCTGTGTGATGGAGTACTTCCCGTCGTTGTCAGTGGTCGCCGTGCGCTTGATCTCGATCAGGCGGACGGTGGCCTGTGGGACAGGATTGCCGCCGGCGTCGGTCACCCGTCCGGAGAGCGTGCGCGCGTCGGACCCGGAACGGGCGGCTGCCGCGGGGCGCCACAGGCCACTCGCCGTGGCGACGCACGTCAGGATCGTCGCGACCCGGACCAAATGTGTGGTAGTCATATGTTCTCCCCTGGCCTCAAGGCGTTTGCAGTGTCCCCCGGCGCCCGGCGGTGAATGCCGGCTACGCGAGGAGTGGCTTAGAGGTCCGGCGCGGCGCGTGTGTGACGCGTCGTGCCGTCAGGAGAGCGCGGGAGGTGCCCGGGGTGGCGGGAGGAGCCGATCGGTCGCACGGTGGAAGGGCGCGGGTGCAGCGGGTCGCGCCACTCGCCTGTCGGCGACGTCGAGACGGAACCGGATGGCCCCACCCGTGAGGGTCGGGGCCGAAAGGAAGTGGCACAGCGCGCAGTCGGGCGGGTGGATGCGCGCGCAGCTCTTGGTGGTATGAGACTCGAAATGTGCGGTGGCGTGTGTGCCTACAGCGTCGAGCCGGGCGTCCGCCCAGGCGGCGGCGCCCGGCAGCGCCAGCTGCAGGGCGGCTCCGAGGAGCCAGGCGGCTCGCACGGTGGGCGAGCGTCGCGCCAGGAGCGTCACAGGGAGGGAAGTGTCATCCAGGGGTGCCCGCCGACGCGGTGACGCCGGCCACGTTACCCACGCCCAGTTTGCGCAGCCCGCCCGCTACCATCAGGAGGAGGCCGTACATGCACACGATGAGCGGGCCCGTGGGAAGATCGGCCACGTACGAGACCCACAACCCGAGCAGCGAGGCCAGCGCCCCGGAGCCCCACGAGATCAGCACCAGCTTGCGGATGTCGCGCGCGAACAGGAACGCGATGGTCGCCGGGACCACGAGCATCGTGAACACCATGAGCACGCCGGCGAGTGGCACCGAGATGGTCACGGCCACCCCGAAGGAGATGTAGAACCAGAAGTCCCACCACTTGATCCTCCAGCCCTCGCGCTCGGCCACCTCGGGGTGGAACGAGACGGTCAGGAACCGGCGTCGCAGCAGGTAATGGAACAGACCCAGGCCCGCGTACGCGACCGTCTTCTTGGCGATCGTCGGCCAGGTCACCCAGATGATACTGCCTTGCAGCACGTCGCGAATCGCCTCGGCTCCCCGCGGCTCCTTGGAGGCCGCGAGGATCGCGGCGGCGGACGCAACCACGTACACGATCCCGATGATGGCCTCATGCGGCACACGGCCTTTGCCGGCCGTTCGGGTGAGGGCAAACACGACGGCACCCACACCGGTGAACGCCAAGGAAGACATGAATGCGGTGGAGGAGTCCGGCGCCACACCCGCGAGCAGCGCGACGACGCTCCCCAGCGCGGCCATCTGCGCCAGGGAGAGATCGACGAAGATCACCTCGCGCGCGATGACGTGCAGGCCAAGGTACGAGTGGATCCCCACCAGCACCATGCATGCGACGAAGGGCGCCAGCATGAATTGCAGCACGGGCAGGCTCCTCGGTTATTGCGGCGTAGCGGCACCGGGGCCGGTGAACGCCCGTGCCAGCTCCGCGACCCACAGGTTCATCAGCTCGAAATACGTGTTGACGCCGGGAGCACCGCCGACGTTTCCGGCGACGATCACGGCCCTGGCGCCGGTCCGCGCGGCGACTTCCTCAACCTGACTGCGGTCGTAGTAGTTCCCCGCGAACAACACCGGGATGTGGTGCTCCTTCATCTCCGTGATGACTTCCTGCACGTGACTGGGCGTCGGTGGGATGCCCGGCTTCGGCTCGATGTAATCGATGCACGGAACCCGGAACTCCCGTGAGAAATAATCCCATTCCTTGTGATAGCACACCATCTGCTTGCCTCGGAACGCCTCACCTTGTTTGAGCCACCCCCCCAGCCGGCCGATGAGCGGCGTGCCCTGGTACTGCTTCGATGCGAGGAAGTCGAGCAGCTTCCCCTGCCTGTCGAGGTCGGCGAGGGTCTGCCCGCCCAAGAGTTTCATCAGCTCGTCGCCGTACAGCGCGCGGAACAGGCGGTCCTCGAAATCCTTCTCTCGGGCCGAGAAGTATTCCCCGTTTGCCGGGGAGACGCGCTTTAGCCCGGTGAGGATGTTGCGGGCGACCTGCACGCCGTTCAACGGCCCAGTCCAGATGTGCGGGTTCCCGAACACGTGGATGTCGCCTCCCGAGCGGGAATAGCTCGCGGGGACGTCGAGCAGATCGATCCCCGCATAGGCCGCCACGTACCCCGGCCCGCCCTCCGTCACCTTGGGATTGTTCGCTTTGTCGAGCAGGGCCGGGACCCAGAGCTCGAGGTCGAGCCCCGTGGTGACGAACACATCGGCGCTCGCGAGTGCCGGCACGAAGCTCGGCTTCGGCTCTACGAAATGGGGATTGTCGTACCCTCCCCCGATGGACGTCACGTCACCCCGATCGCCGACGATTTCGCGGGCGATCGCGGCGTACGTACTCAGCGACGTGACGACCTTGACCTTGTCCGCGGTCGGGGGGCCGGGGACGGTCCCGCGGATCAGCGCCAGCGCAGCGAAGAGTGCCAACATGTCAGTAGGTCTCGTGTTTGTGAGGTCCGATCGCCCACACCGCCTGAAGGGCGAACTGATTCGTGGCGGAGGCGCCCGCCGGCTTGCTCCACATATACTGCGCTCGCAGCTCCACCCATTCGCTCTCCCACAGCGTCAGCGTCGGAATCACCTGTCGGGTGATCAAGCTGGAGACCGGGTCTTCCACATAGTCGTAGTGGACGCCGACGATCCATCGCTCGTCGAGCTTGTAAGTGCCATCAACGTACCAACCCACGTGCGTTTGGCCGCTCACACTGGCACTGTCCTTCTGGAGAGCGTAGAGCTCGCCTCGGATAGTGAAGTTGCGATACAGCGCCCGCTGTGGCGGTCGCCACGTCAGCCGGAACTCGAGCCCACCGACTTTGGTGCGCAGCGCGGAGCCGGGGTTCGTGCCGTAGAGGCCCGTGCCGCCGATCTGCATGTACGTCGCAGGCGAGAGCTGCCAGAAGTTGAGCAGATGGACCAGGTAGGTCGGTCGTCCGCCTCCGCCGAACAGCTCCGCATCGCTTTCGCTCCGGGTGACCTGGGCCGTGAGCTCGTGCGTGCCGAGTCCCCCAATTGCGCGATACAACGAGATCCCGGTACCCGCCAGGCCGTCTTCTCCAAGATACGTTCGCACGGCCAGCGGGTACTCCGTCTCCGGCACCGCGTGCAAGTGCCAGCGATTCAGCTCGCCGAACTGCTGGCGGAATTTGCCGATGTCGAACCGGATGTGTCCCGGCAGGCCCGTCCAGTAGGCGTAGCCTTCTTCCACACTCACCGAGCCGTTCTCGAGGCTGACGAAGATTTTCGTGTTCGAGTAGGGGTCGAGCGCCGATTGAAACCCCACTTCGAATTCCCGCGGGTCGAAGTTGTCTCGCTGGACCCCGGGCGTAGTGCCGTAGGCGCGCACGTCGCCGGTCGCGCTGATTTCTGGGTTCAGCTGGGCCTGGTTTCGCTCTCGTCCAATGAACCGCGTCTGCTGTGCCGTATCGGCTTTCATCTTCATGGTGTCTGTGCCCGCCGCGACTGCGGCGGCCGCGCGCAGCGCGGCGAGCGACGTGTCGGCCGCCGCCTCCACGGCCGCCGGGCGATGTATGAACTGTGCCCGCATACTGTCGAGTCGGGCCTTGAGCGCCCGGACCTCGGCCGCGAGAGAGTCTACGCGGCGCTGCTCGGCCGGTTGCTGGGCGGACGTGCGTCCGGGCAGCGCGAGCAGGCAGGCGAGCGCGGCCGCGACGGCATGATGATCTCGAATCATCCTGAGAGTCTCCCGTTCCAGTGTTCTGGGCGCGCGTATAGCGGCATGCCGGACGCGCGCGAGTCGCCGGACTACGAACGGGAGGTGGGAGGACCTCGGGGTGGGGCGGTGCGGCGGTCGGCGCGGCACACCGGGGGCGTGCCCGGACGCGGGAGCGGTGCGTCGGCCGCGGCCGCGGCCGCCAGCTGCGTCCGCGGCTGCTGCGCCTGGAGCTGCGAGCCGGCGTAGTGACACAACGTGCAGCGCAGCTCGTCGTGCAATGCGATGCAAGCGCTGGCGTGCTGCGCCTCGATGTGAATCGGCGCGCTGAGCCGCTCCGACCCGTGAGCCAGCGAGACGGCGCTGCCCGCGAGCGCCTGGAGCACCAGGAGCAGCGTCGCGAGGCTGCGCGTCCAGCGGGTCGGCATCGTCGTCGCTGCGATCACGCCCTGCCTACGGTTCGAGTGGGTCGGCCGTTGCGACGGGCGACACGCTGGTAGGCGCGCAGCCGGCGCAGCATGCGGCGATCCTGGTACACCGGATCGTCGCCTTTCGGCGTCTCGATAATCTTAATCACGGGCGCGAGGCGCGGGTCGCGCATGATCTGCCGGAACGCCTCGGGCCCGATGGTCCCCTCGCCGATCCACTCGTGCCGGTCCACGCCGGAGCCCGCCCTGCTCTTGGAGTCGTTGAGGTGCAAGCACTTGAGGAGCTCGAGCCCGATCAGGCGGTCGAACCGCTCCCACACCTCCGCGAGCCCGGCGGCCACGTCATACCCCGCGGCGTGGAGGTGCGCCGTGTCGAGGCAGAAGGCCACCCGCGCCTGCAGGGCGGCGGGCAGAGCGCGCCGCAGCGCCGCGAGCTCCTCGAAGCTCTTCCCCAGGGCGGTGCCGGCGCCCGCCGTCCCCTCGATCAGCACGCCCACCTCGCCCGGCACGGCGGCGAGGCAGCGGGCGTACCCGCGGGCGTTGCGCTCGAGTCCGGCCGCCTGGTCGTCGATGTAGTTGCCGGCGTGCGACACGACCCAGGGAATCCCGAGCGCGCGGCAGCGCACCAGCTCTCCCGTGAAACTCGCGACGCTCCGCTCCCGCAACGCCTCATCGGGCGACGCGAGGTTGATGAGATAGCTGTCGTGGGAGACCACGGCGCGGATCCCGCTGGCCGCGAGCGCGGCCCGGAAACGGGCGACGTCGTCGTCGCGCAGCACGGGCTCGCGCCACTGGTTGGGCGTCTTGGTGAAAACCTGTATGGCGGCGGCCCCGATCGCCAAGCCGCGCTCCGGAGCCCGCGCCACCCCGCCCTGGGTCGACACATGGGCGCCGAGCAGGTCGCCCGCCGCGGCCTTCACGCCCATGGCTCCTCCGTGAACGCGAGCCGCGAGATCAGCGGCACGAACCGCACGCCGCCGGCGTGCCGCTCCGTGAGGCTCCCTTCCGGCCCGCGCTGCAGGATGACCAGCTCCTGGCCCGAGAGGTCACCGACCGGAATGACGAGGCCTCCACCAGGGGCGAGCTGCTCCCTGAGCGGCGTCGGCACGCCGGGCGCCGCGGCGGTCACGATGACGCGGTCGAACGGAGCGCGCTCGGGCCAACCGCCCGCCCCGTCCCCCAGCCGGGTCTCGATATTGCGGAGCCCGAGCCGGCGGAACCGCTCCTCGGCTTCGACCAGCAGGTCGGGAAGGCGCTCGACCGTGTACACCCGGGCGCCTAAATGCGCCAGGATCGCAGTCTGGTAGCCGGAGCCGGTGCCGATCTCGAGCACGCGGTGGCCGCGGCGCGGAGCGAGCGCTTCGGTCATGAGCGCCACGATGAGCGGCTGGGAGATGGTCTGACCGCTGCCGATCGGCAGCGGCGCGTCTTCGTAGGCGTCGCGAGCGAGGTGCGGAGGCAGGAACCATTCGCGCGGCACCCACGCCATCGCCGCGAGCACGCGGCAGTCGCGGATTCCGCGATTGACCAGCTGGCGCATGACCATGCGGCGGCGGACGCGCCGCGTCTCAGGTGCCGGCCCGCCCATCCCCCGTCCTCCGCGGTTGCCGTCCCATAGGGTGAACTATAGCTTGACTCCCTCCCCTGCGCGGCCGGGACCGTTGCCGGAACAGAGCCAACAGCGCATCCTCCTCGTCGGCGACGCCGGGGCCCGCCCGGACGGCCTCGAGCGGTTCCTCGTGCGTGGTGGATTCCAGGTTACCGAAGCGGCCTACCCTCCTCCCGGCCCGGACCGGCCCGGGCACGAGCCTCCCGACCTCGTCGTGCTCTCGATCGGCGCCAAGGACCCCCGCCTGGCGGACCAGGTGCGCGACCTCGCGACCGCGCCCCGGTTTGGGGGCGCGCCAGTGATCGTGCTCGTGGCGGATGGCGGGGCCGACGCGGTCGCGGACGCCCTCCAGGCCGGGGCCCAGGACGCGATGTCGACCCCGCTGCATTTCGGTGAGCTGCGCGCGCGCATCGACGCGGACCTGCGGCTGCGCCGCGATCTGCACGAGGCGCGCGAAGCGCTGCGCACCCGGGACCTGTTGTTCGACATCTTCCAGGAAGTGTCGGCCGCGCTGCGGCCCGACGAGATCTTCCAGACTCTGGTCCGCCGGGTGGGACAGGCGTTCGGCCTCACGCACTGCTCGTTCGTGTTGACGGCCCCGGGGGAGGACAAGGGGCGCGTGGTGGCCGTGTACGAGAACCCGGCGATTCGCGACCTCCGCGTCGAGCTCGAGCGCTATCCCGAGATACAGGAGGCGATCCGTACCGAGCGGCCCGTGATCATCCACGACGTGCACGATCACCCGCTGTTCGAGACGATCCGCAAGCGCTGGCAGCAGCAGGAGATCGAGATCAACGTGCAGTCCGCGGTGGCGCTGCCCGTGTTCGTGCAGGGCCGCGCCGCGGGCGTGTTCTTCCTGCGCACGGTGCAGGGCGATCCCCGGCTCCGCACCCAGGACGTGGCGTTCGCCAACACGATCGCCCAGGCGGCCGCGCGGGTGCTCGAAAACGAGGAGCGGCGCGCGGCGATCTATCGGCGGCAGATCTCGGCGGGCGTGACCGACGTGCTCACGGGATGCGCCAGCCTCGACGGGCTCGATCGCCGGCTGCGCGACGAGTTCGAGCGGGCGCGGCGCTACTCCCTGCGCTTCGCCCTGGTGGTGATCGACATCGACCGGTTGCGCGACATCAACGAGCGCCTGGGGCAGCAGGCCGGCGACCGGGTGCTGGGTGAGCTGGGCGCCATGATGCAGCGCGAGATTCGCGCGCCCGACTTCGTGGCGCGCTACGGCGGCGACGAGTTCGCGCTCATCCTGCCGGAAACCAACGCGCAGGGCGGGCGCCAGTTCGTGGAGCGGCTGCGCCAGCTGCTGCTGCGGCACACCTTCCCCGATCTCGGACCCGGCAAGGTGCCGGGCCTGTCCGCGGGCGTCGTCGCCTACCCGCATTCCGAGGTGCTGCGCCCCGAGGACCTGTTCACCCAGGTCGAGGCAGCGCTCGATCGCGGCAAGAAGACCGCGCCCGACCGCATTGGGGTGGCCGGGGAGCCCTAGTCCAACGTCTTCCGGAACCTCCGCACCGACGCCACGATCAGCACCACGGCGAACCCCGCGAGGATGAGCACCTCCTGCCAGAGCGCGTCCAGCCCCACCCCCTTCAGCAGGATGCCCCGCACCACTTTCAGGAAGTAGGTCAGCGGGACCAGCAACCCGAGCCACTGCGCGATCTCCGGCATCGCCTGGCGGGGAAACATGAACCCCGACAGCAGGATGTTGGGCAGCATGAAGCCGAAGCTGGCCTGCATCGCCTGCTGCTGGGTGCGCACCAGCGTCGAGACGAACAGGCCGAACGCCAGGCTCGCGATGATGAACACGAGGCTCACGCCGTACAGGAGCACGATGTTTCCCGTGAGCGGCACGTCGAACACGAACCGGCCGAGGATCAGGACCGCGGTCATCTGGATGAGCCCCACCCCCACGTACGGGGCGATCTTCCCCAGCATCAATTCCGTCTTGGTGATGGGTGTGACGATGAGCTGCTCGAGCGTGCCGCGCTCGCGCTCCCGCACGATCGCCATCGCCGTGATGAGCACCATGGTCAGCGTCAGGATGACCCCCACCAGGCCGGGAACGATGTAGTTGGGACTGCGCAGACCCGGATTGTAGCGCGGCCGGACCCGCGCCTCGAGCGGCACATCGCGCCGGCCTGCCGCGCGCGTGAGAATCGCGAGGTTCCGTATCTGAGCGATGGCGGCGGCCGCCGCGATGGCGGACTGCGAGGTCAGGGGATCGCTCGCGTCGACAATGACCTGCAGCGTCGCCGTCCGGCCGCGCGCCAGCGCGCGGGGATACTCGTATGGCACGACGATCGCGGCCTGCGCGTCGCCGCGGGCGAGGGCACGGTCGACCGCGGGCCACCCGTCCACCCACGTCACGATGCGGAAGTTCCCGGTGTTCTCAAACGCCTGGACGATCTCGCGGCTTTCGGGCGTCCGCGACTGGTCGAGCACAACGGTGGGGAGGTTGCGCACGTCGGTCTGGATGGCGTACCCGAAGACGAGCAGCTGGATCACGGGGATACCGACCATCATGGCGAACGTCAGGCGGTCGCGCCGCATCTGAATGAACTCTTTGCGGAACATTGGCCAGAAGCGTGTCATGATCCCTGGTCACGCTCCTGGAGGATGACGAACGCGTCCTCGAGCGTGCGCCCGCCGACCTGCGCGGCGACTTCGGCGGGCGTGCCCAGGGCGATCAAATGTCCTCGGCTCATCATCCCCAGGCGCAGGCATTGCTCCGCTTCGTCCATGTAGTGCGTCGTCACTAGGACCGTCGTGCCGCCACGGGCCAGGTCGTGGATCGTGTGCCAGAAGCGCCGGCGGGCGGCCGGATCGACGCCCGCGGTGGGTTCGTCGAGAAACAAGAGATCGGGCCCGTGGATGAGCGCGCAGGCGAGCGCCAACCGCTGCTTCCACCCTCCCGACAGCTCCCCGGCCAGCTGGGCCAGCCGCTCTCCCAACTCGAGAAAGTCCACGACCTCCTGGACGCGGCTGCGCTTCGCCGCGCGCGCCAGGCCGTAGATCCCGGCATAGAAATCGAGGTTCTCCGCTACCGTGAGGTCTTCGTACATCCCGACCCTCTGCGCCATGTAGCCGATGCGCTGCTTGATCTGCTCCGGCGCCACCGTCACGTCGATCCCCGCGACCAGCGCCGATCCCTCGGACGGCTCCAGCAGGCCGCACAGCATGCGGATGGTGGTGGTCTTGCCGGACCCGTTCGGCCCGAGCAGGCCGAAGACTTCGCCGCGCTCGATGCGGAGGTTCAGCTGCGCGACGGCGGTGAGCCCGTCGAACCGGCGCGTCAAGTTGTGGGTCTCGACCGCGGCCTGCGTCACGGCGGACTCAGGGCAGCCGCGGCAGCTCTACGGTGACGGGCATCCCCGCCTTCACGCGACCACCCGCGTCGGCCCCGTCGAGCTCGATCTTGATTCCAAAGACCAGATCGGCCCGCTCCCGCTCCGTGAGCGCGGCCCTGGGCGTGAACTCCGCGCGGGGCGAGACCTCCACGATTCGTCCCGGCAACGGCGTGGCGTACCCATCCATCCGCACCGTGACGCGCTGCCCCAGCTTGACGGCCGCGATCGAGCGATCGCCCACGTAGGCCCGGATCCAGGGCCGGTGCACCAGGCCGAGCGACACCACGGGCGTGCCGCTGGCCAGCGCCTCCCCCGGATCCGCATAGCGGGTGAGCACGACGCCGTCGTCCGGTGCCACGATGGTGAGCTGGTCACGGATGGACAGCGCGACCGCGAGCGCCGCCGCCGCGGCCGCCGCTTCGCTCGGGGCAGCACGTAC
>DATDFC010000130.1:0-33181 GCA_036522815.1 Gemmatimonadales bacterium | reverse complement strand
CAAGGGCCAGCTCGACTATGCCGAGCTGACCCCCGCGGGCCTGCTCTACATCTCGCGGCCCGACGCGTCCACCAACGCCGAAGTGAATGTGATCGATCTCGCGTCGGGTGAGCCCAGATTCAAGGACGCGATCGAGAGCGGCAAGCCGCTCGGCTCGGGCGACTACAACGCCGCGCGCTACGCCCTGCACCACGCCGTCGAGGGGACGACGCTCTACGTATTCGCCAGTCACGACCACCGGCTGTACGCGGTGGATCGCACCGCCGGCACCTTCAAGGCGTTGGGCGGTGAGATCAAGCTCCAGGGCGACGAGGACCCGGTCGACATGGAGCTCCGGCCCGCCGGGATCGTCCTGATCGCGCCGCAGAACCTCGTGGTGGTGGCGCGCGATGGGCAGGTGAAGCAGCAGGTCTACTATCCCGCGCCGCAGCTGCCCGGGCTGCTGCGGGCGCTGTATCGCATCAACGCCGTGCGCGCCGGCCTGTACGGTGCGGCGGCCTCGGCATACGGCGATGCGTTCGCCCAGTCGTCGCGCACCGCCACGGACACGACCGCGCGCCGGATCACCGGGCAGCTGGCGACGGCCTACACGCAGGGGGGCGCTCAGCTGGCGGGGTATTCGCACCAGGCCGCGAGCCTCGCGTCCAAGCGCTTCAAGGCGTCGCTCACCGTGCCCGGGTCGGTGTTCATGCTGACGCGCGCGCCCGAGGGGAACGGCAACGTGCTGTTCCAGATCGACAAGGACAGCGGGCAGCCGCGCTCCCGCGTCGATCTGGGCAAGGAGCGCGAGCCGGTGTACGCCGTGGACGACGTGGCCGGCATGCTGTTCCTCAAGACCGCGGCGGGGACGCTGGTCGGCTACCGGCTCTGACCCGCGACGGCAGGCTGCTGTTCATCACGCGGTCGCTGCGCCTGTTCGCCTACGGCGCGCTGGCCGTGATCCTCGTCGTCTACCTGACGAGCCTCGGGCTGAGCGCATCGCAGACCGGTTTGCTCCTCACGCTCACCTTGGTCGGGGACACGGTGGTCTCGCTCTACCTCACGACCCGGGCCGATCGGCTGGGACGGCGGCGCATGCTGATCATCGGCGCGCTGCTCATGACGGCCGCCGGCGTGGCCTTCGCGTGGACGCGTAACTTCCTGGTCCTCGTCGTGGCGGGGACGATCGGCGTCATCAGTCCCAGTGGGAACGAAGTGGGGCCGTTCCTGCCGATCGAGCAGGCCGCGCTCGCGCAGGTCGTTCCTGCCGCTGCGAGAACCACGGTGTTCGCCTGGTACACGCTCGCGGGGTCGTTCGCGACGGCGTCCGGGTCGCTGTGTGGCGGCGCACTCGCGCACGCGCTGCAGGGGTCCCAGTCGATGCCGCTCGCGGGCTATCGGGTCGTCGTGTTGCTCTATGCGGCGCTGGGCGCGGTACTCGCCTTGCTGTTCACGCGTCTCTCCCCCGCCGCCGAGGTGGCGGCGCCGGGAGTGACAGCCACGCGCTTCGGTCTCGCCCACTCGCGCGACGTCGTCCTGCGGCTGTCCGGTCTGTTCGCGCTCGATTCCTTTGCCGGTGGGTTCGTAGTACAGAGCTTCGCGGCCTACTGGTTCTATCTCCGGTTCGGCGTGAACCCCGCGACGCTCGGCGTGATCTTCTTCTGGGCAAACTTGTTGGCTGGGGTCTCGGCGTTGCTGGCTACCCGGCTGGCGGCGCGCTTCGGTCTCGTCAAGACCATGGTGTTCACGCACCTGCCTTCGAACATCCTGCTGATTCTCGTTCCGCTGATGCCGACCCTGCCGCTCGCCATCCTGGTGCTGCTGGCGCGCTTCAGCATCAGCCAGATGGACGTGCCGACCCGGCAGTCATACGTCATGGCGGTGGTCCGTCCCGAGGAGCGCTCGGCGGCGGCCGGGATCACCGGCGTGGCCCGCACGACTGGGGCCGCCATCGCTCCGGTGTTCGCGGGATGGATGTTTGCCCGGCCATCGCTGATCAGCGTGCCGTTCTTCATCGCCGGCACGTTGAAAGTGGTCTACGACCTGCTCCTGTACCGCGGATTCGTGTCCGCGCCGGAGCGAGGAGAGTAGCGGGCAGCGCAGCCTTCCCCCCGGCGCTGCCTCAGTTGACGAAAGTGTTCTGCACGCGCTTGGACCGCATGACGTACCACACCCACACGAGCGCCCAGAACGCGACGTTCCATTTGACCGTCGGCCCCGCGTCCGCACGGTTGGCGAGGGCCGGGATCGTGTTGATGAGGAGGCCATCGATCGCCGGAATGATCACGCGTGCGGCGGCGAAGATCACGAACACCGCGAGAAACATGCGCTTGCGGCGGAAGAACAGTGATACCTGCAGGATCGCGAAAACGATCAACCCGAGGTTTGCGACGAGCTCGAACAACAGGATGGGGGCGAGCAAGGGGTGATAGTTGGCCGCGCCCGGGGTGGTGAGTCGGGCCCAGGAAGACGCGGTATAGCTCGGTGCCGTTTTCAAAAACCCCGCGCCGAGCAGCACCGGCGAGACGGTCACGCCCACGCCCACGAGGATCAACCACCCTCCGAGCCCACTGGGATCATGGCGCGACGCGGGCGGCCGGCGCGGCCACGACGGCGCGGGCGCGTGGTAGACACGGGCCGCGAACACGGCGGCTGCGGCGGTGGCCAGCAGCGCGGCAAGCAGAATCGGCCAATTCAGCTCCCCGGGTTTGAGCCAGTCGCCGAGCGCCGCCGCCGCGCTGGGCGGGGTGACGCTGAAGACGAGAAGCTTGTTGATCTGCGACAGCTTGCGGGCGTGCTCGGCGACCGCGGCGGGCGCGACGTAGTCGGCCAGCGTCTCGTACTCGTAGGCGAGCCGGAGCGTATCGCCCCGCGAGCGGGAGCGGTACGTAAAGCGGACGGCCGGCGTCTCGATCGTTTCCTCGCGGGGCGTAATGAACCATCCCTGCCGAATGTGCGCCTCGATGGTGTAGCGGATGTGGCTCGGCGTGACGGCGAGCGGCATGGTGCGGCGCGACGCGGTGGCGGAGGGCACCGCGTGCGTCAACTCGAGGGGTTCGAACGTTCCGACGTATCCTTCCTGCTGGCGCGAGCGGTGCCAGAAGTCGGGGACCGAATACCGCTCGATCGTCCGTATCTCGTTCGCGGATTCGTCATCGTGAACCTGGGGCGGTGCCTCCGACCGTATGCCCGGATATCGCGCGGAGTAGAAATCCTCGTAGCGGTGCTGCAGCTCGTCGATCGACGTGCTCCGCATCGAAGCCCGCTGGTTGTCCGCGACGGCGCCCCGATACCGGGTGTCCACCCGCATCGTGGCGGGCGTGCCCACGTCACCCAGGTCGAAGGACACCGCGACGTCCGTGAGCGGACCGGGATCCGGCGGCGGTGGAATGACGGACAGGGAGTCGCGCGGCCCGTCGAGCACGAGGGCGGCGGCGAACGGGGGCGAGACGCTCGGGAGGTCGCCCCGCTCATACAAGGCCGTCGGATCGAGCCAGTAGTCGCGGCCGTCGACCGTCGCCTGGACAATGGCGTGGTCGAACACGGTGGCGGTGGGGTGAAAACCCCGAATGTGCGCTTCGTACTCCGTGCTCACGAGCGCTGGTCGCGCCGCGACGCCGAGCTCGTGGAGCATGGTGATCAGGAGCAGCGCTTTGTCTTTGCAGTCGCCGAAACGCCGCTTCATTACCGTCGCGGGCGGATAGGGAACGTGCGAATTCACGCCGATCTCGACGCCCAGGTACCGCACTTCGTCCTGGACGAATCGCAGCGCGCCAAGCACGCGAGCGGGCGTCGAGGCGGATGCCGAGCGGAGCCTGGCGAGTGGAGCGCGCAGCGCCGCCGGCACAGGACCCGGCGATGCGAACAGCGACTCGCCCCAGGCCGCCACGTCGGACCAGGATGCAAAATCGCTCAGCTGGAGCTCCGCGAACGCGTCGTACCACGACGGGAGATCGGCGTCAAGCACTTTCGGGGGGACCCTGGCCTGGTCCCAGACGTACTCGCGGTACGGGCCCGCGTCGTGGATCGAGGGTTCCAGGCCCGTCTCGTGGCGGGCCACGAACAACTGACGGTCGCGGGGCCACAGCAATCGGAAATGCACGCGCTGCAGCGGAACCGCCTGCTCCAACGACACGGCGCCCATGTAGTGCCCGGCAAACACGGGGTTGGTCCCGCGCCGCGTGTAGCTGTACTCCACCACATCCCCGCGCCGCACGTCCTCGAGCAGCAGCACGAGAGACAGCGAGCCGTCATAAATCTGATAGTCGAGGCGCGACTCGCGCTGGACCACGCGGATGCGACTGCGCCGCAGTTGATCGATGAGCCGGCCGTTGCGGATGACCGTCGCCGCGTGGAGGGTCACCTGCTCGTAGGAGGAATCGAAGACGATCTCGATTTGCGAGTGCGCCTGGACCGCGCCTTCGTCCAGCAACCGATAGGCAACATGCCGGAAGCGCTCGATGGCGAAGGGTCGGACGATCTCCTGCCGATCGATCAGCAGCATCTCGAAACCTTCGGTCACCTGACCCGATGGCGACGGTGTCGAGACGTTCACGGCGACGGGCTGCACCCAGTCTGACCGCGGCCCGATACGATAGGCCGCTTGCGCGGCGAGGTGGGATGAGAGGAGCGTGGCAGCGCCGATCGCGGCCAGGATAAGACCCGGCCGGGCGCGGGCGGAGCGCGCGCGTCGCGTCTTGTCGGCCATGCCTATACCCCGTCGTACGCCTGCTGCAGCCCTTTGATGTCGAGCTTCTTCATCTTCAGCATGGCCTGCATCACCCGGTTCGCCTTCTGGGGATCCTTGTCTCCCAGCAGCTTGCCCAGCACCGTGGGTACGATCTGCCACGTCACCCCGAACTTGTCCGTTAGCCAGCCACACTGATCTTTCGATCCGCCGGCGGACAGCTTGTCCCACAGCTCGTCGACTTCCTGCTGTGTCTCGCAATTCACGAACAAGGATATCGCCGGCGTGAACTTGAATTGGGGGCCGCCGTTCAGGGCGTAGAAGTCCTCGCCCTCGAGCTGGAACGCGCAGCCCATGACCGAGCCCTTCGGCCCGGGTCCCGCATCACCGTAGCGCGATACCCGCACGACCTTGGAGCGCTTGAAGATGGACAGGTAGAAGTTCATCGCCTCTTCGGCGTTGCCGTTGAACCACAGGAATGGGACGATCTTTTGCATAGCGGCTCTGGGCTAGTCGCGCTGCGGCGGATGACGCCGCAGCCCGGTGGTCGCCGCGTCGATGCGGCCGATGTACGCCCGCACGGCCTCGCGCGGGGCGCGCCGGGGCACGACGAAGTGACGGTCGTCGGGGCGCGAGCTCTTCAGATCGTCGACCATCAAGTCCCCGCCGTGCGCTTCGACCGCTGCCTCGAACCGCTCCACCGCGGACAGCAGGTCCGCGAGGGCTTCGGGCTTGTCGACGCTCGTCACGACGATCCCGCGGCTGCGCAGCCGGGCGGTGACCTCCGCCGCGGCCGTACGCTCCTCGCGCTCTTCCTCCCGGTCCATGGCTATCGTCCTCCCGCCTCAGTATTCCGCGAACATGTCGTCCGGATAACAATACAGCCACCGCTCCCCCGGCTCCTCCGAGGTGACCACGGGATGTTTGGTGGCGCGTGCGTGCTTGGAGGCATGCTGGTTGGGAGAGCTGTCACAGCACAGTGTCGCGCCGCACTGCTGGCACGTGCGCAGGTGCACCCACTGCGCGCCGATCTTGACGCACTCGGCGCACTCGCGGCGCTTGCCGTGTCGCACGGTGGTGATCGCGGCGAGATGAGCGCAGGAAGCGTCGGGCATGGTGACCTCGGTTACTCGTGCAGGACCTGGTGGACGGCGGCGATCGCGATCGATCCCTCCCCGACGGCGGACGCCGCCCGCTTGACGCTCCCGCTGCGCACATCGCCCACCGCGAACACGCCCGGCAGGCTGGTTTCCAACAGGTGCGGCGGCCGGCCCAGCGGCCAGCGCGCGGCGGCCAGGTCTTCCGGGGAGAGATCCGGACCGGTCTTGATGAACCCACGGGGATCGAGCGCGAGGCAGCCCTGGAGCCACGCGGTGCTGGGAGTGGCGCCCGTCATCGAGAAGACGTGCCGGATGTCCAGCGTCTCGACCCGACCCGATTGATTGTCCCGCCAGGTCACGCGTTCGAGATGGTGGTCCCCCTCGAGCCCCACGATTTCCGTGCGGACGTGCAGGGCGATCGCCGGATGGTCCTCGATGCGACGGATCAGATACCGCGACATCGTTTCGGCCAGGCCGTTGGAGCGGACCAGCACGTGGACCCGCCGGGCGGTCCGGGCGAGAAACACGGCGGCCTGGCCGGCCGAGTTGCCGCCGCCCACGACGATCACCTCGTCGCCACCGCACAGCTGGGCTTCCATGAATGTCGCGGCGTAGTACACGCCGGCGCCCTCGAACCGCGCGAGGTTCGCGATGGATAGTCTGCGGTACTCGGCGCCGCTGGCGATGATCACCGCGCGCGCCGGCACCCGCGGGCCGTCGTCCAGCTCGATGGCGTATGGCTTACGGTCGCAGGTCAGTCGCTTGGCGTCGTGCCCGATCATCAGCTGCGCTCCGAACTTCGTCGCCTGGTTGTAGGCACGCGCCGCCAGCTCCTGCCCGGAGATCCCCGTCGGAAAGCCGAGGTAGTTCTCGATGCGGGAGCTCGCGCCGGCCTGGCCGCCGGGGGCGGTGGATTCGAGCACCAGGACATCCAGTCCCTCCGACGCACCGTACACCGCGGCGGCGAGCCCCGCCGGTCCCGCGCCTACGACGACCAGATCGCGCAGCTGGGTGCGATCGATCGCGTCGTTGAAGCCGAGACAGTCGGCGATCTGCTGATTGGTGGGGTTCCGCAGCACGATCGTGCCGCGACAGATCACCACGGGCACGTCGGCGGCGGTGACGTGGAAGCGATCGAGCAGCTCCTGGACGGCGGAGTCGCGGTCGAGGTCGAGCAAGGTGTGGGGATACCCGTTCCGTGTGAGGAACTCGCGGATGCGGAGCGTCCCCTGGCAATGATTCGACCCGAGCAGCACGACGTCGCTGACTCCGTGGGCGATCAACTCCACCCGGCGCAGGATAAAGGCGCGCATGAGGATTTCGCTCAGCTCGCCGTCGTTCTGGATAAGCGCCAGCAGGTCGTCGCGACCGACCTCGATGACCTCGCCGGCGGCTCCCGCCCGGATCCGGGCCAGACCGCGGCGACCCGACAGCATGGCGACCTCGCCGGTGAACTGTCCCGGTCCGAACAGGGCCACGACCTCCTCCGTGGTCCCGGTGGGTCGAAGGACCTCGATCTGACCTTCGGTGACGACGAAGATGCGGGCGCTCTGTTCACCCGGCTCGAGCAGCACCTCGCCTTCCGCGACGCGGCGCACGCGCCCGTGCGCCGCGATCCGTGCGATCTGCCCGGGCGTGAGCGTGGGAAAGACGTGATCGGCGCGGGTGCCGGGCGTCAGGGTGAAGGTCGGCGTTGTAGCCGTCATCGCGGTAAGGTGCATCGGGCGTCAAGCCCTCGCCAGGACCGCGGGCCGGGTATCTTGTTGCCAAGGTGAGTGTTCCAGCTCATGTCCGCCGCGGCGCCCCTGAAACGTCCTAACGGTTGGAAGCCCGGAGGCATGACCGAACCGAACAGGGGGAGCCCCGAGAGGAGTCACGATGAGCGAATTCGTTTACCTGTACCGCAGCACCAACGAGGCCAGCCGCGCGGCGATGGGATCGCCGGAGCAGATGCAGAAGAGCATGCAGACCTGGATGGCCTGGATGAAGCAGCTGGCCGACCAGGGCCACATCAAGAACCCCGGTCACCCGCTCGAGCGGTCCGGCAAACTGGTCAAGGGCAAGCAGCGCACCATCACCGACGGGCCATACGCCGAATCCAAGGACGTCATCGGGGGCTACACCCTGATCGAGGCCAAGGACCTCGCGGAAGCCGTGGAGCTCTCGAAGGGCTGTCCCATCCTGGAAGGCGGCGGCGTGGTGGAAGTCCGCCCCGTGCTGCCGACGGGCATGTGACGGCGCTGCACGAGCATCTGTTCCGCAGGGAAGCGGGGCGGCTGGTCGCCACGCTGACGTGCCTCTTCGGCGTCGAGCACCTGGCGCTGGCAGAAGACGTCGTGCAAGACGCCTTCTGCCGCGCCCTGGAGGTGTGGCCGTTCCGCGGCGTCCCCGACAATCCGTCCGCGTGGCTGATGGCGACCGCCAAGCATCGGGCACTGGACGTGTTGCGGCGCGAGCGGACCGCGCGCACGCTCGCCCCCGAAGTCGCCCGGGCGCTCGAGACCGCCGAGCCGCTGTATACCGAAGACGCCATCAAGGATGATCAGCTGCGCATGATGTTCTCCTGTTGCCATCCGCGCCTGTCCGAAGCGGCGCAGGTGGCGCTCATGCTCCACATTCTGTGCGGGTTCAGCGTCGACGAGGTGGCCGGTGCGTTCGTGAGCACGCACGCGGGCGTCGAAAAGCGTCTCACCCGCGCCAAGCATGTCCTCGCCCGGTCGCAACGGCTGTTCGAGATCGCGGACCCGGCCGACATCGCCGCACGGCTCCCGGCGGTGCAGCGCGCGCTCTATCTGCTGTTCAACGAAGGCTATCACGGCGCGTCGCCCGAGGCGGCGGTGCGCGCCGAGCTGTGTCGGGAGGCGCTGCGGCTCACCGGCTTGCTGCTCGAGCATGCCGTGGCGGCCACGCCGGCCACCTACGCGCTCGCGGCGATGATGTGTCTGCACGCGGCACGGCTGCCGGCGCGTCTCGATGCGGCGGGCCAGTTGAGCGTGCTCGCTGAGCAGGATCGCTCGCGCTGGGATGCCGAGCTGATGGCCGAAGGGCAACGCCTGCTCGAGCGTTCGGCCCGGGGAGCCGAGCTCACGGAGTATCACGTCGAGGCCGCCATCGCGGCCGTACACGCGTCCGCGCCGCGCCTCGAGGACACGGATTGGGGGCAGATCGTGTCGCTGTACGACATGCTGCTCGCCATTCGCCCGTCCCCGGTCGTGGCCCTGAACCGCGCCATCGCGGTCGCGCAGCGCGACGGCCCCGAGCGCGGGCTCGCGGCGATCGCGGCGATCGCCGACCGTGACCGCCTCGCCGGCTATCCGTTCTACCACGCGGCGCTCGGCGAGCTGGAGCTGCGGCGCGGGCAGGGCGGCGCGGCCCGCGCGCACTTCGCCGCCGCGCTCACCCTGGCGCGCAACGCCATGGAGCGGCACTTTCTCGAGCAGCGCATGGAGGCGTGCGATGTGGCCCCAGCTCCCGTTGAACGATTGGGCTGACACCCAGACGACGCTGCATCGCTGGCTGCAGATCGCGGGCAAGACTCGCCTCGCCCTGGCGCCGATGCAGAATCACTGGTGGCAGGTGGCGCTGTACGTGACCGCGCGCGGGCTCGGCACGTCTCCGATGCCGTATGCCAGGGGGAGCGTCGAGCTGGAGTTCGATTTCCTGGACCACCGCCTCGTGGCGCGGGCCAGCGACGGCGCGACCAAGAGCATCCCCCTCGCCCCTCGACCCGTCGCGGACTTCTACCACGATTACATCGGCTTGCTGGCGGGGCTGGGCGTCACGGCGAAGATCTGGCCGGTGCCGCAGGAGATGGCGGATACGCTGCGCTTCGATACCGATCGGGAGCATGCGTCCTACGACCCCCACGCCGCAGAGCGGTGCTGGCGGATCCTGGCGCAGGCGGACCGCGTGCTGCAGCGGTTTCGGGGACTCTTCCTCGGCAAATCGAGCCCGTCGCACTTCTGGTGGGGCGGCTTCGATCTGGCGTGCACGCGGTTCTCGGGACGCCCCGCGCCGCGCCACCCCGGGGGGATACCGCATCTCGCCGACTTCGTCACGCGCGAGGCGTACTCGCACGAGTGCATCAGCGCCGGATGGTGGCCGGGGAGCGTCGCCGGGCCGGTGACGGAGCCCGCGTTTTACGCTTACGCCTATCCGGAGCCGGCGGGCTGCCCGGACGCCCCGGTGCGCCCCGCCGCCACGGGTTATCACATGGGGATGCGGGAGTGGATCCTGCCGTACGAGGCCGTGCGCGGGGCCCGCGATCCGGACGGCGCGCTGCTGGAATTCCTCCAGAGCACCTACGAGGCCGCCGCCGACCGCGGCGGGTGGGATCGCGCCCGGCTCGAGCGGGCGTAGTCGCTGCTGTCGATTTCGCCCCACCCCGTTCGTCGTCATGAGAACCCTCAGAGGAGACACGGCAATGCGTGGGATTGCGGGAGCGGTCGCCCTGCTCCAGATCATGACGACGTTGAGCGCCGCGCAGGGCGCGTGGGGCGGCAAGACCAAGGGCGTGGGGCACTACGCCGACGTGAACGGCATCAAGCTGTACTACGAGATCGCCGGGACGGGCCGGCCGCTGGTTCTGCTGCACGGAGGCCTGGGCGCGCTCGAGATGTTCGGGCCGAATCTCGCCGCCCTTGCTCGGCGCAGACAGGTGATCGCCGTGGACCTGCAGGGCCACGGGCGCACGGCCGACATCGATCGACCCTTGAGCGTCGCGTTCATGGCGGACGACATCGCCGCCCTGATCAAACATCTGGGCCTCGCGAGCGCCGACATCATGGGCTATTCGCTGGGCGGCGGGGTCGCGCTGCAGACGGCGATCCGGCACCCGGAGGTGGTGCGCAAGCTGGTCGTGGTGTCGACGCCGTTCCGGCGCGACGGCTTCTATCCCGAAATCCTGGCGCAGCAGGGGCAGGTGGGTCCCGCCGCCGCCGAGGCGATGAAGCAGACGCCGATGTATCAGCTGTACGCGAGCCTCGCGCCCCGGCCGGAGGATTGGCCGCGCCTGTTGGGAAAGATCGGGGACGCGATGAAGCAGGACTTCGACTTGTCCAAGGAGGTCGCCGGCATCGCGGCCACGACCCTCGTGGTCGCGGGCGATGCCGACATCTTCCCGCCCTCGCATGCGGTCGAGCTGTTCGGCCTGCTGGGTGGGGGCAAGCGCGACGGCGGGTGGGACGGCTCGGGGCGTCCCAAGTCGCGGCTGGCGATTCTACCGGGCTTGACGCACTACACGATTTTCAACGCGCCGGCGCTGGCGGCGACGGTGATTCCGTTCCTGGACGAGCCGACGAAGTAAGCCCTAGCGCCGCCACGATGCGATCGACGTCGTACACGCAGCCGGCCCACGTGCCGCCGCTCGCCTGCTGCAGGGCCGCCCACAGCCGCGTGTCCGCCGGCAGCGCGGCGTGGGGCGCGAGCCCGGGATAAGACTCGCGCTGCGCGAGCAGCGCCGCACACGCCTCCCGGTCGAGCGGCTCGCCGGCCGCTCCAACGAGATCGACCGAGCCGGTGAGCGTCCGGCGGTCGATCACGATCTCGATCAGGTCGTCGTCGCGTACCCGGCCGATCGGGCCGCCGTGTAGCGCCTCCGGTCCGATGTGGCCTACACAGGCGCCGCTCGAGAACCCGGAAAAGCGCCCGTCGGTGAGGAGCGCGACGTGCTTCCCCCAGGGGAGATACCGCAGCGCCGTCGTGATCTGCGCGGTCTCCTGCATCCCCGTGCCCGACGGCCCGTTGCCGATCAACACGATCACGTCTCCCGCCCGGATCGGCCGCTCGGTCGCTCCCTTGACTGCCCGGATCGCGTCCCGCTCGTCCACGAACACGCGCGCGGGCCCTCGGTGACGGTACACCTGATCCTCTCCCACCACTGACGGGTCGAGTGCGGTGGCTTTGATCACCGCGCCTTCGGGGGCGAGGTTCCCGACCGGAAACACGACGGTGCTGGTTAACCCGGTGCGGCGCGCAGCGTCGGGATCCATGATGACGTTGTCGGGAGCGACCTTCGCGGCGGCGGCGAGCCGCGCCCGGGCCTCCCGGCGCCGATCGCTTGCCTCCCACCAGTCGAGCGTCGCATCGAGCGTGTCGCCCGTCGCCGTGAGCACCTCGCCGTGCAAGAGGCCCATGCGGCGCAGGTGCAGCATCACCTCCGGCACGCCGCCGGCCATGAACACCTGCACGGTGGGATGGCCGCGCGGCCCGTTCGGCAGGGCATCGACCAGGCGTGGCGTGGCGCGATTCACACGGACCCAGTCGTCCACCGTCGGCGGTCGCAGCCCCGCGGCGTGCGCGATCGCCGGGATGTGCAACAGCAGGTTGGTCGACCCGCCGAACGCCGCGTGCACGAGCATGGCGTTCTCGAGTGCCTGCTGGGTCAGGATTCGTTTGAGCGGAATCCCGAGGGCGTGCAGTCGCACCAGGGCCCGGGCTGAGCGGGGGCCCAGCTCGAGCCACGCCGGCTCCCCCGACGGCGCGAGGGCGCTGTGCGGCAGGGCCAGGCCGAGCGCCTCGGCCACCACCTGCGACGTCGCCGCGGTGCCCAGGAACTGGCATCCGCCGCCGCTCGACCCGCAGGCGCGGCAACCCATCGTGGCCGCGTAGTCGAGGCTCACCAGGTCGCGCGCGAACCGGGCGCCGAGACTCTGCACTTGCCCCGCGTCCTCCGCCCCGACCGCCGGCAGCGTGACCCCGCCGGGAACGATCACACCTGGCAGCTCCCGGCATCCCGCGAGCGCGAGCATGGTCGCAGGCAGTCCCTTGTCGCACGTGGCAATCCCGATCACGCCTGACGCGGTGGGGAGCGAGCGGATCAGCCGGCGCATGACGACCGCCGCGTCGTTGCGGTAGGGAAGGCTGTCGAACATCCCCGTCGTGCCCTGCGTGCGGCCGTCGCACGGGTCGCTGCAGTAGGCCGCAAACGGGATCGCCCCCGCCGCGCGCAGCGTCTCGGCCGCCGCGCGGACCAGCAGCCCGATCTCCCAGTGCCCGGTGTGATATCCCAGCGCCACCGGGCTCCCGTCCTCGCCGCGCAGGCCGCCGTGGGTGCTAACGATGACGTACTGCGGGCCCTCGAGGGACGCGGGGCTCCAGCCCATACCGACGTTCTGCGTCAGGCCGAAGACGTTGCCGCTCGGCTCGTCGCGCAGCATGTCCGCGGTGAGAGGAAGCCGGCCGTCGGGCCCGTCACCGGCGAGCCGGCCGGCGGCGACGGCTGTGGCGGTGCCGAGCACCGCATCGAGGGGCGGCGCAGGGAGCTTGGCGTGCATGATCACAACGTTGCGACGGCGAGCGGCGAATCGCCAGCAGCTGAACGGCGGAGTTAGGATGGGCCCTGCACACACAACGCTGACGCGTGACGTGCTTCAGCATGGTGCTTTACCGGGCCCACGCTTCAGCGTGGGGAATCAACCTAGGGAGACCTTACCGGTTGTTCAGCTACTCGCTACCGCAGCGGCACGAGCAGCGCCAGCACCACGGTGGTCACCATGCTGGTGATGCCGACGGACGCGAGTACGGGCGTCCACGACTTGAGGGTCTGCACCTCGGTCACGCCACCCATCTTCGAAAACAGCCAGAAGCCGCTGTCGTTCATCCACGTCCCGACGAGCGACCCGCTGGCGATGGCGGTCGCGACATACACGGCGTGAAACGGAAGACGACCGTTGGCCGGCAGCATGGCCGCGAGCATCGCGGCGGTCGTGATCATCGCCACGGTGCTCGAGCCCTGGGCGATCTTGATCAGGCTCGCGACCCCGAAGCCGAGGAACAGAAACACCAGGCCGGCGCCCATGCCCGCCGCCGCCTCGTTTCCCACGAAGGCCCGCTCGATCACGGGTCCGATCCCCGTGGCCTGCAGCGCGACCCCGAACGCCCCGCTGGCCGCAATGATCAGAATGATGAATCCAGCGCCCATCAGGGACGTGTCCACCATACGCGCGAGCTCGGCCCGGCTGACGCGCCGTTGCCGTGCGTACACCCACATGGCCACGGCCGCGGCGACGAGCATCGCCAGGTTGGGGTTCCCGACGATCGCGGTGTAGGGCGCCAGCGCCGACCAGATCGCGGAGTGCCCTCCCGGACGTCCCCTCATGGACGCGACCACCGTGTCCGATGAAATCAGCAGCACGGGCAGGACGATGGGCAGGAGCGAGGGGACGAGACCGGGAAGGGGCCGAGTCGCGGCAGCCGGTGCCGCGGCGGCTGGTGGCACGACAGGCATACGGCGGTCCACCCAGCCGGCGAACAGCAACCCCACCCCCGCCGCGGGCAGCGACACGACCAGGCCGACCAGGACCATGGTGCCGAGATCGACGCCCAGCGTCCCGGCGACCGCCAGCGGTCCGGGGGTGGGCGGGACCAGCGTGTGCGTCGCTCCCGCGCCCGCCGCGATCGCCAGGAGATACTTGAGATAATAGCGGTTAGTGCGCGTGTACCCCGAGCGGGCCAAGGGGACGAGCAGGTAGAACACCGTATCGAAGAACACGGGGATCGACAGGACGTAGCCCGTGGCGCACAGCGCCGTCGCGCTGCGCTTCTCGCCCAAGAGGCCGATGAACGCGGTGACGATCCGGTCCGCCGCCCCGCTGTCCATCATCGCGGTGCCCGCGATCGCGGCCAGCGCGATCACGATGCCGATGGTACCCGCGGTGCGACCGAAGCCCTCCGCCACTCGCGCGATTTTCGCCGCGGGCTCGCCGGGTGCGAGCAGGCTGACCACGATCGCGGCGGCGATCAGCGCCAGGAACGCGTTCAGGCGCAGCCCGAGGATCCCGCCGAGGATCGTGGCCATTCCCACCAGCAGGATCAGCAAGGGATGCATGGGGGCCTTGAAGGAGCGGGCGAGAGAATAGCTCCCGCTGTTCGATTGCGACAGGCCAGACCTCGAAGCAGCCTCGCATCACGTGGACCCTGCTCCCGCCTGCAGTGCCTTGACCAGCTGCACCTGTCCCGCGTGATAGATGGCGTGACAGGTGATGCCGAGTATCAGATCGAAGCGCTCCCGCTCGGACAAGGGCGACTTGGTTCGGCCCGCGCCGATATCAGCGACCACGGCCGCCAGCCGCGTCTGGTAGCGCTCCACCAGGCTCGCGATCTCGGGCCAAGCGAGCGGCCCGCCTTCACTCAGCGCGAACCAGTCCTCCCCCGCGAGGACGAACGGCTCGGGGTCGTCCGCCGTGAGCCGGTCGATGACGGAGCGCACGCACCAGGCATGGTGCAGCGCGATCTCGGCGACGCTGTGTCGGCCGGGCCCGGGCCGCCAGAAGGCCGTGCGCGGGGAGACGTCGGCCAGCGCCGCCTTCAAGTCGGGTCCGTGCCACGCGCCCGGTCCGTAGCCCTCGTTCAGGACGCGGGCTGCGGTGCTCGGCGCGACTGCGGTCTTGGTGCTCATGGTGGCCTCGCGCGATCAGGGTTGCTGCCGGGGTTGCCAGCTCGGCCCCGGCGTTTCGATGTTTGAGGACGTTACCCGGCACGCGGGGGCTTCGTCTTGGGAAAAATTGCGGTCGATCTGGATCGGGCGCTGGCGCGGCGCGCCGCCCAGGGGACGCCGGGGCGGACGGCCGGCAGACTGCTCGCGACGGGCGACGGCTGGTCGGTGCACGACGTGATCTGCACGCTGGGGCCGTCCGACCGGCGCTTCGAGGAGCGTCATGCGGAGACGGCGATCGCGCTCGTCGTGGCCGGCAGCTTCGAATACTGCTCGCCGCTCGGCACGGCCCTCATGACCCCGGGCTCGTTCCTGCTCGGCAACGGGGGCGAGTCCTTCGAGTGCGGTCACGAGCACGCCGCGGGCGACCGGTGCGTGGCGTTCCGTTACGCGGCCGACTACTTCGAGCGCCTCGCGGCCGATGCTGGTGCGCCCCGGGGCGAGCGGCGCTTTAAGGTCGCTCGCTTGCCGCCGCTCCCGCTCCCGGCCGGGCTGGTGACGCGAGCCGCGACGGGCGTGGTCGGAGACGCAGACGGCTCATGGGAGGAGCTCGCCCTGCAGGCGGCGGTGACCGCCGTGCGCCTGACGCGGGGCCTGCCGCGCCGGCCGGCCACGGCGTCGCCGGGTGCCGTGCGGCGCCTGACGAGCAGCCTGCGCGCCATCGAGCGCGACCCCGGCGCGCGCTGGACCTTGGGAGGCTTGGCCACGGCGGCGGGACTGAGTCCGTTTCACTATCTGCGAACGTTCCGGCAGGTCGCGGGCGTCACGCCGCACCAGTTCATTTTGCGAGCCCGGCTGCGGGAGGCGGCCGTCCGGCTGGTGCGGGAGCGCGCGAGAGTCATGGACATCGCGCTCGACGCGGGGTTCGGGGACATCTCGAACTTCAACCGCTCGTTCCGCGCCGAGTTCGGGGCCGCACCCGGGGCCTATCGTAAGGCCCGCCTCCGGTGATGTCCCGGCTCTGACTCCCCGCGCCTGGATCCTGTTTGCCCTCAGCTCGGTCATCTGGGGGGTGCCGTACTTGTTCATCAAGGTCGCGGTCGACGCGGGGTTAGCCCCGGCGTTCGTGGCCTGGTCGCGCATCGCGCTCGCGGCCGTGCTGCTGGTGCCGCTGGCGTGGCGGCGCGGTGCCCTGCGTGGTCTCGGTGGCCGCGTCGGGGCGATCGCCGGGTACGCGGCGTGCGAGATCGCCGTGCCGTTCGTGCTCATCGCGATCGGCGAGCAGTACATCACGTCGTCCTTGACGGCCATTCTCGTCGCGACGATGCCGCTGCTCGTCGCCCTCTTGTCGGTGCGCTTTTCTCCCGGCGACCGGCCCAGCGGTGTGCGGCTCGTCGGTCTGGTGATCGGCCTGGGCGGCGTCGTGCTGCTGCTCGGCGTCGATGTGGGCGGCCGGCCACAGGAGCTGCTGGGCGCTGCGCTCGTGCTGGCGGCGACCGTGGGGTACGCGGCGGCGCCCATCATCGTGAGTCGCCGTCTGGCCGATCTCGACCCGCTCGGTCCCGTCGCCGCGAGCCTCGTACTCGGCAGCGTGGCGCTCTTGCCGGCGGGGCTCGCGACACTGCCCGGCCGAACGCCCGGGCCCACGGCGCTCGGGTCGCTGCTCGTGCTCGGCGTGATCTGTACCGCGTGGGGGTTAGTGGTGTTCTTTCAGCTGATCGCGGAGGCGGGGCCCAGTCGGGCCAGCGTCATCACGTACGTGAACCCGCTCGTCGCGGTGGTCGTCGGCGTGGTGACGCTGCAGGAGCACCTCGGTGCGGCATCGCTGGCGGGATTGCTGCTGATCCTGGGCGGCTCATGGCTGTCCACGCGAGGTGCCTCCGCGACGCATTAGGCCCACGGCACGACGCGCTGTTCCCGGCTGCTCGCCACCGCGAGCTCCAGCCCCCGCATGACGTCGAGCGCGCTTTCCGGTGTGACGGCAGGTCGAGCCTTCCCGAGGAGCACGTCGCGGATGTTCTCGTAATAACGGGTGAAGTTCGAGGGGACGGTCGGGATGGTGCGCGCCCCGTCGGGGCTGGTGAGCTTGCCGTGCAGCTCGGCGGGCTCGATGTCCCAGCCCGGCTCGTCGGGCGTGCGGCCGGCTTTGAGCGCGGCCTCCTGTGGATCGAGGCCGTACTTGACGAACGAGCCCTTCGTTCCGTGCAGCGCAAAGGACGGGGCCAGCGGCTGCGCGAGCATCGAGCCCCGCAGCGTCGCTCGCAGGCGCGGGTAGCGCAGGGTGACGTCGAACGCATCGTGCGCGGCGGCGCCGTCGCGCTCGATCCGGATGTCGGCGGAGATCGCCTCGGGAACCCCGAACAGCAGCAGCGCCTGGTCGAGCAGGTGCGGTCCCAAGTCGAACCACACGCCCGAGCCGGGCAGGGGCTGCTCGCGCCATGCGCCCGGCCGGAGCTCGAGACGGAAGCGATCGAAGTGCGCTTCGTAACTCACGATGCGGCCGAGCACGCCGTCCGCCACGACCCGCTGCACCGTGGCGAAGTCGCCGGTGTAGCGACGCTCCTGATAGACCGACACGACACGCCCGGTCTGTTTCGCTACCTGGACGAGATCCTCCGCTTCTGCGACGGTTGTGGTGAACGGCTTGTCGACGACGACGTGGCGACCGGCGAGCAGGCATTGCCGCGCGATCGGATGATGCGACGTGTTGGACGTGACCACGACGACGAGGTCGATCGGTCGGGCGAGCAGCTCGTCGACGCTGCGGACGAACGCGACGTCGGGGTAGCGGGGGTCGGGTTCGCCGCTGCGCCGTACGATGGTCGTGAGGCGCAGCCCCGCGACCGCGCGGATGATGGGGGCATGGAACACCTGACCCCCGAAGCCGAACCCGACGAGCCCGACGTTCAATCGCTCGTCATGATGAATAGCGGGGCTCCGTCGAACTTATAGATCGGCCGCAACCGATCGGTGTTGTAGTACTTGGCGACGTCCACCACCTTCTTCTCCGACGTCACGCTCGAGATCGGCACCGTGTCGTAGAAGCCGCGGTGGATGCTGACGAGGCGGCCGTACTCTTTGCGCGCCACCAGGTCGAGCGCCAGGTTGCCGAACGCCATCGGGACGATGGAATCGAGCGCGTCCGGGTCACCGGAGCGCACCAGGTAGCCGAGCCGCTGGTTGACGACGTCGATGCGCCGGCCGTTGTTGTATTTCGGCGACGCGTCCCTCAGCGCCACGCCCACCTGGTCGCCGATGCCGCCGAGCTTGCGGTGGCCGAACATATCGGTCTCCTCGCCCTCGTAGCTCATGCCGTCGTGCGTGGTGAGGCGCGCGCCCTCCGACACCAGCACGACCGCGTAGCGGCTGGGATTCTTGTTGCGATCCTGCGTGAGCAGCTCCGCCAGCCGCTCCACGTCGGCGGGGTGCTCGGGGATGACGCAGCGGTCCGCGGCGCCCGCCATGGTGGGGAGGAGGGCGGTGAAGCCGGCGTAGCGCCCGAACACTTCGATCACCAGGAAGCGCTCGTGCGAGCCGGCCGACGTACGCAGCCGGTGCGTCAGCTCGATGGTGCGCGTCACGCAGGTGCTGAAGCCGATGCAGTAGTCGGTGCCGTAGACGTCGTTGTCCATCGTTTTGGGGATGGCGACGACGTTCATCCCTTCGTCATGCAGCCGCTTCGCGTAGCTCAGGGTATCATCGCCGCCGATGGGAATGAGGACGTTTACCCCGATGTGCTCCAGGTTCTTGAGCACGTCCTTGGTGATGTCGTTGATGTCCTTGTCGTAGCCGGTGAGGTGGGCCGGGACGCGGGCGCGCGGCAGGTGGCTCGGCCGCACGCGCGAAGTGTGGAGGAACGTGCCGCCGGTGCGGCCCGCGCGGTTGACGGTCGCTTCCGTGAGCAGCTGTACGTTCTCGCTGTTGTCGGCCTTCGCGTCGCGCACGTAGTCGACGAGCCCGGACCAGCCGCGGCGAATGCCCACGACGTTGTAGCCGTCGCGCAGCGCACGAATGGTGATCGCCCGGATGGCGGGATTGAGACCGGGGACGTCGCCGCCGCCGGTCAGAATGGCTATGGTGCCTTTTCCCATGGGTGCGCTCCTGTTTCGAGTCCGGACGCCCGACCGCTCAAGAAGATAGAGGCAAGTCGGGCTCCGGCGAAGGAGCGCGGGCGGGGGCCCGGTTTACCGCACGGTGAGCAGGCCGACCATGCCGCCCTGTCCATCGCCGAGCAGGGCGACGCCGCTCGGCACCACCCATTCGGTCCCATCCACCAGCAGGTCGAAATGATACGTCTCGGGGGGAAGCGTCAGCACGCCTTCCCAGAGGTCACTCCCGAGGGGCTGGAGGGGAAGTGGACGCCACCCGTCCCAATCGCCCGCGATTGCCACGGCCTTGGCGCTGTCCATGCGGAACCGCACGACCACGGTGTTGCCGCGCCGTTCCGGCACGAGCGCAGGCCAGGCGGGCACACGCAGCCGTTGGGGCGCCGCGTGGTGCGCGGCAAATAAGCGAATGCCGGCCGTCACGTAGCCCGCCCGCGGCAAGCCCTGGTAGGGGTCCGGGAGGTAGCTACCCGCCCCGAGCTCGAGGGCCACGCTCGGGGCAGGGAAGATTTGCACGGATGCGCCACCCGCTGCCTTGGAACCATAGGCGGAGCTGACGCGCGCGGCGACCCAAAGGGACGTGTTCACGGGTCCGCTTGTCGTGGTGAGGCCGGCGCTCGCGTCGGTGAACCAGGCGCCGAGGAAGCGGGTCGGCTCGACGGCGACGGCGTATTGGACGGAACCGCGCTGCCACCACACGCGGGCGCGGGTGTGCAGCGCGTCGACCGACGGCTGATCGACGATCCAGCCGCCCGAACGTCCCGCGCCGAGTCCGACGCCCCAGGTGCGGCCGTCCCAGAGCACCTCGCCCACGCCCTGCAGCGCCGCGGTCCAGCCGCCGTCCGTCCGCGCGGTGCCGGCGCCGATCGCCTCGACGCCGACGCGCAGTCCTCCCACAGCGGGCGGTGTCGCGATCCACAGGTCCGCTCGTCCCTGGCTCGACCACGCGCCCAGCGGCAGGGACGCCAGGGTGCCCGCAGCGGTCAGCGACAGATTGGGCGCCCCGAGCTCGAATGCGGGAGAGAACGCCAAGGAGCTCAAGCTCGAGTCGCCGGGATAACGGGCAGTACCCACGCCAAGACCGACTGAGGCCTGGCTCTGGGCGGCCGCTCCTGCGGTCGCGACGCTCGCAACCAGCAGGGAGATTGAGACCAAACGCGCCAACCAGTGAGGTTTCATTGGACCGACTTTCCGTCGCAGCGGTCGGGTCACACAAACGAAGTGAGGCGCGGCTTACGAGAGGCCGCGCCTCACCACGACATGCTATTGCGTCAATCGCTCCCCATCACGGCCGATGGTTGGCCGCTTGGCTGCCGGGGCTCGACGGCTTCTTGGACGGCGACGCCGGTACGGCTGGCGTGGCCGGTGTTGCGGGGCTCGCCGGAGTGCCGGCGCTGCCACCACTGGACGGCGTCGCGGGCGTCGCCGGCGTGGCCGGTGTGACGGGCCGGTTTGCCGTGCCGAGCGCGCCGCGCACCTTGGTCGCGCGATGCTGCGCCACCTTTGACTTCGCGGTGTCGGACGCTTCCTGGGCCGGCACCTGCGGGTTCTGGCGATGCGCCGCGACCTTGGCCTTCGCCGTGTCGGACGCGTGTGAGTTCGGGATATCCTGCGCCGCGAGCAGCGCCGGAACAGCGAGCGTCGCTGCGACCAACATCAGCCTGCGAAGCATATTCGTGCCTCCCGTAGGGTCTTGTGTAGCGGCTGCTTGTTGTGAAAGACGGCAATTGGACTGCCGAGGTAACGGGTCCGGTCGACACGTGTCGCGAGCGGATTCCGTTCGAGTGTGAGCGGCGTCACCATCGCGCGATGACACGCGTTGGTGACGTTTCACATCGCATACGCAGTGTGTCACGGAACCGGCGCGTGCTCCGGCAACCGTCACACCACTGCGGGGTGTTTGGTCCTTTAGGAGTACGAAGCGAAGACCAACGCCCGAGACGATTCGAGGAGCAACGCTATGGACACCTATCTTCCCCCCATTGAAAAGCCGCGTGGTCTGATGATGAAGCTGGTGTACGCCATGACACGCCGCCGGTTCGGCAAGGTGCTGACCCCGCTGAAGGTCCATTCCGCGAGGCTGCCTCTCGCATTCGGCGCGTTCTATGGAAAGATCTCGACGTTGGACAAGCAGCTATCGCTGCCCGCCGACCTGGCCATCCTGATCCGCCACCAGGTGGCGCGGATCAATGTGTGCGAGTTCTGCATCGACATCGGTCGCTGGCTGGCGATCCAGGCGTCGCACGACCAGGCCAAGCTCGACGCGCTGGATCAATACGACACGAGCCCGCTGTTCAGCGACGCCGAGCGCGCCGCGCTCGACTATGTGACGGACCTGACCAGGGACAAGAAGGTCGACCCGAACACCTTTGCCCGCCTGGCGCGCCATTTCTCCGAGCGCCAGATCTGCGAGATCGTCTGGCTCGTCGCGAGCGAGCACGTCTACAACATGACCAACATCGGGTTGAACATTCACTCCGACATGCTGTGTGACGTGAGCAAGCACGAGCGGAGCGGCTCGGCGCGGGGGGTTAGGGTCTGAAGAACCCTCAGCCTGGTTGCCCCGTATGTCCTGGCGGGTGTTGACAGTCGGGGGCCTCGTGCCCTCCTTGTAGGGTCCCAACGCCCGAGTCATTGCCCATGCAGCCCCCGCGTTTCGCGTTCAGCCTCGTGGCCGCGAGCCTGGCGCTCGCCGCGTGTGGCGCCGGGACGGCGCCCGGCCCGTTTCACCCGCCCGTCCCCAGCCCGTCCGCGTCGGAGGCGCCCAGCGCCTTCGACAACAAGAGCAACGGCGTGGTCGATGACTCGACCCACGACGCCGACCGGGAGAGCTTCGATGAGGTCGAGGACATCGACGACGGGTTAGGACCGCTCTACAACGCGCAGTCCTGCCGCGAATGCCACCAGAACCCGACGTCGGGAGGGCCCAGCCAGGTCAGTGAGCTGCGCGTCGGCCACCTCGATCCCGCCGGACAGTTCAGGAACCCGGACATCCCGATTGCGCGTGGCGCGGTCGTGGTTTCGGGGCGCACGCTCGTCAACGATCGCGCCATTTGCCCGAACGCCACATTCCCCGACTCTGAGATCCAGCAGCGGGTCCCGGACACGGAGACCATCCGCACGACCCGGCTCTCGGTCAATCTCCTGGGCGACGGCCTGGTGGAGGCGGTTGCCGATCAGACGCTGCTCGAGCTGGCGCGGGAACAGCGCCGCGCCACCGCGGGACGGATCCACGGACAGGCGCTGTGGGTCCCGATTCTGGAAGCGCCGGGGCAAACGGCTGTCGGGCGGTTCGGCTGGAAGGATCAGCACGCCAGCCTGTTGTCGTTCGCCGCTGACGCGTACGTGAACGAGATGGGGCTCACGAGCCGCTTGCTCCCCGACGAAGTGACCGATCTCTGCAACACCGCGGACGAGCCCAACAACAAGCCGGACTCGACCGGGCTCGAGGACATCGACCGGTTCGCGCGCTTCATGCGCGCCACCAAGGCGCCCGCCCGCGATCGCGTGCTCGCGGCGGCGGCACAGGCCACGAGAGGGTCCATGCTGTTCGACAGCATCGGATGCGCCCTGTGCCACGTCCGTACGCTGACCACCGCTCCCGCGGGCAGCGCGATACACGGCGGTACGTTCACGATTCCCGCCGCGCTCGGCGACAAGGTGTTTCATCCGTTCGGGGATTTCCTGCTGCACGACGTCGGAACCGGGGACGGGATCGCCGTGGCGATGCAAGAGCACTACGGCCGCAAGGTTTATCAGGTCCTGTGGCGGGAGCTCGTGCTGGACAGCATCGCGCGCGCCCGCAACAAGCTCCGCACCGCCCCCTTGTGGGGAGTGCGCCTGCGTCCCCGACTGATGCACGACGGGGCTTCCTTGACGTTTCGCGACGCGATCCTGCGCCATCGCGGCGAAGCCAGGGACGTAACGCGGCGGTTCCGGAAGCTGGCGGAGAGCGACAAGGCGGCCATCGCGGAGTTCTTGAAGTCGCTCTGAGCCGGGCCACCGTGGGTGCGGTCATCGCCGTAGCCGTCGCGGCAGGCGCTTATAGTCCTCCGGAAGCTCGATGTCCGGCTGCAGCGGCGGCAAGACTTCCAGCGTCGGGTGGACGCTGTCCCGCCAGGACACCGCGAAGCACTCTCCACGGTCCCGCGGCGTCCACACGGTGCCGTCGCTGTATTCGATCCTGCTCGGATACACGGCCCAGCCGAGGATGGTCTGGCTGTGGAAGTATCCTGTCAGGTGCTGCTCCTCGAAGAACGCCTGCAGCTGGAGCGTTCTCTCCGCACCGCGAGCGATCGGCTCCGTCCACGTCCACTCCGTAGGAAAGCCGCGATCGTTGTTGACGGCGAGGGAGAAGTACTCCACCCGCAGCCGCAGACCGGAAATCGCCTTGGCCGCGTGGTTCGCCACGGTCACGGTGAACTTCCCGGGCGTGGACCAGAAATCGGGCCGGAGCTCGAGGGGGCAGGGGCGCGCGGGCTCGTGAATCGTGAACGTGGCCGCCATGCCGTTCTCGAGGTGCTCGGCGACCTGACAATGGAACAGCCAGGTGCCGACATTGTTCGCGTTCATGTCCACGCTCACCATGCTCGCCGGAAGCAGCTCGACGACGTCGGTGTAGCGGTTCCCGATCCGCACCGACTGGCCGTGCCAGTGAGCAGTGTGAAGATCCACCTCGTCGCCCATCCCGAGCAGATGCCAGCGGACGCGCTCCCCCTTGGTCAGCGTGAGCGCCGGGAGGTTCCCGAAGGCGTATCCGTTGATGGTGTAGATGAACCCGTCGGGGTTGCCCTGCAGCTCGTCGAAGATCATGAACATGGCGACCAGCTCACGGTCCACGTCTTTGGGACTGCCATCGGCCTTGGCGCGGCCGCGCGCGGTGACGATGATCGGCCCCATGAGGCCGAGATTCGTCTCCTCGGGCTCGTCGACGTGCGCATGGTACATCCAGACGACCGATGCGGGTCCCCCCGCGTTCGGGACCGGCCCGCTCTCCTGATCGGCCACCCAGACGTATTGGAATCGGCCTCCCGCCGGTATCCGCGCACCCTCGCCGAACGGGACGTACAGCGCGCCTTCGTGCGCCTTGTCGTATCGCAGGCCGTGCGGATGCATGCCGTGCGGCCTCGCTGACCGATTCCGGAACTCGACGACCACCGTGTCGCCGACTTCGGCCCGGATGATGGGCCCGAGAATGCCGAGCCATGGTGGCTGCGGTTTCGGTGTCATGAACGACGAGTCCATGTACTCCACGTACCGGGTCTTCTTCCAGCGGCGCGTGTCGGCAGCCCGCAGGTTCGGCGGCAGCATGTCGGAGTGGAGCAGATTGAAGGTGCTCGGCGCGTAGTCCCACGTCGTGTCCTCCGCCGCGATGTAATAGTGGCGCGTGACACCTCCGAAGGAGCGTGGCTTAGCGTCGATTACGATGAGCAGTGACAGGCTGAGCAGGACGACGGTCCTCTTCATGTGACGAAACTCCCTCCGTTCAGATTGGGTCGCGCACATCCCCCCCGGGGTGGTACTCTCGCTCCGTGTGCCCCACGAGCTGTGAGCGGTAGAAATACACGTCCCGGAGCCGGCCCGTGACGTACCGTTCCACCTCGTCGGCGAAATGGGGAGAGCGCGGGTCGCCGCTCTCCCCGCCCGCCGTGACCGCCCGCGCCCGCACGCTGTCGGCGAACTCGACGACCGCCACGAAGCTGTTCCCCGCGCTGCCGTACCATTTCTTGGTGCCGGGGTAGGGGCGGGCGGCGAACGCCGCCAGCGACCCCCACGTCGAGGCGGTGAACGGCACGGCGACGCTGGGCTGCGCGTCGTCGAAGCGCGAGGCGATGGCGTCGTCGAGTCGCTGAAACCGGTTGATCGCTCCCCACGGCGTCCGCCACGTCCCGAAGTCGGCCGTGAGACGGTCGGACGCCGCGGCGAGCGACGCGAGCAACTCGGCGTCCGTGGCCCGCTCCGCGGCATAGCGCACGCCGGATAACCCTGTCCGGCGCGCTTCCTCCCCCACTCGCCGCACGACGTCCGTGCCCCAGAACACGGCCAACGACGTCGCCACCGAGTTGGTCCCCCAGCGGTAGTCCCACGCGCGTAGCTCCCCGGCCTGGCCCGAGAGGCTCGCCCGGAGCGAGTCGGCGGCAGGCAGGCGATCGTAGGCCGCGACGAGCCGTGGGACCATGCGCTCGAAGGCGGGGAGGTAAGAATCGAACCCCGCGGCCATGAGCGAGTCCATCGTCCAGGTCGCGGCGGGCGTGAGCAGCCGCAGGGCATGATAGCCGCGTGGCGTCTCCTCGGTGCCGGTTTCGACGTAGTGGGGAAAGGCCGAGCGCCGTGGACTGTCGGGACCAGCGGCCGACCAGGGCCAGTTGTTGGAGTTGTAGACCCACCCCACGCTCGGGTTCACGACGTTGGGCGTCTCGTCGATGGACAGCACGCCGCGATAGTCGGTCGCCGGATCGCTGCCGTCGACCGGTTGGGTCCAGTCGAGCGCGGTATCGCGCCGTGGGATGTAGTTCGAATGCAAGTACGCGATGTTGCCTGCGGCGTCAGCGAAGATCGTGTTGTTGGACGAGTTGGTGTGGCTCTCCATGATCTTGCGAAACGCCGCGTAATCTTTGGCCTTGGTGCGGGCATACGACTGGATCAGCGCGCGCACCGGGTTTTGCATGAGGCTCACGCTCACCCAGCGATCGCCGGTCTTTCGCACGACAGGGCCGTGCCGTGTGTAGTAGGCGGTGAACCGCTGGCGCGCCGGGCCGCTGTCGGTGCGGTACGCGATCGCAATCGCGCGCGGGACCACCGGGAGCTGACGTCCGCCGTGGCGGTAGTAGTAGCGGCCGTCGCGCTGCGTGATGGTTTCCAGGAACTCGTCGATGTTGTCCACACCGCTCGAGGTGTGCATCCAGCCGCAGCTCGTGTTGAATCCCTGATAGACGAAAAACTGCCCCCACGTCACCGCGCCGTAGGCATCGAGCCCCTCGTCGCTCGCCATCTGGAGCTCGGAGCGGAAGTAGAACGACGTGTGGGGATTGATCCACAGGAGCGCATGATGGTCGCGGGTGAGCTTGGGGGCGATGGCGATCCCGTTCGAGCCCCCTGGCTCCACGGACGATCCGTCGCCCGGCACCGGCGCTGGGGCGGCGGGCCCGCCCCTGTAGAAGGCCGCCAGATCGCTGACGTTCACGCGCTCGATGTCGCCCCCGATGCTCCCTTCGGTGAACGCGAGCGCCATCCACGGCTCGAAGCGCGTGATGACGCGCGGCTTCACCTCCGGATGCTTGGAGAGGTAGAAGTTCAGTCCGTCGGCGAAGGCATCCATGAGACGCTTCAGCCAGGGCGGGCTGCGACGGTATTGCGCCCGCAGCGAGTCGGGGTCGATGAACAGCCGCATGCGGAGATCGGTGTAGATCGCCGACGGGCCCTCGGCTTCCGCCAGGCGGCCCAGCGCGTTCAGGTAGTTGGTCTCGATGCGGTTGAAGTCGTCCTCGGCCTGGGCGTACTCCATCCCGAACACCGCGTCCGCATCCGTCTTCCCGTACACGTGCGCGATGCCCCAATCGTCGCGGACGATGGTGACGCGCTGCGCCTCGCGCTGCCAGCGGGCGGTGTCACCGCGTTGCGCGAATGGGCCGAGTCCGAGGACGATGAGCGCGGTGACGGCGTGCATGAGGACTCCGTTCTCTGGTTGGGGAAGTATATTCGGGTTCGCCCCGACCTGGACTCAACCCTTCACGCCGAGCGAATCCCCAATGCCCGGTCTCCTGATGCGGTCGCGCTGCTGCTTCGCCACCCTGGTGGCGTCCATCCTGCTGGCGGCCGGTGCTGCTGCGCCGGCTCCGCGCCGGGTCGATTGGCGCGACAAGGTCCGCGCCTTCGCCGAGGCGCACCTGCAGCACACGGCGTGGGGGCCGGCGCACGCCCGGCGCGACTACGAGACCACCCGGGCGCTGGCCCGGGCCGAGGGAGTCTCCCTGGACGACGACGCGCTGTTCGCGGCGGCGTATCTGCACGACGTGGGCGGTATCCCGCCGTACGCCGTGGCGGGCGTGGACCACGGCGACCGCTCCATCGAGCTGGTGGACAGCGTGCTGCGGGATGCCGGGTTCCCCATGGACAAGGCGTCCCTCACCAAGCAGATCATCGATCACCACCAGTACTACCGGCCGCCCGACACGCTCGCGGCCGCCGTGTTGTTCCGCGATGCCGACATCCTCGACTTCCTGGGCGCTATCGACGTCGCGCGCATCCTGTCGGTCACTACACGGGAGCGCTTCGCGCCTGACTTGCCGCACGCCGTGGACGTGATCCGCCGGCACCTGCTCGAGATGCCCGGGCGGCTGCAGACGAACGCCGCGAAGGGCGAGGGGCGGCGCCGGGTGCTCGAGATGCAGCAATTCCTCGATCAGCTCTCGGCGGAGACGGACTCGCTGCGGTCGCTCTAGCATGCGATTGTTAGAGTCATCCTCGAGAGGAGCGCGCGTGAAGAGTCGCACTCTGGGACCCACCGGTTACCCCGTCAGCGAGATCGGCTTCGGCGGCTGGGGGCTCGGCGCCGACATGTGGCTGGGCGTCGACGACGCCATGGCTCGGGAGGCGCTGCGCGCGGCCGTGGATCAGGGCGTCACGTTCTTCGATACCGCGCTGGCGTACGGCACCGGACACAGCGAGCGATTGATCGGCGAGGTGCTGCGCGTCCACATCCGCGCCGGTCACGTCCGGGTCGCCACCAAGGTGCCGCCGCTCAACAACGAATGGCCGGGGAAGGCGGATCGGCCGCTCGCGGCCGTCTTTCCCGCCCGCCACATCGCGGCGAGCACGGACACATCACTCAAGAATCTCGGCGTCGAGGCCCTGGCGCTGCAACAGCTTCATGTATGGCATGACGCCTGGCTGGACGATCCGGAGTGGGAAGCGTGCTACAACCGGATGGTCGGCCTGAAAAGGGAAGGGAAGGTGCTCCATTGGGGTATCTCGATCAACGACCACGCACCCGAGACGGCGCTGCGCGTGCTCCAGAATCCGTTGTTCGAGACCGCCCAGGTCATCTACAACATCTACGATCGCTCGCCCGAAACGGCGCTGTTCGCCCTGGCACGGACCAAGCCGCTCGGCATCATCGTCCGGGTACCGTTCGACGAAGGAGCGCTCACCGGCCAGATTCAATCCACCACCGTGTTTCCTCCCGGCGATTGGCGCGAGGAGTACTTCAGCGGCGACCGGCGCGCCGAGGCGGAGCGCCGGGGCAAAGCGCTGACGGAGCTGCTCGGTGAGGAGGTCGAGACGCTGCCGGAGCTGGCCTTGCGGTTTTGTCTGTCGTCACCCGCGGTGTCGACGGTGATTCCCGGGATGCGCCGCCCGGCGCACGTCCGCCAGAACGCCGCGGCGGCGGCCAAGGGTCCGTTGTCGCCCGGACTGCTTGCCAAGCTCCAGGCGCATGCCTGGAACAAGAACTGGTACTCGCCCTGAACTGGAGGTAACCAGCGTGAAGACGTCGATGCCTGTCATCCTGACGCTGTGCACGGCAGCCTTACTCGCGCCGAAAGTCACGGTCAAGATTACCTCGCCCACCAATGGGGCTACGGTGACGAGCCCGGTGCTCGTCAAGCTGACGGCCACTGGTGTGCGGATCACCCCGGCGACGGTCGAGGAGCCCGGCACAGGGCACCATCACCTGTTCGTGGATCACGACCTGACGCCGCTGAGCGACACGATTCCCCGAGGCAAGTCCGGCATCATTCACTTGGGGCGGGGCCAGACCGAGTTCCAGCTCGATTCCCTCGCGCCGGGCCCGCATCGGGTGATCGCCGTGATCGCTGACTGGCGACATGTGCCGTTGAACCCCCCGGCCGTCGATACGGTCACGTTCACCGTGAAGTAGACGACCGCGACGAAAAAGGAGAGAGCCATGTCCAAGAGCATTGCAGTGGTCCTGCTGAGCGGGCTGCTCGCGGCGTGCGCGGCGGACGCCCCCGACCCGACGGCGGCGATCGTCGTGCCGGTGTACAGTCGTTCGGCAAACGGGTCGGAGAGCTCCAATGGCGGCAATTTCGGGACGCCGCTGGCGGCGGCAGAAGAGGTCATGCCGGCTGGCGTCGTGAACCAATCGCGCGCTCGCGGCAACGCGAGGTTCCGACTCAACGCCGCGGGGGACACCCTGGCGTACCGCTTGATCGTCGCGAACATCGAGAACGTGTTTCAGGCCCATATTCATCGCGCGGCAGCGGGCGTCAACGGGCCGATCGTCGTCTGGCTCTATCCCTCTACCGCGCCGGTGCCGGGTGAGCCCGGGCAGGGCCGCATTGACGGGGTCATTGCCAGGGGGACGATCACGGCGGGGAACCTCGTTGGGCCGCTCGCCGGCTCGTCGCTGGCGGCGCTGTTGGACGAGATCAAGAATGGCAACGCCTACGTCAATGTGCACACGAACGACGGCGTGGCGCCGACCAACACGGGCCCGGGCGACTTCCCCGGCGGAGAGATGCGGGGGCAACTGGAGAAGCGGGGGCACTAAGGGCGCGCCCCTTATCAGCACTCAGTACGGGTGGAGCGCCTTCAACCGCTCCGCCAGATCGGCCGGGTCCGTCGCCACCACCCGGCCCAAGGGCGACACGTAGATGCGCACCGTGGGCGCGCCCGGGATCACGGTTGGCCCGAACGCAAAGCGCCACACCCGCGGGTGACCAGCCAGTTGGGGCGCGCCCTGCCAGAGCAACGTGGTGGACTGCTTCCCCATCTCCGGCGGGGGCGCGCCGAGCAGCGTGCCCACGGCCGAGAGGGCGGCGGCCCACGAGGCGCCCGCGAGCAGCGCGGCGGCAAAGGCCGCCATCACGGTCAGCCAGAACAGGCGAGCCATTTCGGTACCGAGCCTCGTTACCGGCGGGCCAGTGCCCGACGCGCCATCGCCACCTCGGGCCGCGCCCCCTCGGCGTTGGCCATCAGCTTCAGGAACTCCCGGTACCGCGCCAACGCCGTGGGCGTGTCGCCCGTGAGCTCCGCGGCCCGGGCCAGGCCGAACAGGCTGCGCGCGCGGTTGGGCGAGAGCGCCAGCGCGGCCGCGTAGGCCCGCCTCGCGGCCGCCGGCTTCCCCAGCAGCAACAGCAGGTCGCCTTCGAGCTCTCGGGCCGGAAGGACCGGCCCGGGCGTCACGGGGTGTTTTTGGGTGCCGTCCTCGCGATCGGCCGCCTGCCCGCTGTGGAGGATGGCCGCTGCCGTATCACCCGTTGCCAGCTCGAGCCACGCCCCGGCCGCGAGCCGCTGGATGGCGACCTGACCGGCCCAATAGGCCTGCGGTCCAGCGCTTGCCGTGAGTGTGCTCTCGATTTGCGCGAGGGCGACGAGCTCCTGGCGAGCCGCTGTCGTGTCGCCGCCGCGCGCCGCGCCGATGGCGCGGGCAAAGTGTGTTATCGCTTCGGCGGCGGGCCACTCGGGCGCCGGACGGACCGCCAGTCGCGCCGCCGCGGCCCACGCGCCACGCTCGAGCGCGTAGCGAGCGGGGATCGCGGCGAAGGCGTACTCGTGGGTGAGCGAGCCCGCGGGATAACCGGCCGGCGCCGCCGCGGCCTCGTCCACCACTCGGCGCGCCGCCGTATCGCGCCCCTCCTGCAGGTACGCGTACACGAGATAATCGAGGGCGTGGGCCCGCTGATCCCACATCGCGCTGAGCCCGCGCTCCACCTCGTAGGCCCGGGCGGCGGCCGCCGAGCGCCTGTTCGACGCGATGTCGTCATCCCACAGGCCCAGCCGCGTGAAGATGTGTGACGGCATGTGTTGGGCATGTGGGACGTCGGGCGCGATCGCGGCGTAGCGCCGGGCGGCGTACAGCCCGTGCGCCGCGAGCTGTGGCACGTCGTTCGTGTGGATCAGGTAATGGACGAGCCCCGGGTGTCGCGGCGCGCGCCGGACCAAGGGCTCGAGGATCGAGTCGGCGCGCTTCTGGTACGTGAACGTCGTGTCGGTGGCGTTCGCCTGTCCCACCGCGATCAGCGCGAGCGCGTAGAAGATCGCCGCCTCGGGGTCCGAGGGGCTGTGCCGCCGGACACTGTCCATGGCCGTCGCGTAGCGGACCAGTCGCGCCGTGGGGTCGGTGCGATCGTAGTCGGCGTAGTACGCGCGGATCGCCTCCAGATAATCGCGCTCGCGTGCGGTCCTGGCTCGCGAGAGCCCGCGGTCGATCGCGAGCGTCGCGACCTGGGCGTCCGCGGGTGAGGGCGGGGTCCAGAGCGGGTGCAGCAGGCTCATCGCCTGGCCCCAGAACGCCATGGCACAGCTTGAGTCCGCCGCGGCCGCGGCGTTGAAGGCCTCCGTCGCCTTCTCGTACCAGAAGGAATGCAGGTAGGCCACCCCGTGCTCCACGCCGCGCTGCGCAACGCCGCGGCAGGACGTGGCGAACCGCACCCGGCCCAGCTGCTCGGCGTGGCCGGCGTGCTCCTCGGGCGCCTGCGCGGCCAACGGGACCGCAAGCGCGAGCGCCGCGAGTAGTGGAGCGGAGCGGATCATGGCACCACGAGTCTGCTGCCTCGTGGGGCGGAGTGCAAGGTGGACTTCTGACACGTCCCTAACTCGTTCGGGTGTCGGGCCGACCGGTTAGCCGCCATACTTATCCCGACATGCTCCTCGCGTCGCTCGTCCTGCTCCATTGTTGCGACCCGGCCCCGACCTACTCGGGCCGGGACCGGCAGCTCGACGTACGGATTCCGCGGTTTGAAGCCGATGCCCTGATCGACGGCGACCTCTCCGACTCCGTCTGGGTCCACGCCGCGCGGTTGACCGGCTTTTCGCAGTATGCACCCAACGACGGCGTGCCGGCGGCGGACTCGACCGAGGTGCTCGTGTGGTATTCGCCCACGGCCATCTATTTCGGCATTCGCGCCTTTGAGCGGCACGGCCGTCCCACGATGACGCTGGCGAATCGCGACCAGATCTTCGGCGACGACAACGTGCAGATCCTGCTGGGCACGTTTCCCGACGGGAAGCAGGCCCTGATGTTTGCCGTGAACCCCGTCGGTGTCCAGGGAGACGGCTCCCTGGTCGAGGGTGCCAACGTCACGGCCAGCGGGTTCATCGGCGGCGCACTGGTGGGACGGGAGCAACCCGACCTGAGCCCCGACTTCGTGTTTCAGTCGCGCGGGCGCGTCACCGATTGGGGATACGAAGTCGAGGTGCGCATCCCGTTCAAGAGCCTGCGCTATCAGTCGCGCCAGCCGCAGGACTGGAAGCTGAACATCGTGCGCGAGGTCCAACACTCGGGCGTCGAGGATTCCTGGTACCCGGCGCGTCGCGCGAGCGCGACGTTCATCGGGCAGGCGGGCAACCTGGTGGGGCTGAGCGGCATGCATCGCGGTCTCGTGGTGGACTTGAACCCCGAGGCGACCGGGAAGGCGAGCGGTGCGGCTACGCCCACCGGGAGCTATCAGTACGACGTGGGAGACCCGCAGGTGGGTGGTAACATCCGCTGGGGGGTCTCGGACAACCTCACCCTCAACGGCACGATCAAGCCGGACTTTTCGCAGGTCGAGTCGGACGCGGGCCAGCTCGCGTTCGATCCGCGGCAGGCACTGTTCTTTCCGGAGAAGCGGCCGTTCTTCTTGGAAGGCAGCGAGCTGTTTCAGGTGCCGCAGAACCTCATCTATACACGTCGAATCGTCCAACCCATCGCCGCGGTCAAGCTGACCGGGACGACCTTCGGCACCGACCTCGGCCTGCTCTCGGCGGTGGACCAGAAGTTCGCGTCCGCGTCCGGCACGGACAACCCCGTTTTCAACATTCTGCGGGCCCAACGCAGCCTTGGTCGCGGCTCGCGCGTCGGCCTGGTGTACACCGATCGGATCGAGGGCGGCGACTACAACCGCATGGCGGAGGTCGACAGCCGGCTCGTCTTCAAAGACATCTACGGCCTCAACCTGCAGCTCGCGGGCAGCCGCACTCGAGTCGGCGGCGT
>DATDFC010000129.1:0-10279 GCA_036522815.1 Gemmatimonadales bacterium | reverse complement strand
CGACGCCGCCGGCGCCGTGAGCCGGCTCGAGGCCGCGGTCACGGGTTACGAGCGGAGCGGGGCCCCGTTTGAAACCGCGCGCGCCCGGCTCGATCTCGCCGAGGCGCTCGCCCTGACGGGCCAGCCCGCCGGCGCGGAGCGCGAAGCCCGCCACGCGGCGGAGACGTTCCGTGCTCTGGGGGCAGAGCGGGACGCGCGACGCGCCCAGGAGACGCTCGAGCGGCTGGTGCCGCGGGTCGCGGCGCAACGGCCGGGCGACAGGTCGGAGCTCACGGCCCGGCAGCTCGAAATCCTGCGGCTCGTGGCCCAGGGCTTGAGCAATCCCGACATCGCGGCGCGGCTGCGTTTGAGCGAGCATACGGTGAAACGTCACGTGGCCAACCTGCTCACCAAGCTGCGACTGCCGACGCGCGCCGCCGCCGCGGCGTATGCCGCCCGGCACGGTCTCCTCTAGGTCCTGCTTGACCGTGGCCCGAACGGGCCACGTCCCCTCTCAAAGAGGCATGGCTCTCCCAGGCGAAGCGCCGCGCGCCCGACCGCTCTACTCTGCATCGTGGAGACTCGTCCCATCACCCGGTCCAGGAGGTTGCCATGCGTTCCCGTTTCTTGACGCCGTCGCTCGCGGCGCTCGCACTGCTCGTCTTGTCTGCCGCGGCCAACGCCCAGGCACCGGCCCTCGCCTGGGGTCCCGCCCCGGCAGTCTTCCCCGCCGGCGCCAAGATGGCCGTGCTGCAGGGTGATCCCAGCAAGGCCGAGGGGTACGCGGTGCGGCTCGACATGCCGAGCGGCTACAAGATCCCGCCGCATTTCCACCCGACGGATGAGCATGTGACGGTGATCAGTGGGACGTTCCTCGTTGGGATGGGCGATTCGCTCGATGCCGCCCATACCACGGCGCTACCAGCGGGCGCGTTCATCACTGCGGGCGCGAACTTGCATCACTACGCCATCGCGCGCGGGCGGACCGTGGTACAGGTGCACGGGATCGGGCCGTTCGCGCTGACGTACGTCCATGCACAGGACCAGCCGCGGTAGGCCCTCACCCCCTGTCCCCTTCTCCGCGTACGCGGAGAGGGGGTACCAGAAACGAGGGTCGATGAGCAAGGATCCCGGAGGTATTTTCCGAGTCCCCCCTCTCCCGAAGGGAGAGGGGGTCAGGGGGTGAGGACACGCAGCCAGTCGCCGAAGAACACGCGTGCGGCTGGCTCGGTCGCGTTGCTTTGTTGTGCGGGAGGATGGGTCAGGCCCGCACCGGCGTAATTCGTGCCGATGCTCACCGAGAAAATGATGAGGGAGTTGAGCAGGTAGTACACCGCGCGTTGCCATGCCGGAACGCCGCCCTTGGCGACGAACACGAGCAGGCCCAGCACAAAGCTCAAGACCAGCGACGTCCAGCGCGGCGGCAGGCCGAACGCGACCCACAGCGCGTTGGCGATCAACATCGTAACGCCGCCCGCGATGCCGGGCGTGAGCATGGCCTTGGGCTGCAGGAACTCGTCTACTCTGGCCCGCTCCACCACTACGGCTTCTTGATCAGAGTGCGAATGCGCGTCGCGTCCTGCTTGCTGAGCACGTCCACCTTGTGCAGCGCCGTGTAGGCGTGCACCGACCGGCCGGCGATACTGGTCTCGGGCGAGCCGGTGGTCGAGTCCTTGTGCAGCAGGAACGTGCCTTCCTGACCGACGGTGAACCGGGGCGCGCCGACCCAGGCGACGTCGCGGGAGCCGGGGAAGCGCACCACGACCTGCTCCCCCGCCTGCGCGCCCTTGATGCCGTCCTGGACCTGAATGATCGCCTCCTGCCACTGGGGGTCGTGCTCGGTGATCCGTTTGGGACGCGTTGGCGCGGCCGTGAGCTCGGCCGGACGCACCTGCTCCACCCGGCCCGCCACCACCATCGCCGCCCGCTGGATGTGCGCCTTCAGATCCGCGTCGTTCAACTCGAGCCGTGCCCTCGCGACCGCCTCCTGCTGGTCCGCGGCCACCACCGGGGAATGTCCCGGCTCGTGGCCGACTTCGCGCACCGCCACGCCTTGCCCGAAGATCCAGCCGGTCGTGTAGAAAGTCGCCTGGATCCCCGGTTTCAGCGAGCCGGGCTCAGCGGCCTGCACGGTTACAGAATCGCCCGCACCCAGAGCGACCGCCGCCGGCTTCTCGAGCACCTGATCCACGTGCACCACCACCGTCCGGTTGGAGGCGGGGACCTCGGGAGCGGCCACGGCGCCGACCTGGGTGACGGTTCCGATGAAAATGATGTCGGACTGTTTCACGAGCGTCGCCCGGCTCATCTGGGCGAACGCCCCGGCTCCCGGCAGCGCGAGCGCGACCAAGATGAGCATCGCCGACCGAGTGTGCATGAGACCCTCACTGCGACCGTCTGTCGTCACGGCAGAACAGGGACGCTGAAAAAGAATGGATCGATCGAAACGGCCACCGCGGCCCCCCCGCCCCCACCGGAGCCGTCGAGCAGCCGATGGGTCGCGAAGTCCACCCGTCGTTGATACACCACGCCCTGCGGGAAGTTGGTGGAATCGGGCGTGTTGTTCGCGGAGAATATACCGAGGAATACCGGCCCGCGCGCGAGCAGGCCGTTGTAGTCGCCGAGATACGGCAGGAACTGGAAGGCCGGCGTCGCGGCGGGCACGGTCGCGAGGACGACGTCCTGGTGCGTCGCGAAGCCGTCCCGCGACTGCTCCAATTGTGTCACCCACCGGCTCGCGTCCGCGGAGCCGGTCAACTGCTGATACAAGAGGCCCACCGTGCCGTTGGCGGCAACCGCCAGGCTCGCGTTCGTCGCGTTGGTCACGGTGCGGAGGTCGCCCGTCCAGGTGGCGCCGCGGTCGCCCGAGCGGCGCAGGTGCACCGTGTAGATGTCACCGGTTCCCACGCGGTCCGCCCAGGCCAGGTACACGGTGTCGCTGTGCAGCGGGTTCACGGCGATCGACAGGGTCGAGCCGATGCGCTCCTGTCCCAGCGTCGGGGCGTTGGACCAGGGGATGGTCACATGGCTCGCGACGAGACGGCCCGCGAGGTGGTCCGACGGATCGACCAGGTCCTTGAAGGAGGTCGCCCCGGTCGCGCCATGGTCGTCGCGCACCACGACCACGTCGCTCGTCACCTCCGAGCCCGCATTCGAGCGCCAGCCGAAGAACGCCACGTATACGGTGTGATCCTGCGCCACGGCGGGACGGATGGACGGGCCGTTCTGCCCCGCGGTGCCGCGGGTTTCGATGCGCCGGGACGTGTAGGTCGCGCCGCCGTCGAGCGACACGTCCACGGTGGCGGTGCGCCCGTCCGGTGCCTCGAAATCGTTGAGTCCCACGTACACGTGATCGGCGCTCGCGACCTGGGCGGTGCGGACGAACGGCTGGTCGATGTCGGCGCGCGACGCCTGCAGGGTCATCGTCGCGGGCGAGAGGAAGTCGTTGGTCTTGAGCTCGTTCAAGGGGACGCCGGGCACCTTCAGGATCCCCGCGTACAGCACGGGCGGGCTACCCGCCCCCGCATGCGTGATGTCGGCCGTAAGCCCCTCGCTCGGGAGCGTGTTGCGGAGCGTCCATGAGTCGCCCCCATCGTTGGTCACGTAGATGGGCGCCGTTGCGCTGGTGGACCCGCCGGGATTGGGGGTGAACGCGGAGGCCGCCAGGAGCTTGGGGTTCGAGTCGTACAGCGCGAGGAACGGCTCGGCATCCTGCCACGTCTCCCCGCTCAGCGATGCCGGGATCAGGTCCACGACGCGTACGCCCGCCACCTTGGCGGGCGGCTGTGGCCCCTGCTGGTCCGGTGCGTTACATGCCGCCAACACGGCGACTGCCACGGCGATGAGGCTTGCCTGCATGACCCACGCTCTCCTTGCGCCGATTGTTATGGGAAATATACGTCTCATTGTCCGCGCGAGGTCCGCCAGGCGCGGATAGCGCGCGCGTGCTTCGGGTAGTGGCCGTACGTGTCGAGCCGCAGGCGCCGGCGAAACCGCGATTCGCCGCCGGTCTGGTCAGCGGGCGTGCCTGCCACAAGAGCCACCAGGCGACGGTGCACCTCGACGTGGTGCGCGCGCACTTGGGCGAGCGACCAGTGTCGGCGCTGCTCCGTCATCTTGGCGTTGAACGCATCGATGCCGCCATGGGTGACCGAGTAGCGTGGGGGTCGCCCCCCGGCGAGCACGACCGGCAGATGCGTGAGCGCTTCCTCTTCCCACCAGGTCACGTGCGCGATGATGTCCCTGACCGACCAGGCCCCGGTGACCCCTGGCTCCATCAGCTCCGCATCCGACAGGCCGGCATAGGACTCCTGAAAGTCCACCCATGCCTGCTCGAGTCGTTGCACCAGTTGTTGCCTACGCACGCGGGAAGTCTACTGCCGGTAGGCTCGAATCCGCTCGCCGCTTTCGGCTCGCGCCTGATGCAGGGCCGTGCCCGCGTGCTCGAGCAGGTTCGCGGCCTCGCGCGGCGCGCGCTGCATGTCCGTAACGGCGTCGTAGCCCGCCTGCACCTGCAGCGGCGGCACCCCGGGGGGCCGGGGTCCCGCGGCCTCGAGCACCTCCGCCAGGCGCAGCGCCATTCTTTTAGCGCCTTCGGGCGCGGTCGCGGGCGCGAGCACCGCGAACTCCCCCTGGCCGAGACTGCCCACACAATCGGACGTCCGCCCGCTGGCCTGCAGGATCTGCCCGGCGTATGCCGTGGCCGCCGGCAGCGCGGGCGGGCCGATGCCGAGGGCCACGCAGGCGAGGGCGGCGCGCCGCCGCACCGCGTCGGCGGTGAGCTCGCGCGCCCGCCGCACGAGCCCGGGTAGCGTGTACAGCCCGCTCGCTGGGTCTACGGCGCTCTCCTCCAGGGCCTGGTCCATCTCGAGTTTGAGACGCGCCATGGCGTCGAGCTTGAGGATCAGCTCCTCCGGGTGGAGCAATACGTTCAAGTAGTCCCACGCTCCCGCCTCGAGCGCCGCGACGCGCTGCTCTCTGGTGGGGGGCGTCGCCGTGGTCATCATGACGGGCATGTTCCACGCCGCGCGATTCTCGCGCATCATGCGACACACCGCGATGCTGTCGAGATCCGGAAGGTCGGCGTCCAGCACGATGACGTCGGGGTGCAGCGACGGCGCCTGGTCCAGTAGCTCGCGTCCGGTCAACACGAAATGGACCCGATAGCCCCGCGCCTGGACGAGGTGGGCGAGCGCCTGGCTGAGCCAGGTACCGAACGCGTTCGCGACGAGCACGACGGGAGCGCGGCTGAAGGGTGCGCGACGAGCCATGCCCGAATGTGGGAACGGCCGGACACGGACGACACCGGGGAAACTACTGGCTCGGGCCGGAGAAGACCCGGGGCAGGGGTGATCAGGCCCTAGTGGGCATGGGCTGGCGGTGCTCCCGAGCCGGGGACATGTTGGCGCGCGAGTCCATGCCCATCTTCTGCGAGACGCTCGGCCCGCCGGTGGTTCGGCTCGATGACGGCAGCGTGCCCGCCAACCTGCAGTGGCACAAGAATCTCGCGCTGCTCGTCTACCTCGCCCGGTCGCCCAAGCGTGCGCGGGCCCGCGATCACTTGATCGGGCTCCTGTGGGGTGATCAGCCGCAGGATGACGCCCGGCACTCGCTCAACCAGGCCGTGTCGACTCTGCGGATCTATGCAGCGAAGACCATCGAGACGGACCGCACGCACGTCCGGTTGGCCAGCCGGGCGGTGGCGTTGGACGTCGAGCAGCTCGAGACGCTGGCCGTGGCTGGTGACTACGCCGCCGCGGCTCGGCTGATCGCCGGTCTGTTTCTCGAAGGGTTCAACATTCCGGGAGCCTCGGGGTTCGACGACTGGATGTCCGCGGAGCGGATCCACTGGCAGCGCCGCTCGGTCGAAATACTCGAGTGCCTGTCGACGCAGGCGTCGGCGCGCGGCGACCTGAGGGGCGCCGAGGAGGCGGCGCGGCGTGCCGAGCAGCTGGACGAGCACTCCGATGTCGCGGTCCGGGCGCGGCTGCGTGCCCTGGCCCTCGCGGGCGATCGGGGCCAGGCGCTGGCCGCGTTTACCGCGTTCGCGACACGCCTCCAGCGGGACTTGGGCGCCGAGCCGGACGCCGACACGCGCGCGCTGGCGGATCGCATCCGCCAGGGGCGGAGGTGGCGCGTCCCCGACGGCGTGCCGGCGGCGGTCGCGGGGGCCGAGTCGCGCCGCGCTCCGCTGGTCGGGCGGAACGGGGAGCTCGAGCGACTCGTGGCGACCTGGGCGGCGTGCCGGGCGGGACGTCTCGCCGTCGCGATCGTCCAAGGCGACAGTGGCACGGGCAAGACGCGACTTGCCGAGGAACTCGCCGGTCGAGCTCGACTGGACGGCGCCGTGATCGCGGCGGTGCGGGCGGTCGCAGAGGATGAGCGTGACGCCTGGGGCGGCGTGCTGGGGATCGTCCGGGGTGGTCTGCTCGACGCGCCCGGGAGCGCCGCCGCGTCGCCCGAGGCCCTGGCCCAGTTGCGGGGCAGTGCACCGCTCGCCGCTCCGGGGCGGGCGTTTTCCGAAGTGCTGCGCGCCGTCGCGGAGGAGCAGCCCGTCATGGTCGTCGTGGACGACGCGCATTGGCTCGACCGCGAGTCGCTCCTCGCCCTGGGCGCGGCCGCGCGCGACCTCACCCGTTCACGCGTGTTCCTGTTCCTCACCGTGGCGCCGCACCGGCGGCGGGAGGAGCTCGACGAAATGCGGGCCCACGTGGGACGCGAGCTTGCCGGCACGGCCGTGACGCTCGGACCACTCGGCGGCGACGCGCTGCGCGCGTTGGCGCGCTGGGGTGCCCCAACGTACGACGCGCTGCAGCTCGAGCGACTGGCCCGGCGCGTCGTCGCGGACTCGGCCGGCATTCCGCTGCTCGCGGTCGAGCTGCTCAATGCCGTGGCGTTGGGATTGGACTTGCAGCAGGTGGGGGGTGTATGGCCGCAGCCGTTTTGCACGCTACAGCAGACGTTCCCGGGCGATCTCCCCGACGCTATCACCGCTGCAGTCCGCGTGAACTTCCGCCGGCTGTCGAGCGATGCCCAAGGCGTGCTGCTGGCCGCGGCGGTGCTGGACGAGCGGGTGCCCGCGCCGCTGCTGGGGCGGGCGTCGGGCGTGGGCGGCGACGCGCTGGCCGCGGCGCTCGACGAGCTGGAATGGCAGCGCTGGCTCGCCGCCGAGCCGCGCGGCTATGGCTTTGTTGCCCGGATCGTGCGTGACGTGGTGGCCCGCGACATGGTCGTGGCGGGCCAGCGGCGGCGCATCCTCGAGGCGGCCGGGCGGTCTCCCGACGCCTAGGCGCGTCCGCGGATCTTCGCCAGCCACCACCGCAGGCCAACCAACAGGAAGCGCCAGTCCTTGAAGAACTCCGGCGGTTTGCCCTCGAACGCGTGGCCAATGAATTGGAATGCCCACCCGACGACGAACAGGACGAGTGGCACCGGCCAGAAGCCGTGCACGAACAGGGCGATCACAAACAACGGCACGGCAGCCGCGATGAGGGGAATGCCGATGGTGTGGCACGCGCGGTTCACCGCATTCTGGTGACTCTGCGTGTAGCGCGCGATCCAATCGGACATGGGGCGATCGCCGAGCATATGCCGAGCTCCTCTCGCGGGCGGACCGGGCTTCGTCTCCTAAGGATAGCGCAGGTGGTCAAGCGACGATCAAGTGAGGGCGACGACCTCGTAATCGAGCACCGCAGGCACTTCGAAGTGGACCGCAGCCCCATCCTGCTCGAACGGGAGCACGCGACCGCTGCGCAGCGCCGCCACCCGTCTGATCGTCCGGCCGGGCGCGACCTCGAACCGCACGCGCTGGGGACCGATGGGGTAGGAGCGCTCGACCAGTCCCCAGGTGAGATTGGGCGTGGTGTAGTTGAGCAGATGCAGCGCATAGCCCGGCTCCGTCTCCCACGCGAACGTCTCCACGAGCCCGTCGCCTTCGATCGTCACCGGTGACGGGCGATCGCCCCGCAGCCAACGGACCGCGTTCTGCAGGAGGCGACTCAGATCCGGATTCCCGGAGCGCCAGAACGTCCGGTCCACGTCGCCGGCGAAATACGCCAGCCGCGAGCCGCCGCGCTCCCGGAAGACGGCAGCCGGGTCGTCCGTGCGCGCCGTGCGTGGGTAGACCATCTCGGGCGGGAAGGCGGGATAGCGCGGCACGACGGTCAGGGCCGGACGACCGGCTTCGCGCAGGCGCACGGGCAGGCGGCTCTCCGGGCCCGGCAGGATCGCCGTCCCTGCGAAGCCCGCGAGCGCCGGATGACGCTCGTCGATCCGCATGTAGCTATTGGAGGCGGGGCCCACCACGTCGCCCGCGATCGCGACGCCGAACAGATCGGCGAGGGCCGGCTCGCCGCGCGGGTCGCCCCACCCGTCGTAGCGCGCGGTCTCGAACGTGGCGAGGAGCGAGCCGCCGGCCTGCACGTACGCGCGGATCTGGCGGCAGGGCTCGTCGCCGAGGTATGCGGCGTTGGGGAGGAGCAGCGCGCGGTAGCGGCTCAGGGTCTCTTCCGACAGGGCATTCTCGTGCACGAAGTCGAAGACACAGCGCCCCTGGAGCAGCGCCGCGTACAGCCCCTGCAGGTACTCGGTCCCTTGCGCCCGGTCGGAGCCGCGCCAGAAGGCGATCGTGCTCTGCGGGAACAGCACCGCGATGTCGGCCACCGAACGCGTGTTGCGGAAGTGCGGCTCCTGGGCGGCGAGCCAGGCGAAAAACTCGTGCCCCGTGTCCCGCCAGCGGTCGTCCTCGGGCGAGCCACCGAGCCAATGAAACCAGGGCACCATGCCGCTCGCGACCGTTTGGGCCATCCACAGGGTCGTCTCGGCGGCGGGCTTGGCGACGTGGCGCCACACGGGGCGGCTGTTGCTGTAGGCGCCCGTCACGTTGGTGATCGTGCGTCGCTGCATGACGGAGCGGGCCACGCGACCCTGCTGGGCGCAGTCCCAGAGCGGCGTGTCGCCGGAGCGGCCCTGGTGGTCGGCGTTGAACCAACCGGCCACCTGGCCGATGCGGGCGAGGTCTTTGACCACGCGGATGCCGCCGCCCAGGTTACCCACGTAGACCGCGTCGGGACGGCGCTCCCGCGCCACCGCGTCCCACAGACGCCAGACCTCCAACAGGCGGTCCATGAACACGGCGTAGTAGCGGCGGTACAGCGGGCTGGTGGCGTCGGTCTGCTCGGGCGGCACGCCCCCCACCTTGTCGCGATACACCTTCTGGCAGCTCTCGCAATAGCACACGCCGAGCGCGCCCGTGCTGGGCCAGCCGTTGGTGAAGAAGGCATCGACCGCGTAGCGCTGGGCGATCTCACGATATATGGCCGGCATCTGGTCGGTGAAATACGGGGAGAACATGCAGGTCTTGAAGAGCCAGGTGGATTCGTTGTGCCGGCGCGGCTGGCCGTCGCGGTCGCGCTCGAACCATTCCGGATGCGCCCGCAGCGCCTCCTCCCAGGAGTAGTTGCAGTCCATGCGCGCCACCACGCGGATGCCGCGGGTGCGAGCCGCGGCGGCCATCTCGCCAAACAGGTCGCGGGTTCCCAGGAACGCGCTGCGGTGGTGATAGGGGACGTCGGTCGGGTAGAACGCCATGATCCCGCCGCCGTTGACGAGCAGCGCGTTGACCCGCAGCGACGCCCAGTACTCGATCCACGCTGCCACGTCGAGCGTGAGGGGATCGCGCTCGTTGAAGTTGAGCTGTCCGCAGCGGCGCATGGTGGCGTACCACGACGGTGCCGGCGCCGCCACCGGCAGGCGGGGGCCGGCCTGGGCGGTCGCCCCGGCCGCCGCGGCCAGAGCCAGGAACTCTCGGCGATCCATGGGCTCAACGTTATACCGAGGCTCGCGCCACCACCACCTGACGCGACACTTCCCGGCGCGGCCGTCGTACGTCCGAGTACCTTCCATACCGAGGAGACTTCATGAACCGGGTGCTGCCGCTCCTGCTGGCCGTGGCGGGTTTGTGCACGGCGTCGCGCGTCTCGGGTCAGGGGACAACCCTCGACCCAAAGAGTCTGCAGGTCTTCAACCGCACCGCAACGAGCGTGAAGGACGGCACGCGCTCGGGGGTGCATCTTGATGCGCGGGCCGACAACGGCGTCGCGTATCTGCCGGGGGTGGAGCTCGGCAACGGCACGATCGAGCTCGATATCAGGGGCAAGGATGTGCAGGGACAGAGTTTCGTGGGCGTGGCGTTTCACGGAGTGGACGACACGACCTACGACGCCGTGTACCTTCGCCCGTTCAACTTCAGGACCGACGACTCCGCGCGACACGCGCACGCCGTGCAGTATGTCTCCCACCC
>DATDFC010000128.1:0-7406 GCA_036522815.1 Gemmatimonadales bacterium | reverse complement strand
CGTCGCGCGCGGCGCGCGACAGGCCGTGGCCGGCGCGCTGCAACCGCTCGAGCGCGTGGCGGCCGAGACGCGCGCCATCGGTCCCGCGGAGCTGGGCATGCGCCTCACGAGCCCGACGGGCCAGGCGGAAGTGACCGAGCTCGCGGACTCGGTCAACCGCATGCTGGAGCGGGTGGATCGCGCGCATCGGGCCCTCCAGGCCTTTACGGCGGACGCGAGTCACGAGCTGCGTACCCCGCTCACCCACCTGCGCGCCCGCGTGCAGTGGGCGATGGCCGAGGGGCGCACCGAGGGGGAGATGCGCGAGGCGCTGGGCGCGATGGAGCGCGTGCTCGACCAGACCGCCAAGCTGGTGGAGGAGCTGTTGCTCATCGCCCGGGGCGAGAACCGCCAGCTGGCGCTCGCGCACGCGCCGTTCGAGCTCGGCGCCGTGGTGAACGAGGTGCGCGAGATCACGGAAGCGATGGCCCTCGGAAGAGAGCTCGCTGTCGGCGCGACGCCGTCGCCGCCGCGCTGGGCGCTGGGCGACGCCGACCGCACCCGCCACATCCTCCTGAACCTCGCGTCCAACGCCGTCCGCTATACGCCGAGCGGCAGCATCACGTTCGCGCTCGAGCGCAACGGCAAGATGGTGGGGGTGAGCGTGCGAGACACGGGGCCGGGCATCGCCGCGGAGCATGTGGAGCGGATCTTCGACCGCTTTTTCCGCGTCGATCAGTCGCGCAGTCGCGAACTCGGGGGCACCGGGCTCGGCCTGGCGATCGCGCGGCTCCTGGCCGAGCTGCAAGGCGGCCATATCACGGTCGACTCGTCCCCGGGCGCCGGCAGCACCTTCACCGTGTGGCTACCCGCGGCGGAGTAACCAGGGCCAGTGCCGCGAAAGGGCAGGGGCGTGTGTCGCGCGCCCCTGCCTGCGACGGGGGTAGCGTCAGAACGCGGCGAGTCCCCTGGTGCCGGCGGGAAGGCCGCCGACCGGGCCCAGCGGGGCGAGGTGGCCGTCCCGCTCGATGCGGAACGCGTGGATGGCCGGGGTCGCGCCCGTCCCCAGCACGTACAGGTAGCGGCTGTTTCCACTCAGCGCGACATCGTTCACGCCACCACTGATCACGGCGCTCGCCCCGTTTGGGTCGATGAGACGGATCCTGCCACGGTGCGTGACGGAGAAGCCTGAAACCGAGCCGCTCCCGTTGCCGGTGAAGCCGAGGCGCCCGTCGTTGGTCACGACCGCCCAGCACGGCGCGCCCTGATGCGTGAGCACGGAACTACTCACGACCGCCAGATCGCCACCCCTTCCCAGGATGTACGACGACGCCGAGCCCGGGGCAGCGGCTTCGGACACGAGCAACACACCATGCGGGCCGAACGCGAAGCCGAACGGCGTCCCGCCGGCGGACGTGAACGAGGTGCGCGCGCCCGCCGCGCCGTTCGCGTCCACGGCGTACACGTCGAGCAGACTGGTGTTCTTCTCGGTGACGACCACGCGGCGACCATCGGGGCTGAACGACACCTGCGCCGGCCCGACGTTGCTGCCGGAGAGCGCGCGGGTGGAGCCGGGGATCGCCGTGAGCCCGCCGGTGGTGCCGACGCTGAACCCGCTGATGTTGCCGTCGCCGCCCGCGTTCAGCACGTACAGCAGGTCGCCGTGCGCGGTGACGCTGATCGGCAGCGTGCCGCCCGAGGCGGTGCGGCTCGCGAGCGTAAGCCCCGCGCCGCGCGCCGCGAACACCGACACGTCGTTGGAGCCCGCGTTGACGGCGAACAGCCAGCGCCCGTCGTCGCTCAGCGCGACCGCGCCCTGCGAGCCCAGCCCGGCGCCCGTGCCGGTCCCGCCGGTGGCCACGGTGCCGGCGGGGCTGAGCGTGCCGTCGGCGGCGCGATCGAAGACCGCGACCGCGTTGCCCGCGACCTGATTGGTGATCGTGTAGACGGCGCGCCGCCCGTCGCTGCCGCCGTCGGCGCGTTGCGCCTCGAGCGACGTCGTGAACGACGCCGTCGGGCTCGTGATGCTGCGGTTTTGCTCGCACGCGGCCAGCGCGGCGGCGGCGAGTGCGAGGAAAGCAAGTCGTGTGGCCATGGAGCGAAACCTCCCGAGCGTGGGTGATCCGTATCGCCTAGTGTCGGGGAAGTAACGTGGGCGCGCGTCACAACGGACCTCCAGCGCGCGTGCCATGAGAGGCTTCTCATACTCCTCTCACGACCTGCTTGCCCGTCCGTCCCGCCTGGACTAGCATCGAGCCGATGACCGCCAGTCCCGAGCCCCCGTTCGGTATCGTCCGTGTCGCTCCGTTCGCCGGCTTCGTACACCGGTTCGACGATCTCATCGGGTCCGCGACCACGATGGCTCTCTACTTCATCCATTCTCGCCGCTGGCGCGAGAATCACGACGCGGCCATCAAAGGCTTCCTGGGTCGTCCCGGCACAACTCTGGAAGCGTTTCTCCCCGATCTCGAGAGCCACGAGCTCATGTTCTCGCTGGGCAAGCATTTCGAGGACGGGCCCCTGATCCCCGCGCTGGTCGCCGATGCCTACCGCTACTTCGCGCGGCTGGCGAGAGACTTCGGCAAGCCCGCTCACGTCTGGCTGTTCGATCGCTACCCGACCTACTCCTTCTACCGGTTCGACGAGCACGCGGTGATCGCCCTGTATTCCAACACGACCGCCAAGAAGGAGCTGCCGGCGTTCGAGGTCACCGCGCACGGCATTCTGGGAACGTTCCTCGCGGCCGACATGGACGACCTCAGGAAGGAATGTCGCAAGCGGGCCACCCAGGATCTCGAAGTCGTGATCGCGAACGCCGCGCCGTGACTCGCCCCGGAAACGACATCGCGCAGCGGCGACTCGCCAATCAACAGCTCCTCACCTCGACCCTCACCGACCCGGCCGACGTGGTACGTCGGCTCGGCGCCGTTCAGGCGCAGGACTATGCCGGCGCGAAATGGGGCGTCGGCGCGCGGACCCGAGGGGCCGTCGATGCGGGGGTCGAGCGCGCCGTGAGCGACGGATCGATCCTCCGCACCCATGTACTGCGCCCCACCTGGCACTTCGTCGCACCGGCCGACATCCGCTGGATGCTGGCCCTGACCGCTGCTCGCGTGAAGGCGACGATGGCCTACTATGACCGGCAGCTGGGGCTCGACGCCGCGACGTTTCGGAGGAGTCGCACCGCGCTCACCCGGGCGCTACAGGGCGGCGGGCAGCTGACCCGCGCGGAGCTCGCGCAGGTGCTGCGGCGGGCGCGGATCGGCCTGACGCAATCGCAGCGCCTGGGCCAGCTGTTGATGCACGCGGAGCTCGACGGCATCGTGTGCAGCGGAGCGCGCCGGGGAAAGCAGGCGACGTATGCGCTGCTCGAGGAGCGCGTCCCGCCCGCCGCACCACTCGAGCGCGACGCCGCGCTGCTCGCGCTGACCCTGAGGTACTTCGCGACGCGCGGGCCGGCCACGCTGAAGGATTTCGCCTGGTGGTCGGGCTTGACTCAGGCCGATGCGGGGAGGGGCGTGAAGATCGCCGGGCGCCGCCTGACGCGCGAGGTCATCGACGGCGAGCCGTACTGGTGCGACCCGTCGCGGCGACCGCCGCGCCGGCGCGCACCCACCGCCCATCTGTTACCCAACTTCGACGAGTACCTCGTCAGTTTCGAGAATCGCAGTGCGATCGCCCACCGGCTGAGCTCGACTGGGATCGTGCCCGGCCGCGGTGCCCTGTTGGCGCACGCCATCGTCGTCGACGGTCAAGTAGTTGGCGGGTGGAAGCGGACGCTGACCAAGAAGGCCGTAGTCGTCGACCTGCGCCTGCTCGTGGATCTCACCCGGTCCGAACGGGAGGCGGTGCGGGAGGCCGCGCAGGCGTTCGGCGCCTTTCTCGAGCAGCCGGTGGAGCTGCGCGGCCTCTGAGCCTTTGCGCTCCCGCTCGCGGGAAGCATCTTCCCGTCCATGAACCAGCTCCGATCCGCCTCGCTGCTCGGCTCGTTCGCGATCGCCCTCGTCGCGGCGGTCCCGGCACCGTCTCAGACCGTTCCGCCTGGCACGTACGGCGCGCTGCGGTGGCGCCTCATCGGCCCACACCGCGGCGGCCGCGTGCTGGCCGTGGCCGGAGTTCCCGGCGACGCCACCACGTTCTACTTCGGAGCCGTGGACGGCGGCGTGTGGCGCACCCGGAACGCCGGCGTCACCTGGGAGCCGCTGTTCGACGACCAGCCGATCGCCTCCATCGGCGCGCTGGCCCTCGCGCCCTCGGACCCGAACGTGATCTACGTGGGGACCGGCGAGGCGTCGATCCGCTCCGACATCACCTATGGCGCCGGCGTCTATAAGTCCACCGACGGCGGTGCTCACTGGCGCGCGCTCGGCCTCACCGACACGCGGCACATCGGGAAGGTGCTCGTGGATGCCCGGAATCCCGACGTTGTGCTCGTCGCGGCGCTGGGACACGCCTACGGCCCCAACCCCGAGCGCGGCGTGTTCCGCTCCACCGACGGCGGGCGCTCCTGGACCAAAGTGCTGTACAAGGATCCCGATACCGGGGCCATCGACCTGGCGGCGGATCCCGCCGATCCGCGAGTGGTGTACGCCGCCCTGTATCAGGCGCGCCGCACACCGTGGGAGCAGTATCCGCCGGACGAAGGACCGGGGAGCGGGTTGTACAAGTCGGCGGACGGCGGGGCCACCTGGACGCCCGTCACAGGTCACGGCCTTCCCGTCGGTCCGCTCGGCCGCATCGGTCTCGCGGTCGGGCGCGGGGGACGGGTCTTTGCGCTGATCGGCGCCAAGGCGGGCGCCGGGCTGTACCGCTCCGACGATGGTGGCGCGACGTGGCGCCTCGTGGGGAGCGATCCGCGACTGACGAGCCGCAACTGGTACTTCTGCCGGGTCACGGTCGATCCCGAAAACCCCGACGTCGTGTACGTGCCCAACGTGTCGCTCCTCAAATCCCGTGATGGCGGCAAGACGTTCACCGTGCTCAAGGGACAGCCGGGCGGGGACGACTATCATGAGCTGTGGGTCGATCCCCGGAGTCCGACGCGCATGATCGTGGGCAGCGACCAGGGCGCGGTGATCACACTCGACGATGGCCGGACCTGGAGCAGCTGGTACAATCAGCCCACGGCACAGTTCTACCACGTGGTCACCGACGACGCCTTCCCCTACCGCGTCTACGGCGCCCAGCAGGACGCCGGCACCGCCGGGGTGACGAGCCGCAGCGATTTCGGGGAGATCACGTTGCGTGATTGGGCCCCGGTGGGCGCGGGCGAGAGCGGCTCCATCGCCCCCGACCCGCTCGATTCCGACATCGTCTACGGCGGCGACACCTACGGCGGCGTGCATCGGTTCGACCGGCGCACGGGCCAGTCGCAGGACATCTCGCCCTGGCCCGTGTCGACCTTCGGGGTACCGATGCCGCAACGGAAATACCGTTTTACGTGGACGTCGCCGCTGGTGTTCGACCGCGTCGATCGGTCCGCGCTCTACCTTGGCGCCCAGATGGTGCTGCGCACCAGAGACGGCGGCCTCCACTGGGAGGCGATCAGCCCCGACCTGACGCGTGCCGGCGCGACCACGGGCGCGAATGCCGCCGGACGGGGCTACGGAGTGGTGTACGCCATCGCCCCGTCACCGCGCGCCGCGGGGTTGCTCTGGGTCGGGACGGACGACGGACTGATCCACCGGACCAGCGACGCCGGCCGACACTGGCAGGACGTGACGCCGCAGGGCCTCGAGCCCTGGAGCACCATCAGTTTGCTGGAGGCGTCGCCCTTCGACACCGCCGTCGCGTACGCCGCCGTCGACCGCCACCGGATCGACGACTTCGCGCCGTACATCTACCGGACCCGCGACGGGGGCGCGCACTGGACCCGCGCCGATCAGGGGATCGCGCCGCAGGCGTACGTGCAGGCGGTGCGCGCGGACCCCGTCCGTGCCGGGCTCGTGTACGCGGGCACCGAGACGGGCGTGTACGTGTCGTTCGACGACGGCGACCACTGGCAGTCGCTGCAGCTCAATCTGCCGGTGGTGTCGGTGCGCGACCTCGCGGTCCACGGGGGTGACCTGATCGCGGCCACACACGGTCGCTCGTTCTGGGTGCTCGACGATCTCACCCCGCTGCGCCAGATGGGGGACTCCGCGCTGCGCGCCCCTGTCTACCTGTTCGCTCCGGCACCGGCGGTCCGGCTGCGCCGCAGCGTCAGCAACGACACCCCGCTGCCGCCGGAAGAGCCGCATGGCACGAACCCGCCGGCGGGGGCGGTGATCGATTATTTGCTGCGAGCCGTGCCCGATGGTCCTGTGACTCTCGAGATCCGCGACTCGCGCGGAGGTCTGGTCCGCCGCTTCTCGAGCGACGACCGTCCGACGCCCCCGGTGGAGCCGCCGCAGATCGCCGTCGAATGGTTGCCGCGCTTCGAGCCACCGACGCGCAATGTCGGGCACAACCGCTTTGTGTGGGACCTGCGCTATCCTCCACCCCCCGCCGCGCGCTATGGCTACAGCATTGCCGCTATCGCCGGCCAGGGAACCGTTGCCGAGCCGCAGGGACCGCTGGTCTTACCGGGGGCTTACGAAGTCCGGCTCGGGGTCGGCGGTCAGACCTACAGCCGGTCGCTCCGGATCGAGCTCGATCCGCGGGTCCACGTGGCGGACTCGGGGCTGGTCGCCCAGCTGCGCCTTGGCCTCGACATCTGGAACGCCATGGCCGGGCAGCACGCGCTGGCCGGGAGCTTGCGCAGCGCGCGCGACCAGATCAGCGCACTGGCGGCCCGATCGCTCGACCGCGCGACCCGTGCGTCGCTCACCGCACTCCAGGGGCAGGTCGACAGCCTGGCGCGCGCGGTGGACGGCGCAGGCGACGAGCTGGCCGGGCTCGAGGCGGCCGTGGAGAGCGCCGATCGTGAGCCGACCGAACAGGCGCGGACCGTGTTCGTTGCACAGCGTGAGCGCCTTGGGGGCGCGCGGCGCCGCTGGCAGCAGCTGTCAACGGCCGAGCTGCCCGCGCTCAACGCGCGGCTCGGGCGCCAGCGGGCGCCGGCGGTTCACATCGAAGAGCACGTGCCGGACACAACCGCGGGCCCGTGGTGAGTCGTGATCTTGCTCCTGATCTAGAAAAAGATCAGCGTGATGGCGACGAACAGCGGCAGCAGAATCCCACCGCTGTAGGCCATGTACCCGAAGAACGACGGCATCTTGATGCCGTTCTCCTCGGCTATGGCCTTGACCATGAAATTGGGCGCGTTCCCGATGTAGGTGTTCGCGCCCATGAACACCGCCCCCGTAGAAATCGCGGCGAGCAGGCGCGCCGCGCCGGGATCGAGCGCCAGCGCGCCGATGAAGCGCCCCTGCGCCGGCACGCCTTCGAGACCGGCCGCGCTGGCGACGAACGCCAGGTAGGTCGGAGCGTTGTCGAGCACGCTCGAC
>DATDFC010000127.1:0-23175 GCA_036522815.1 Gemmatimonadales bacterium | reverse complement strand
GCAATCGTCGCCGCCGCCCCCGCGGTGCCGGTCGCGGTGAACGTGACCGGGCTGCCGGACAACGTCCCCGACGTGGCGGTCAGCGTGTTCTGCCCCGCGGTCGGGCTCAGCGTCCAGCTTCCTACCGTCGCGACGCCGCTTCCATCGGTGGTCTGGCTCCCGCCGGTGATTGTCCCATTCCCGGGAGTTACGGCGAATGTGACCGCCACCCCCGCCACCGGGTTCCCATTCGCGTCCTTCACGAGCACCGACGGTCGCGAGCTGACGGGAGTGCCCGCCGTCGCGGTCTGACTCGTGGGACTGTTCGCCACGATCGTCGCCGCTGCTCCGACCGTCCCCGTCGCGCTGAAGCTCACCGGGCTGCCTGACAAGGTGCCGGAAGAGGCCGTCAACGTGTTCGGGCCCGCCGTCGGGCTCAGCGTCCAGCTCCCCACCGTGGCCACCCCGCTCGCGTTCGTCGTCTGGCTCCCACCCGTGATCGTCCCGTTTCCGGCCGCCACCGCGAACGTCACCGCGACGCCCGCCACCGCATTGCCGAACCCGTCCGTCACGAGCACCGAGGGCGGGATTGCCACGGCGGTGCCCGCTGGCGCCGTCTGGCCATTGCCATCATGCACCGCGATCGTCGTCGCCGCCGCCGCGGTCACGTTCACCGTCGCGGTCTGCGTGACCGTCACCGTCTCGTTCACCCTGGCGGTCACCGTCTTCGTCCCGGCCGCCGTCGAGCTCAACGTCCCCGTCACCTGGCCGCTCAGATCCGTCGTGCCCGCCGGCTGCGTCAGCGTGTTGCCCGTGGTCGGCGTGGCCGCGAGCGTCACCGTCGCGCCGCTCACCGGATTACCGCCGGCATCCCTCACTGTCACCGTGATCGTGCTCGAGCCTGAGCCCGCCGTGATCGTCCCCGGCGCCGCCGCCACCGATGATTGCGACGCACTCGGCCCGCCCGCGGTCGCGGTGGCGAGGAACACCACCGGGCTTCCCGCCAGTCCGGTCGCTGTGGCGCGCAGCGTGTCGGTGCCGGCGGTGGCGCCGAGGGTCCACGACGTGACCGCCGCGATGCCGCTCGCATCGCTCGTGACCGCAGTCGTCGGGCTCACCGCTCCACTCCCCGCGGCCGGCGTGAACGTGACCGCAACGCCGGCCACTGCGTTATTGAACTGGTCGCGCACGATGACCGAAGGAGCGATCGGGACGGCGTTGCCCACGGTGGCAGTCTGATTGTTCCCCCCGTTGACCGCGATCTGCGCCGCCGGCCCGGCGGTGCCGGTCGCCGTGAACGTCACCGGGCTGCCCGCGAGCCCCGGCGACATGGCCGTCAGCGTATTGGCTCCCGCGGTAGTGGAAAGCGTCCAGCTTCCCACGGCCGCGATCCCGTTCGCATCGGTCGTCTGGGCGGATCCCGTGACGCTGCCGCTCCCAGCGCCCGCCGCGAAGGTCACCGACACCCCGGACACGGGATTGTCGAACGCATCGGTGACGATCACGGACGGCGGGGTCGGAACGGCCGTGCCGGCCGGCGCGCTCTGCCCGCTGCCTCCGTGGGGGGCGATGGTGGCGGCCGCGGCCGGATTCACCGTGACGTCCGCCGTCTGCGTGACCGTCACCGTGCCGTTCACTATGGCCGTCACGGTCTTCGTCCCCGCCGCGGTCGAGCTCAAGGCGCCGGTGATCTGGCCGCTCGTGTTGGTGGTCCCGGCTGGCTGCGTCAGCGTGATGCCAGTGACGGGGCTCGCCGCGAGCGTCACCGTGGCCCCGCTCACCGGGTTGCCGTTGGGGTCTTTGACCGTGACGGTGATCGTGCTGGCGCTCGAGCCCGAGCTCGCGGTGATCGTCGCGGGCGACGCCGCCACGAGCGACTGAGTGGCGCTCGCGCCGGCGGGGTTCACCGTCACGGTCGCGGTCTGGGTAACGGTCAGCGTGCCGTTCACCATGGCCGTCAGCGTTTTCGTTCCCGCCGCGGTCGAGCTCAGCGACCCGGTGATCTGCCCGCTCGCGTCGGTCGTTCCCACGGGCTGCGTGAGAGTGCTCCCCCCAGCCGGCGTGACCGCGAGCGTCACCGTGGCGCCCTGGATCGGATTCCCGTTGGCGTCCCGCACGGTCACCGTGATGGTGCTCGAGCCCGCGCCCGCCGTGATCGCCGCCGGCGCCGCCACCACGGTCGATTGCGCCGCACTCGGGCCTCCGGCTGACGCCGTGGCGGTGAACGTCACCGGGCTGCCGCTGAGCCCCGCTGCTGTGGCCCGCAGCGTGTCGACCTTGGCTGCGGTCCCGAGCGTCCAGGAATTCGCGGCGGCGATGCCGTTCGCGCCGGTCGTGACCGCCGTCGCCGGATCGACCGTCCCGTTGTCGCCGCTGGTCGCGAACGTCACCGCCACGCCCGCGACGGGATTGGCGAACTGGTCGCGCACGATCACCGCGGGCGGCGTGGCGACGGCGGTGCCGACCGTGGCGGCCTGCCCGTTGCCGGCGTTCAGCGCGATCTGTGTCGCCGGGCCGGCGGCCCCCTGGGCCGTGAACGTCACCGGGCTGCCCGCGAGACCGTTGGAGGACGCAGTCAGGGTGTTCGCGCCCGCCGTGGTGCCCAGCGTCCACGACGTCAGCGCCGCGACACCACTGGCGTTCGTCAGGACCGGCGTCGTCGGACTCACGCTGCCGCTCCCCGCCGCCGGCGTGAACGTCACCGCAACGCCGGCCACCGGGTTGTTGAACTGGTCGCGCACAATCACCGCGGGCGGTGTCTGGACGGGCGTGCCGACCGTACCGGTCTGGCTGCTCCCGGCGCTCGGCGCGATCGACGAGGCCGCGGCGGCCGTCACGTTGAACGAATTACTCGTGACCGGGCCGAGCCCGCCCGAGCTCGCCACGAGGGTGTAGCCCGAGCCCGCTTTGTCGATGCTGGCGTCGTCGAACGTCGCCACGCCGCTCACCGCATTGCGCGGGGTCACGGTGAGGGCGCCGCCGCTCGGATTCGTTCCGATGGCGAGTGTGATCCCGGCCGTCGCCGCCGTGACCCGATTGCCGAACTGATCGCGCACCTCGACCTGCAGCGCCGGTGTGATGTGGGCGCCGGCGGCCACGTTGCCGGGCTGCACGAGCCAGGCGAGCGTGTCCGCGGCCGCCGGCGTCACGGTCACCGTCGCCTGCTGGGCGATCGCGACCGTCCCCACTATGGCCGACACGGTCTTGGTCTGGGCGAGCGTGGAGCTGAGCGTGCCGGTGGCGACGCCGTTCGTTCCGGTCGGACCGGACGGCTGCGTGAGAGTGTTGTTGCTCCCGGTCACCGCCAGCGTGACCGTCTTGTTCTTGATGACGTTGCCGTACTGGTCCCGCGCCGTGACGGTGATGGTGCTCGGGCCCGTGCCGCTCGACGCGGTGATCGTTGCGGGCGCGGCGACCACGCTGGTTTGCGTGGGGCTCACCGCTCCCGGCACCGTGAAGGCCGTGAAGCTGAGCGCGGATCCGACGCCGGTCGCCTGGGCCGTCTGCGTGCTGTCGGTCGGCGTCATCGCGGTGCCGAGCGTCCAGTTGGTCGACGCGATGCCGCTCGTGTTGGTGGTCGAGGTGACCGGGTTCACCGAGCCGCCGCCGTCCAGCACCGACCAGCTGACCGTCACGCCCGCGACCGGATTGTTGAGGGCGTCAGCGACTCGGACGGACAGGGGCGTCGGCAGCGTCTGCCCCACGGTATCGGTTTGCTGCTGTCCGCCGCTGATCGCCATCTGCGTGGCGCCGCCTACCTGGGCCGTGACGCTGAACGTCACGGGCGTGAGACCGGTGACGCTGGCGGTCGTCGTTTGCGTGCCGGGCGTGGGCCCGAGGGTGCGGGTGGTGGACGCATGGCCGGCGGCGTCGGTGACCGACGAGGTCGGGTTCACCGAGCCCCCGCCCGACGCCGCGGCCCAGGTGATCGTCACGTTGTTCACCGGGTTGCCGTGCGCGTCGGTCACGAGCACGGTCTGCGGCGTAGCGAGGGTAGTGCCGACCTGTCCTACCTGGTTGTCGCCGGAGAACTTGGCCAGCGTGGCCGCCGGACCCGCCGTGCCGGTCGCCGTGAACGTCACCGGACTGCCCGTGAGACCGGCCGCGCTGGCCGTGAGGGTGTTGCTGCCCGCGGTGGTGCCGAGCGTCCAGCTCCCGACGGTCGCGATGCCGCTCGCGTTGGTGGTCTGGTCGGCTGCGGTGATGCTCCCGCCGCCCGTGGCGACAGCGAACGTCACCCCCACTCCCTGCACCGGGTTGTTGCTGGCGTCGCGCACGATCACCGACGGCGGGCTGGCAACGGCGGTGCCCGTGGTCGCCGACTGACCGTCACCGGCGTTCAGCGCGATTTGAGTCGCGGCGCCGGCCGTGACGTTGATCGTGGCGGACGTGACACTGTCGACTCCGGCCGCCCCGAAGCGCAGCGTGCGCGGGCCGACGCTGCCGGCGATGGACAGATTCGTGAACACCGCCTGACCGGTCGCGCCGGTGGTGGCCGACGTCGTCCCACCCAACGTGCCGCCCCCCGACTGGATCTTCACGCCGACCGTGACGCCCGCCTGGCTCACCGGGTTGCCCGACGCGTCCTGTAGCTGGATCACCGGCTGCTGCAGGAAAGCGATCCCGCTCTGCACCGTGGCCGACGGCTGCGTGGCGATCGCCAGCCGGGTGGCGCTGCCCGCCGTCGCCGTCGCGGTGAACGTGACCGGGCTGCCCGCCAGTGTGCCGGAGGTCGCCGTCATGGTATTCGGGCCCGCGGTGGTGCCAAGCGTCCACGACGTGACGGCGGCGATACCGTCAACCCCCGTGGTCACGGGGCTCGTCGGACTCACGCTGCCGCCCCCGGCACCGGGCGCGAACGTCACGGCGACGCCGGCCACCGGATTGCCGTGCTGATCGGTCACGATGACGGACGGCGGGACGGACACCGCGGTCCCGATCCGCGCCGACTGGCCGTCGCCGGCGTGGACCGCGATCTGAGTCGCGGCGCCCGCCGTTGCGGTCGCCGTGAACGTCACGGGGCTCCCCTGCAGTGAGCCCGACGTCGCCGTCAGCGTGTTCGGTCCGGCCGTGTTGCCCAGGGTCCAGCTCGTTACCGCCGCGCTGCCGCTCGCGTTGGTGGTTTGCGCGGCACCCGTGACGCTCCCCCCGCCCGCGCCCGGAGCGAACGTCACCGCCACGCCTGACACCGGATTGGCAAAGGCGTCGCGCACGATCACCGCGGGCGCCACCGGCACCGCGGTTCCCACGGTCGCCGTCTGGCCGTCGCCAGCGCTGCTGGCGATCGCCGCCGCGGCTGCGGCCGTGACGCTCACGCTCGCCGTCGCGGTGACCGGCGTGACGCCGTTGAGGATCGCACTGATCGTCTTCGTCTCGGCCTTGGTCGAGCTGAGCGTGCCCGTGATCTGGCCGTTCGCGCCCGTCGGGCCGGTGGGCTGGGCGAGTGCGTTGTTCGCGCCGGTCGCAACCAGGGCAACCGTCACGCCGCTCACCGGATTCCCGAACTCGTCGTTCGCGGTCACCGTGATCGTCGCGGCACTCGCGCCGGTGGAGGCAGTGATGGTGCCGGGGGTGGCCGCCACGAGCGAGCGGGCCGCGCTGGGTGCGCCCGCCGTCCCCTGAGCGGTGAACGTGACCGGACTGCCGTTCACGCCGGGCGCCGTGGCGGTGAGCGTGTTCTCGCCCGCCACCGTACCGAGGGTCCAGCTGCCTACCGCGGCGATGCCGCTCGCGTTGGTCGTCTGGCTCGCGCCGGTGACGCTGCCGCTGCCAAGGCCGACGGCGAACGTGACCGACACGCCCGCCACCGGGTTGCCGTGCGAGTCCTTCACGATCACCGCGGGCGGCGTGGCCACCGGCGTGTTCACGGTCGCCGTCTGGTTGTCACCGCCGCTGAGCGCGATGCTCCCGGCGTTGCCCGCGGTGCCGGTGGCGGTGAAGCTCACCGGGCTGCCGGCGAGCCCCGCCGCCGCCGCCGTCAGCGTGTTCGCTCCCGCGGTGGTGCTCAGGGTCCAGCTCCCCACGGTCGCGATACCGCCGTCGTCGGTCGTCTGGCTCGCGCCGGTGATGCTGCCGTTCCCGGTGGCGACGGCGAAGCTCACCGCCACTCCCGGCACCGGGTTGCCGCTCGCGTCTTTCACGATCACGGACGGCGGAATCGGCACGGCGGTGCCCGCCGTGACGGTCTGCTTGTCCCCGGCGTTCACCGCGATCTGGGTCGCGGTGCCGGCGGTCACCGTCACCGTCCCCGACGTGGCGGGGGTGAGTTGCGGCGCCGCGAAGCTGAGGGTGCGCGGTCCCGCGAGCCCCGTGATGGTCAGGTTCGTGAACGCGGCGCGGCCGGCCGCGTCGGTGGCGATCGGGTTCGCCCCGGAGAGGGCGGGACCGCCGCTGGCGATGGCGGCGGTGACCTGCGTGCCGGCGCGGCTCACCGCGTTGCCGGCGCCGTCCTCGAGCTGCACGACCGGCTGGCGCGCCAGGGCTTGGCCGCTGCGGACGCTGTCCGAGGGCGGCGTGACGAGGGTGAGCTGCACTGGCGAGCCCGCGGCGAGCGTGATGGTGCCGGACGTCAGCGGGGCGAGGTTCTGGGCGGTGAACGTGAGTGTGTATGCGCCGGTGGGGCCGCTGATCGCGAGCCCGGCGAACGTCGCGACGCCGTTGACATCGCTCGTGGCCGTAGACGACGCGAGCGACGCCCCCCCACCAGCCGGGCCCGTGGCGATCGCGGCCGTCACGCTCACTCCCTGCGAGCTCACGGGATTGCCGTTCGCGTCCTGGATCTGCAGCACGGGCTGCGGGGACAACGCTGCGCCGCTCTGCGCCGCGCCCGCGGGCGCCGTGGTGAAGGCGAGCTGTCCGGCGGCCGCCGCCGTGATGTTGAAGAGGGAGCTCGTGCCGGTCGCGAGGCCCGTGGCCGCGGCGGTGAGGGTGTAGCCGGTGCCCGCCTTATTAATGGTAAGGCCGGAGAAGCTCGCGACGCCGCCGACCGCCGCCTGGGTGGCGGTGCCCGACAGCGTTCCCCCGCCAGGGTTGTTCCCGATGGCGAGCGTCACGTTGGCGGCGAAGCCCGTGGCCGTATTGCCGAAGCTGTCGCGCGCCGTCACCTGAATCGCCGGTGTGATCGCCGCGCCGGCCGGCGTGGTGCTCGGCTGGCCCGTGAACACCAGCCGCTTGGCGTCCGCCGGGGAGATCGTGAACGGGTTGCTGGTGACGGTGAGCGTCGTGCCGCTGATGGTCGCGCTCGCCTGCAGCGTGTAGCCCGCGCCCGCGTGCGCGATGCTCAGATCGGCGAAGCTGGCGACGCCGCTCTGCGCCGCGACCGTCTTGGTGCCCGACAGCGTGTCGCCCCCCGGGTTGGACGCGAGCGCGAGGGTGACGCTGCCGTTGAAGCTCGTCAACGTGTTGCCGAGCGCGTCCTGGGCCACGACCCGCACGCCCGGGCTGATGGCGCCGCCCGCCACCGCCGCGGTCGGCTGCACCGTGAAGGTGAGCTGCGTCGCCGCCACCGCCACGCGGAAGTCCGTCGCCGATTCGGCGTTGTTCCCGAACGACACCCACGCGCTGGCGCGCGAGGTCTGATCCACCGCGCGCGACCGCCAGTGGTACGCGGTGTTGTCGGTCAATCCGGCGACCGCGGCGGTGGCGATCGTGCCGTTCGTGACCGTCGGACCGGTGCCCGTCACCACACCGTTGAACGCGGTGCCGATCGGCTTGACCTCGACCTCGAGCCGCAGCTGGTCGCCGGGGTTCGGGTCCGACACGGTCGCCTTGAAGATCACCGACCGGCCCGCCGCGGTGCCGCCGACCGGGATGGCGGTGGCGCCGTCGCTCTGGAACTGCGCCGTGTCCGTCGGGGACGCGGGCGGCTGCGGGATGGTCGTGACGAAGTCGCCGTCGGTTTCGGCGTTCCCGCCGAACGCCGTCCAGGCGCTGGCTCGCTCGGTCTGATCCACGGTGCGCGCCTGCCAGTGATACGCCGTGTTGTTGGCGAGCCCCGCCAGGGCGACGAACGCGGGCATTCCGGCCGGAAGCGGGCCGCTCGCCGCAGTGGCGACGCCCGTGAACGGCGTCCCGACGGGCTGCGCCTCCACCTCGAGCCGCAGTGTATCGGACGGGTCGGGATCGCTCACGACGCCCTCCAGCACGATGCTCGCCTGATCGGTGCTGCCGCCGACGAGAACGGGCGTGACGGAGTCGGTGCGCAGCTGCGCCAGCGGCCCCGGCGCCGCGGGCGGGCGGGGCCGCGTGACGCTGAGGGTGAAGGGGCCGGTCTGTCCCGCTCCCGCCGCGGCTTCGATCAGGTAATTCCCGCTGGCCTGGAGCCGCTGATAGCGGATGCAGGTGGCGGTGCAGACGCCCTGCGTCATCGCCGGTCCGGCGAGCGACGTGTCGAGCATCACCACGCCCCCGAGCGTGGTGGCCGACATGACGACCGAGATCGAGTCTCCCGCCCGCGCCGTGAAGCCGTACACGCGCGCGAAACTGTTGGGCTTGTGCGGGGCCGAGCAGTCGTGTGTGGTGAGCGAGTCGCGCAGCACGACGTCGGGCGTGATGGCGACGACACGGCAGGGGTGCACGACGAACTCGACCGGCACGAGCGCCGGACTGCCGCGGGCATTCTCGGCGAGGACGAGCAGCGTGTCGCGATACACGCCGCTCGGGAGACCGACCGGATTGAAGGAGAGGTGCAGCATCGCGGGCGCGACGCCGCCGCTGGGGCTGACCGAGAGCCATTGGCCGCCGAGCGCGAGTCGCACGCTCCAGGAGAGCGTGCCCTGCCCCGCGTTCGAGACGGCGACGCTATCCGCCCGGGCGGCCGCGCTCCCGGCAGCCGCGGAGTCCCGCACCTGCACGGGCGCCACGTCGAGCGTCGCGATGGGCGGGGGTGTGTTGGTGAGCTTGTCGACCTGACAGGTCGCGAGGAGAAACAGGGGCAGCGCGCGCGCCACGGCGCCCGCAGCCCGTTGGCCGCGGGCGAGGATTCGCTGCAACCCGCTCACGTTCCCAAAAGGGCCCAAGTTGTCGCCCGAGTGGCGTCAAGACGACAGGTGTAGCAAGCCCCATACCGGTGCTTTGGGTGGCGGGGACATGGCGCCCCGGGGGGGAGTGTGGCTGATCTGCTACAGGGCGGGGCGAGGCGGGGGTTGAGGGACTAAGTTAGTGGGCGGTACAGGACTCGAACCTGTGACCTCCGGTATGTGAGACCGGCGCTCTAACCAGCTGAGCTAACCACCCGTGAACCGTTGCCCGACGCTACGACGCTAGGTCGCACGTGCATCCGGAGCGCAAGCATGCCGTCGTACAGCGTGTCGTCGTAGCGTCGTACGACGGGCTTCCAGCCGTGGGCCCTCCAGGACTTGAACCTGGGACCTACGGATTATGAGTCCGCTGCTCTAACCACCTGAGCTAAGGGCCCTCGAAGAACCCAATATAACGGGGAACGCGGAATGCGGAACGCGGAACAGCAGTGGAAGGTCGCGCGCCCCACGACGCCCGGGGAGATGTTCCGCGTTCCGCATTCCCCGTTCCGCGTTTGCCTCACATGCACCGCGTCCTGATCATCTCTCACGCCTACCTCTCTTCCGCGAACCGCGGCAAGCTGCGCGCGCTCGCCTCGCGCGGCATCGACGTCACTGTCGGCGTCCCACAGCGCTGGCGCGACCCGGTGCTCGGCGCGACGATCGAGATCGCGTGGGAGCGGCAGAACGGGGTCGAGGTCTTCCCCATCCCGGCGCGCCACCACGGCGACGCCGACGCGCTCAAGTTCGGCGGCCGCGCGCTGCACGCGCTGCTGCGCGACAAGCGACCCGACCTGGTCCAGGTAGAAGAAGAATCGACTACACCGGCGGCCCAGCAGACGGTGCGCGCGGCCCGTCACCTGGGCCTGCCCGCGATTCTCTTCACCCATCAGAACGTGGAGCTGCCGCTGCCGTGGCTGGCACGCCGGCGGCGCCGCCGCATGCTGCGCCGGATCACGGGCGCGATCGCGGGGAGCGGCGCCGCCGCGGCGCTGCTGCGACGCGTCGTGCCCGACCTGCCCGTCGCCGCCATCCCCCAGCTCGGTATTCACGTGCCCACGGAGCTGCAGCACATGCACCACGAGGGTGTGGCGATCGGCTGCGTGGGCCGCTTGGTGCCGGAGAAGGGAGTCGATACTTTGCTGCAGGCGCTGGCCGAGAACCGCGGCCACCGCTGGCAGTTGACGGTGGTGGGCGACGGTCCCGACCGGGAGCGCCTGGAGCGGCTCGCGTCCGACCTGCGGCTCGCGGCGCGCGTCCGCTGGGCCGGCGCGCTCCCGCCCGAGGACGTGCGCAAGCTCTGGCCCGAGCTCGATGTGCTGGTGCTGCCGGCGCGCGCCCTGTCGACCTGGGCCGAGCCCGCCGCGCACGTGGCGGCGGAGGCGATGGCGTATGAGGTGGCGGTGGTGGGCACGAGCGCGGGGGCCACTCCCGAAGTGATCGGCGACGCGGGCGTGGTGGTGCCGCCCGACGACGCCCTGGCGCTGTCGGGCGCGCTGCGTCGCCTCGCGTCGCCGGACCAGCGGCGCCCGCTGGCGCAGGCGGGGCGCGCGCGCGCGATGCAGTTGTTCTCGGATGACGCTGTTGCAGAGCGCACCTTGGCGTTTTGGAAGGAGCTCGTGCGTGGGAGCTGAAGGACACATGCGTGGTGCGTGGTGTGTGGTTTCCACCGATGCCGATGCCGGCGACGCGTCGCGTAAACCCCCACCGCCCGCAACCACGCACCACGCACCACGCACGTTCTCCGCATGACCCGAGTTCTCCTAGTTCCCGATCTCCCGCTCGAGCGCTGGCCCTCGATGGACCGGTACGCCCACCGCCTGCACGACTGGCTCGAGGGCGGCGATCCGGGGTTCGAGGTGCGCCTGGCGGCGTCGATCGGGGATCTCACGCGCGACCTCGGCAACGGCCGCAGCTCGGGGGGCTATCCCCGCTGGTGGGCGCAGGACGTCGATCCCACCAAGTTCGTGCTGCCCGGGCCACTGCATGGGCCGCAGCGCTATGTGGCCCGCTACTTCCTGTATCCGTGGTGGCTGCGACGCGAGGCGAAGCGGGCCCAGCTGGTGCACATCCTGGATCACAGCTACGCGCACATGGTCACGCGCGTGCAGCGTCGCCCCGCCGTGGTGACGGTGCACGACCTGATGCCGGTGATCATCCTGCGCTCCCCCACCGACGGCTGGCGCGAGGGCGTGCGCAACCGCTTCCTGCGCGGCACCCTCAAGGCGCTGCGCCTCGCGGGCGCGTACATCGTGGGCACCGAGTGGTTGAAGCGGGAGCTCGCCACCTGGCTGGGCGACGACCGCCGCATCAGCGTCGTCCCGTTCGGCGTGGATCGGGCCTTCTTCTCCGAGTCGCCCAACGCGCGCGCGCGGGGCCGGGCGGACTGGCGCATTCCCGACGATGCGTTTGTCGTGCTGCACGTCGGGAGCACCGTCGAGCGGAAGAACGTGCCCCTGGTGATCAACACCGTGGCGCGGCTGCGCAGCGAAGCGGACGCCTACCTGCTGCAGGTGGGCGGGCGCTTGAGCGGCGATCAGGAGCAGCTGATCGAGCGCCTCGGCCTGCGCCGCTTCGTGCGCACCGTGCCGTTCGCCGACGAGAGCACGCTGCGGCGCGCCTACCGCGCCGCCGACGTCCTGCTGTTCCCGTCCCTGTACGAGGGCTTCGGCTATCCCGTGATCGAGGCGTTCGCCTCGGGCCTGCCGGTGGTGACCTCGGGGGCCGGCGGCCTGAAAGAGGTGGGTGGGGACGCGGTGGTGGTGGTCGAAGGCCGCGATCCAGCCGCCTATGTCCAGGCGCTCGAGCGGCTGAACGACGACGCCATGCAGCGCGAAGATCTGATCGAGCGGGGCCGCGCGCGGGCACGCACCTTCACGTGGCAGCGCACCGCGGAGCATACGGCCGAGGTCTACAGGAGCCTGCTATAACACCAGGAGGCGAGAGCGGCGCCTTCCTCTCCGCCGGGTCGGTCGACATCACCCCGGACCACCCGCTGCCGCTGGCGGGCTACGTGAACCGCCGCGGCCCGAGCCGTGGCGTGGCCGATCCGCTCGAGCTCAACGCGCTGCTGTTGCGCGCTCCCGGACAGAGCGTCGCGATTCTCAGCGCCGACCTGCTGTTCGCCACGGCCGAGATCAAGGCGCGGCTGCTCGACGCCGTGGGAGCACGGCTCGGACTCGACGAAGCCTCGCTGCTCGTCGCCGCCTCGCATACGCACACCGCGCCCGCCGTGGACCCGAGCAAGCCGATGCTGGGCGTGTGTGATCCGGACTACGCCGCCCTGGTGGCGGGGCGGGCCGTGGAGCTGCTCGGGCGGCTCGCCTCGATCGACCCGGTGCCGTGCCATGTCGACTATCGCACCGGGGCCGCGGATCACGCGATCAACCGCCGCCGGCCCGGATGGCGCGGCGTGCGGAGCGCCCCGAACCCCGCCGGCCCGCGCGACGAGACGCTGCATCTCCTCACGTTCAGCGATCCCACCGACCGCCCGCTCGCGGTGCTCTGGTCGTACGCGTGTCATCCGGTCGGCTTCCCGACGACGACCCGCGTGAGCGCCGACTTCCCCGGCGTGGTGCGGCGCGCGCTGCGCGATGCGCACGGCGCCGAGCTCCCGGTGCTGTTTCTCCAGGGATTCGCCGGCGACGTGCGGCCCCGCGAGGTGGGAGCCACGACGCGCTTCGGGCGCCGCCTCGCAGAGCTGGTGCTGGGCCCGCTGTTCGCGCCCCTCTCCGCCGCGCAATACGCCGCCTGGGCGGGCGGCCTGGCGGAGCGCGTCGTCGGCGTAGCGCGCGGGGCGCTGCGCACCCGCCGACCGGTGGCCCCGGCCTGCAAGATCGAGCGGGTCCCCTTCTCCGCGCTGTTCGCCGGCGGCAGTGGGCGGGGACGCCAGCTGACGCTGCAACGCCTGAGCTTCGATCCAGGACTCCACCTGGCCGCCGCCTCGGCCGAGCCCGTAACCGCCTACGGCACGATGGTGCGGTGCCTGTTTCCCGGCTCGGTGATACCGGTGGGCTGCATCGACACCGTATTGGGATATCTGCCCACGGCGGCGATGCTGGGCGAGCACGGCTACGAGGATTCGCGCTTCATGGGGCCGTTCGGCCTGGCCGGCCGATTCCGTCCCGAGCTCGAGCAGGTGGTGCGCGTCGCCTGGGAGCGGCTGGTCGGCTGACTGTCCCCCCGCTCCGCTGAGCCGGCGCGACACCCTGTGGCCCCGACTCGGCAGGCGGTGGGGGGCAGGGAGGGAGCAGGGGCGCGACAGGGAGCGTGGAGCGGGCGCGGCGATTGCAGATCACGCTTCCCGGTGCAGATCACGGTTCCCGGTGAGGAAGAGCTTCTACCTGCTGGTGCTGGCAGTTCTGGCCGGCTGTCATCTCGACAAACTCCTGAGTGACGGCTCGGGCGGCGGAGCGCCGCCCCACGGCACCGGCGCGCTCAAGGCAGCGGCCGCCACGTCGGGCTCGAATCTGCCGACCGGCTACACAATCGTGCTTGACAGCAGCCAGAGCGCCCCCATCGGCATCAACGACAGCATCACCGCCACCGACATTCCCGCCGGCAGTCACCGCGCCGCGCTCGACGGCGTGCCGGCCAACTGCAGCGTGAGCGGCGCGAACCCGCGCGGCGTGAACGTGCTCCCGAACGACACGGTGCGCATCACCTTCAGCGTCGCGTGCACCGCGCCGGCGACGCATCTCGCGTTCACGATCGAGCCGCCGGACACCGTCGTCGGGCTGTCAGGCACCTTCACGGTTGAAGTCACCGCGGAGAACGACGCCGGCGGGGTCGTCCCGGGGTTCACCGGCCAGGTGACGATGGCCATCGGGAACGACGGCAGCTTGACCGGGGGCGCCCACCTCGGGGGCACCACGAGCGTGAACCTGGTGAACGGGATCGCCACGTTCCCGAACCTGACCATCGATAAGACCGGCGTGAATTACACCCTCAAGGCGAGCGTGTCGGGCCTGCCCGACGCGACGAGCCGTGCGTTCAGTGTCGTCACCCTCCGGTAACCGCCCCTGGCTGCGCGTCGGCGCAGGCGTCCTGGCGCTCGGCTGGCTGCTGAGCTGCCAGGTCGACAAGCTGTTCCAGGACGGCGGATCCGATCCTCCCGCGGCCCGGCTCGAGTTCGCGGCGCCGCCCAACGCGACCGCGGGCGAGCCCTTGTCCCCTGCCGTCCGAGTGAGCGCGGTGGACAGCACCGGTATCGTCGACACCACGTTCCACGGCGCGGTGACCGTGACGCTGGGCGACAATCCGGGGCGCGGCACATTGCGCGGCACCCGCACCATCGACGCGGTGAGGGGCGTGGCGAGCTTCGCCGATCTCTCGATCGACCGGACGGGCACGGGCTACACGCTGGTCGCGACGGCGACCGGTGTGCGAGGAGCGACGAGCCCCGCGTTCGACGTCGCGCCCGCGGCGGCGGCGCGACTCACATTCACGGCACAGCCTCACACCACCACCGTCGACAGCGTGCTCAAACCGCCGGTTCAGGTGACGGCGTTCGATACGCTCGGCAATGTGGCGACGAGCTTCGTGGGAAACGTCACGGTCGCCCTGGCCGCGAACGCGAGCGGCGGCGCGCTGGGCGGAACGACCACGCTGGCGGCGGCGAGTGGCGTCGCCACGTTCGCCGACTTGAAGGTGAATCGAGTGGGGGCGGGCTACCGCCTCACGGCCAGCGCGGGCCAGCTCGCCGGCGCGACGAGCGACTCGTTCGACATCACCGCAGGCCCGCCGACGACGGGCGACCTCACGGTGAACGCCACGACCACGGGCGATGACGCGCCCGGGAGCTACACCGTGAAGGTAGACGGGGGCTTGAGTCGCACGATCGCGGCGAACGGCGCAGGCACCACCTACAACGCGCTCCCGGCCGGCGACCACACGGTCGCCCTCACCGACGTGCCGGCGAACTGCACCGTGAGCGGGGGAGCCTCGCAGACCGTCACGGTGCCCGCGGGCGGCAGCGCGACCGCGGCGTTCACGATCAGCTGCACGGCGCTCACGGGCAACCTCACGGTGCGCACCACGACCACGGGCGCCAATCTCGACCCCGACGGCTACACGTTCTCCGTAGATGGCGGCACGCCCCAGCCGATCGGGATCAACGCGACCATCCCGCTGACTGGAATCCCTGCCGGGAGTCGCACGGTGGTGCTGGCGGGCGTCGCCGCCAACTGCACCGTGACTGGTGGGCCGTCGCAGACCGTTACCGTGCCGCCCAGTGGCACGGCGACCGCGGCCTTCGCCGTGAGCTGCGCGGCGCTCACGGGAGATCTGGCGGTCACGACATCCACGTCGGGCGCGAGTCAGCCGAGCGGATACAGCGTCACCGTGGACGGCGGCTCGAGCAAGAGCATCGGGGCGAGTGACAGCATCACCTACAGCGGGATCGCGGCTGCGAATCACTCCGTCCGGCTCAATGACGTCCCCGCGAACTGCAGCGTCAACGGGTTGAATCCCCGCATGGTGACCGTGCCCCCCGGGGGTGCCGTGGAGGCCAGCTTCACGATCACGTGCAGCGCGCTCACGGGCACTTTGAACGTCACAACCAGCACTTCGGGTGACAGCCCCGATCCGAACGGCTACACCTTCACGGTGGACAACGGGACGCCGCAGTCGATCGCGAACAGCCAGACCATCGCGCTCACCCTACCCACCGGGAGCCACACGGTGCGGCTCGGGGACGTCGCGGCGAACTGCACGGTAGCGAACGGGACGTCGCAGACGGTCACCGTGACCACGAGCGGTGCCGTGTCGGCGTCCTTCACCATCACCTGCACGGCGCTCACCGGGAGCCTCACGGTGAGCACGTCGACGACCGGCTCGAGCCAACCGAGTGGCTACACCGTGACCGTGGATGGTGGCTCGAGCAAGAGCGTCGGGGTGAACGACAACGTCACCTACACCGGCCTCACGGCAGCCAACCACACGGTGCAGCTCAACGGCGTGCCGGCGAACTGCAGCGTGGCCGAGGCGAACCCACAGACCGTCACTGTCACCGCGGGCGGCACCGCTCAGGCGAGCTTCACGATCACGTGTACAGCGCCGAACCAGCCGCCGACGGCGGCGTTCCCGGCGCCGAGCTGCAGCGGGCTCACCTGCAGCTTCACCGACCAGAGTAGCGATCCCGACGGCACGATCGCGACCCGCGACTGGGACTTCGGCGACGGCTCGACGCACGCAACCCAGGCGAACCCGACCCACACCTACGGAGCCGGCGGGACCTACACGGTGCGGCTCACGGTAACCGACAACCAAGGGGCGAGCGATGCTGTGACGCACAGCGTCACCGTCCTGGCCCCCCCGCCGCCGACCGGTAGTCTGACCGTCTCGACCAGCACGTCCGGCGGGACGCCTGATCCCGATGGCTACACGGTCACCGTGAGCGGTGCGGGCAGCCAGCCGATCGGGACGAACGACAACGTCACGTTCTCCGATCTCGCCACCGGGAGCCACACGGTGACCCTGAGCGGGATCGCCTCGAATTGCAGCGTGAGCGGTGGGACCTCGCGGACCGTCACCGTAACGGCGGACCAGACGGCCACCGCGTCGTTCTCGATCAGCTGCCCGACGCCGCCGCCCCCTAACCAACCGCCGAGTGTCACGGCCGGAGGAGACCAGAACGTGCTGATCGGCGCGCTCTTCAGCCTGAGCGACGCATCGTTCACCGACCCGGACCACAATGGCCCGTGGACCGTGACGATCAACTGGGGCGACGGGAACTCGAGCCGGTTCAGCGCGAGCGAAGGACCGATCAACGCGTCGCACACCTACATCACGATCTTGCCGGCCAGCTACACGCTCACCATCACGGTGACGGACCCCGGCGGGCTCAGCGGCTCAGACTCGAAGACGGTCAAGGTGACCACCCTGTGACCGCGTGGAGGGGTCGAGCCAGAGCCCGGGTGGGTTAACCCCGGGCCCACGGCCCGGGGCTCACCGCCAACCAACCCCGACACCTGCCGGCCGTGCGCGGCACCGGAGGAGTTGTCCGTTGACCCCGGGACACCGCCCCGGGTCAGCCGCTCTGAGGAGTCTGCTCAGCTCCGCGGTTGGCGTCCGTGAACCCCGGGGCACGGCCCCGGGGTCAACCCACCCACGCCTGCGCCGTGGCGATCCGGGCGCTCCGTTGCGGCCACGCCACGCTACCGGGCTCGCAACGCCTCCCTCCAGATTGGGGTAGTGAGTCCCCAAGGGACGTTGAACCGGTGCGACACTTGCAGCACGGGCCCCAGATGATGAAGCCGATCTGCGTTCTGACGCTCGGCGCGCTCGCCGTCAGCTGCCACCTCGACAAGCTGGTGTCCGGCTCGGGTGGCCCGCACCCGACGTCCACCGCTCCGCCCGTCGCCCTCGTCTTCATGGCTCAGCCCAAGGACGCGCAGGTCGGCCAGCAGATCACGCCTGTGCAAGTGAAAGTGGTAGACTCGGCGGGCGTGCCGGTCGCGGGCGCCGATACGACGACCGTCGCCGTGACGCTGGGCGCCAATCCCGGCGGTGCCAAGCTGCAGGGCGATACCAGCGCGCATCCAACGCGCGGGGTGGCGACGTTCAGCAATCTTTGGATCGACAAGGCCGGCAGCGGCTACACCCTGATCGCCCGCGTGACCGGGCTCCCCGACACCACCAGCACGTCGTTCGACATCAGCCCCGCGCCCCCGACGACCGGCTCCATCACCGTCACCACCAGCACGACAGGGCTGGACCTCGACCTCGACGGCTACACCGTGACCGTCGACGGGACAACCAGCCGGTCAATCGCGACGAACAGCGGCAGTACCGGCGTGACTTTCCCGGGCCTCTCGGTGGGCAATCATGGCGTCGTGCTCTCGAGCGTCGCGTCCAACTGCAGCGTGACCGGCGGGCCCTCCCAAACGGCGAGCGTGACGGCCGGCCAGACGACCCCGATCGCATTCTCGGTCACTTGTACCGCGATCCCGCCCACCACGGGCAACTTGACCGTCACCACGAGCACGACCGGTGCGGACCTCGACCCCGACGGCTACACCGTCACCGTCGAAGGCACCCCCCAATCGATTGCTCCCAACGACGGGACCGGGGTCACCTTCACCAACCTCTCCGCCGGTAATCACTCTGTGGTTCTCACCGGCGTGGCGGCCAACTGCACGGTGAGCGGGGGCACCACGCACACGGTTGCGGTGACGGCCGGCGGGAACACCCCGGCGCCGTTTGTGGTGACCTGCGCGGCGACGACCGGCAGTCTCACAGTCACGACCAGCACGTCCGGCTCGGATCTCGACCCCGACGGCTACACGGTCACGGTTGACGGCTCGACCAGCCAGTCGATCACCACCAACAACAGCGGCGGTGTCACGTTCTCCAACCTGTCCGCGGCCAGTCACACCGTGGCCCTCACGGGGGTGGCGTCGAACTGCAGCGTGACCAGCGCCAATCCGATGAGCGTGACCGTGCCGGCGGGGGGCGTCGGCCACGCCGATTTCGCGATCAGCTGCACGGCGCTGCCGCCACCACAGAACCACGCGCCCGTCGTGAACGCCGGACCCGACCAGCAGATCCTGCTGGCGTTAGGATCCGTCACCGTGAACGCGTCGTTCACGGACCAGGACGGCGACGGGCCCTGGACCTATACGATCAACTGGGGCGACGGTAGCTCGACGAATAGCAGCACGCCGAACCAAGGCGGGATTAGCGCGTCGCACACCTACGGTCTCGCGAGCACGAACACCGTCACCGTCACCGTGACCGACGCCCACGGCCTCAGCGGCTCCGATCAGGCGACGATCACAGTGGTCGTCTCCCTCCCCTGAGTGCGGCCCGGTTCCACAACCTCCAGAACCTCCACAACCTCCAGAACCTCCACCGACCTCCACCGACCTCCACCGACCTCCACCGACCTCCACCGACCTCCACCGTCCTCCACCGACCTCCACCGCCCTCCCCCGCCGGGGCCTGGCACCGCTCTTGCGATATGCCGGCGTGGGAGTCACCCTGATCAAGACCCCGCGCCCGAGTTCGGAGGACCAGTGGAGCAGCGTCGTGCGCTCCGCGCGCACATGGTGCGTGCCGGCCTCGTGGCGGGCGGCATCGTTACGGTGCTCGCGATCCGTCCGGGGCTGGTGCAGCCCGGCCAATCGCAGAGCGCGCCCAGGGCCACGCCCGTGCGCGCCAGCCCGGGCCGGGCGGCGGCCCCTGCTCCCATCCCGGTGCACGCGCTGGTCCTGTCCGAGCAGGCGCGCCGCTATCTCGAGCTGCAGTACCGCTCGTATCCCACTGAATTCATGGGCTGTATGATCGGCACCATCGAGCGGGGCACCGTGGTGGTGCAACGGATCGGGCCCGCCGACGTCGAGCCCGCTCGCTCGACCCGTACGCGCGTCATCCCCAAGCAGAGCTGCGAGGAGGCGGGATGGTCGGGCACGGTGGGAATGGTGCACAGCCATCCGGAAGGCCAAAACTGCTGGTATCACTTTCCGGGCACGTTCGTGGGTACCTCCGACGCCGCGTCGTTCGGGATGCAGCCGTACGCGGTGGATGCGATCATGTGCGGCGACCACCTCGTGTGGATCAGTCGCGACATGGCGGAGGAGCAACTGAGTCTGGTCGACCGCCGCAGCACGGACGCCTCAACGCCCGCGGGTCGCTGAGTGGCAGGCCCCGTCAGGCTTCCGCATGGGCGACCCGCGCTGCGACTTCTACGATTGGGCCACACGCAAGAGCTGTCGGCGGCCGGCGCGCTGGGTGACGCACCAGCGATCACAGCGCACCGCCCGCCTGGAGCGCTATTATTGCGACGCGCATCGACCACCACGCGCACACCCGATCACCGGGCCGTCGCCCGCGCCGCCACCCGCTTCCGACCGCTGAGCCCGGAGCGACGCTGACCACGGTTAGGAGGGGAACGTGACTCCGAGACGGTTCTGGGCCCGGCTGCGGGCCCCGTCCGACTATCCGCTGCGCCGCGGTGCCTGGTACCACGTTAAGAAGCTGGGGCCGCGCGAGGCGATCGTGGACGTGGTTGGCGAGCGGGTGGGCATCCCGCGCGCCGAGCTGGAGATCATGAGCCAGCCGCCGCGCCGCTGGACCGTGGTGCCGCGCCCCAAGAACTCGAACCGCTTCCCCGGCGTGGCCGAGTACGGCGTCTGCCCCAACTGCCGCGAGCGCGTGCCGCTCACCGAGCGCTTGAGCGTGCTGCGCTGCACCCGCTGCAACGGCGCGTTCGACGTCGCGTGGGAAGAGCAGTACCTGATGGAGAACTAACCCCTCCTTCTTCTGTGGCGACGTCGCGACATGCGGCGCCGTCCGCCCGGCGACATTACTCGCGATGCGTTGGATGTGCGCAGCATCGCGCCGCGTGATCTAGCTCACAACGGTCCTGGCCCTCGACTTGCTGCACGCCCCAGATGCAGAACGACCGCGACGTGCGGGTTGCGGCGTGTGGCGATGGTGCGTCAGAAAGGTGAGCCCTATGCGAGCTGCTCCCATCCAAGCGGCGTTCTTGAAGCGAATCGGCGCTCCCGATCTCGCGCCGGCGACGAGCCCCTTCGACCCCGGCTACGACCCCGCGACGCTCGAAAGTCACCTCGAGCAGAGCGGCCATCTCATGTCGCGCCTCAAGCTCTCGATGGCCTGCTGGCTGATCGCGGACGAGGCGGCCGTGCGGCGCAAGCTGGCCGCGGCCCGGCTCCACGGCGTGGCCACGGTCACGGGCGGGGGCCCGTTCGAGATCGCGGCCGCGCGCGGCCAGCTGCCCGCCTACTTCGAGCTGTGCGCCGCGCTGGGAGTCGACCGGGTGGAGTGCGGGGCGGGCTTCACCGACGTGGTGCTCGACCCGCGCGCCATCGTCGCGCTGGCGCGACGCCACGGTCTCTCCGTCCAGTTCGAGCTCGGGAAGAAAACCGGCGGGACCTTCGGGCGTGACACGGTGGACGCGCTGATCGACCAGGGCCGACGCTGGCTCGACGCGGGCGCCGCGCAGCTCGTGGTCGAGGCGCGCGAGAGCGCCGCCGGGATCGGCCTGTTCGACGCGAGCGGCCGGTTGAGCGTGGCGTTCGCCGAGCGGTTCGTCGCCGCGTTCGGCATCGCCGCGGTCGCGTTCGAGGCGCCCACCAAAGGGAGTCAATTCGCGCTGCTCGATCACTTCGGGCACGCGGTTCAGCTCTGCAATGTGCGGCTCGAGGAGCTGTTGCGGGTCGAGATCTACCGCCGCGGCCTCCATGCCGACGCGTTCGCGAAGCCGCGTCTCAAGCTTCCCGGCGTCGTGTCCCCTATCGCCGCGGCCGCCGCCGGATGAGCACCGGCACTGTGGTAATCGGGTGCTTCCGCGACCCGGCGGGAGGCGCGCTCGTCGCCGGGGACGTGATCGTGGTGGTGGACGTGGTGCGCGCCACCACGACCGCCGTGACGGCGGTGGCGCAGGGACGCCGCTGCTTTCCCGCGCCCAGCGTCGCGGCGGCGCGCCGCCGCGCCGCCCAGCTCGAGCAACCGCTCTTGGCGGGCGAGATCGGGGGCGTCGTCCCGGCCGGGTTCGAGCTGAACAACAGCCCGGCCGCGATCGCCGCCCGCTCGGACGTGGAGCGACCGCTGGTGCTGGTGTCGTCGTCGGGCACGCCATTGATCCACGCCGCGGCGCTCTCCAGCACGGTGTACCTCGGCTCGCTCCGCAACGCCCGCTACCTCGGGCTGTGGCTCGTGGACCGACACGCCCGCGTGGCGATCGTCGCGGCCGCCAGCCACGGCGAGTTCCGTGAGGAGGATCGGGTGTGCTGCGCCCTGATCGCGGGCGAGCTGCTCGACGCCGGGTACACGGCCGAGGACGGCCCGACCGCCGCCCTGGTGCGCCGCTGGCGCACCGCCTCCCCCGACGCCTGGCTCGGGAGTAAGAGCGTGCACTATTTGCGCGCCAGCGGCCAGCTCGAGGATCTCGACTTCATCCTGGCGCATCAGGACGATCTGCCCGATGTGTTCCAGCTGCACCAGGGCGAAGTGATCACCGTCCCGTCGGGCGTGGCGCTGCCGGCATGAGTCGCCTGCGCATCAACCCCTCGCTCCCGGTCGTGGTGCTGGGCTTCGGCTACGGTGGTCTGGGGATCGCGCGCAGCCTGGGTCGGCTCGGCGTGGGTGTGCACGCGGTGGATCCGGACCCCGCGGCGGCCGGCCTCGCGTCGCGCTACGTCCGGAGCGCCCACGCGTGGGACTTCGCGGGCGCGAGCGTGACCGACACGCTGGGCTTCCTGGACGAGCTGGGCCAGCGCCTCGGGCCCGCGCTGCTGGTCCCCACGACCGACGAGACCGCCGTACTCGTCGCCGAGCACTCGGACGAGCTGGCTCCACGATTCTGGTTCCCCCGGCCCCCGCGCGCGCTGGTGCGCCGGCTCACCGACAAGCGCGAGGTGTTCCGGCTCGCCCACCAGTTCGGCGTGCCCACGCCGTTCACGGTTTGCCCCCGCTCGCGCGACGACGTGGAGCAGTTTCTGGCGGACGCCCGGTTCCCCGTTGTGCTCAAGCCGATCGACCCGACGCGCTTGGAGCGGCGCACCGGCCGGCGGTTGGCGATCGTGACGACGCCGGACGCGCTGCTGTCCCGCTACCTCGAGTGGGAGGAGAGCGCCGCGCCCAACCTGATGCTGCAGGAGCACATTCCCGGCGGCGACGACGCCGTGTGGATGTTCAACGGGGTGTTCAACGAGTGGTCCGAGTGCGTGGCCGCCTTCACCGGCCGTAAGCTGCGCCAGCACCCGGTGTACGGCGGCACGACCAGCCTGGGCGTGTGCGAGCGCAACGAGCGAGTCGAGCGCCTCACCATCGACTTCATGTGGGCGCTGGGTTATCAGGGCGTGCTCGACGTGGGCTTTCGCTACGACGCGCGCGACGATCAGTACAAGCTGCTCGACCCCAACCCGCGCGTGGGCGCCACGTTCCGGCTGTTCGTGGACGAGCAGGGTTTGGACGTGGTGCGGGTGCTGTACTGCGATATCACGCGGCAGCCGGTCTGGCCCGGGCGCGTACGCGAGGGGCGGAAGTGGCTGGTGGAGGACCACGACCTGGACTCGAGCCTGGCGCGCGTGCGCGACGGCACGCTCACGCCGCGGCGCTGGCTGGCCTCGCTCGCCGGCGTGGAGGAGGGCGCCTGGTTCGCGCGCGACGACCTGCGGCCGTTCCTGCGGGTGGCGGGCCGCTGCGTCGCGCA
>DATDFC010000126.1:0-16354 GCA_036522815.1 Gemmatimonadales bacterium | reverse complement strand
TGGCTCGCGTTTCTCCGCATCGCGGTCGGTATCTGGTTCGCCAAGGCGATCTTTACCAAGCTCAGCATCACGCTGGCCTGGGGGTTCCTGCCGCTGCCCACCGCCTCGGACCGCTGGATCCATGTGATGCCGCTGCTGGTCACGAAGTACGCCGACGGAAACCCGGTGGGATTCTTCCGGGAGTTCCTGCAGGCGACCGTCGTCTCGCATGGGACGCTGTTCGCCCAGCTCACGGCGTTCGGGGAGGCCGCGGTGGGCGTCGGGCTGCTGTTCGGCTGCCTCACGACGCTCGCGTCCGCGATCGGCCTGTTGTTGGTGTTGAACTACGGGCTGGCGGTGCAGTGGCAAGGCTCGTCGCAACAGGGGTTCCACTACATGCTGATCGCGACCCTGGTCGTGCTGCTCGCGGTGCGGGCGGGTCGGACGTGGGGAGTGGACGGCTGGGTGCGGACCCATCACCCGGGCTCGTGGCTGGCCCGTTTTCCCCTGGGCTAGGGCAGGTACAGCAGATCGTTCGGCCGCTCCCCTACGGGGATCGCCATGATCACCTTCCGCACCTCCGTGTCGATCACCGAGACCGTGTTGGACCGCCCGTCCGCCGTGTACAGCCGTGTGCCGTCCGGGGAGAGTGCGATGCCCCATGGTCGCCGGCCGACCCGAATGGAGTCGATCACCGCCTGCCGTGCCACGTCCACGACGCTGACACTCGCGGCGGCGCCTTCCGTGAGATAGGCCAGCCGTGCGTCGGGCGAAAACGCGATCCGGACCGGCTTGGTCTTACCGTCTCTGATCGGGAATTGGCCGAGCACGCTGTCCGTGGCCACGTCGATGAGCGTGACGTTCCCGCCCGCCTCGGCGGAGACCCACGCGCGACTCCCGTCCGGCGTGAAAGCCACGGTCCGGGGGTTCTCACCAACATGAAGCGTGTGCAGTACCTGTCCGGTCTTGGTATCCACCACCGAGACCGTGTTGTTCGTCTCCGCGGTGACGTACAGCTTCTTCCCGTCGCGACTCAACCCGACGCCCTCGGGCTCGACGCCCACCGCGGTCGAGAACAGGACCTTCCCAGTGGCGAGGTCGATCGCGGAAGCGTGCGCGATCTCTTCGTTCGACACGTATGCGACCTTGCCGTCGGGACTGAGCACCACGAGCTCGGGGTCGCGGCCCGCGGGGATCGTGCGCGTCATCTTGCCGCTCGCGACGTCGATCACGCCGAGTGCGTCGTCCTGCCCGAGCGCGACGTAGATGGTGCGCCGGTCAGGGCTCGCGGCCAGGCCCCGGGGGCGCTTCCCCACGGCGATCGTCGCGACCACGTTGTTGGTCTGCGGCGAGATGACCGAGAGGGTGTTGGCGACCTCGTTGCTGACGTACAGCACCGGGCCGGCGGAGCGCGCCGCCAGGGTCAGGCCGATCGCGAGCAGGAAGGGGAGGGCCGGGGTACGGGTCGGTGATATCGCGGGCTTCATGAGGGTCTATCCGATTCAGTCGTTGAAGATGGCCTGGTCGACGTGCAGCGCCTGGTCCAGCCCGTGCAGGCGGTCGCGCCCGCGGATCCGTCTCAGGATCGCTCCCGTGAAGTCCGCCCCGGTGACGTCCGCGTCGGTCAGGTCGGCGCCGGTGAGGTCGGCCCAGGCGAACAGCACCTTCCGCAGGTTCGCCCCGGTGAAATCGGCGTCCGTGAAATCAGCCGACGTGGCATCCGTCCGCAGCACCCCCATCGACTGTGTTCCCGGCTCCACGCCGAGGATCGCGTGGACGAGTTTGGCCCGTACGAGCTTGGCGCGCGCCATGGGCGAGACGATCTTGGCGCGCGAGAGGTCGGCGTCGGACAGGTTGGCGTCGGGCATGATGACGGCGAACAGGCTAGCGTCGCGCAGCACCGCGCGGCGCAGGTCGGCGCGGTACATCACGACCATGTCGAGGGTCGCGCCCGTGAAATCCGCGTCGCTCGCCACAGCGTCCGTCAGCGTCGACGCGAAGAGTTGCGCGCGCGTGAAGTTCGTCCCGATGAGCCGGCAGCGTGTGAGGTTAGCGCGCTTGAAGTCGACGCCCGCGAGATCGAGCCCCGAGAGATCCTGGCCGGTGAAGTCGGCCGGGGTCTGCGCACTGGCGCCGGCGAGGGCGCTGAGCACCTGCTCGCGCGTGAGTCGCTGCTGCGCGTCGAGCGGAGCCGCGCCGACGGCCATCGCCAGCAGCGCGACGACGGCCCGCGAGATCCGGCGCGCGCCCGCGATCACTTACGCTTGGTCGGCAGGTCCGAGGTGCGGTGCGGACGGCCCGGTTTGAGCCAGCCGTCGCTCCGCGCCTTCACGTACAGGTACAGCTCGGCGATGGCCGATGTGTCGAGCAGCGTCTTCCACGACGGCATGCCTTTGTCGGGGCGCCCGTTCAGTGCCGTGTTGACGAAGCTGTCGCGCGGGAAGTTCGCGCCCGTGGGGCTCACCGCCCACCGCAGGTCCGGCGCGGTCGGGAGGATGGGGCGCATCGCATCCTCGCCGTGGCAGCGGAAGCAGTACACCGCGAACCACTTCCAGCCCTGGTAGACGGAATCCGACACGAGCAGGCTGTCCGTCACGGTGTCGCGCGCCGGCGCTCCGGCGGCTGCCGTGAGCCATCCCCCGCGCGAGACCAGCGCGACCGTCGCCGCCGCCAGGATCCAGACGCCGACCAGGCCGCCCCGCGCGCCATGCTTGGTGATCATGGGCGCATCTCGATCATCGGCACGTTGAACTCCTTCAGGATGGCGACGATGTCGGCGTGCCGGCGGTCGATCACGGAGTCGAGGGTGGCCTGGAGTGCCTTGTCGCGGTGCCGCACGCCCATGGCCATGCTGCGGGCGAACGGCATGCCCGACACCGGGTCCGAGTCGGGCAGCGCCACCATCGTGAGCGGCACCGCCGCGTGCTTGACCCAATACCCCGCCAACGGGCCCCACACGATCGCGACGTCGATCGAGTCCTTCGCGACCGCCTCGACGATGTCCTGGGGGTGGTCGGCGCGCGGGTCGGGGTTGAAGAAGCTGCCGAACCCGACTAAGCCCACGATGCCGCGCGGGCTGAGCGCGTGGGCGGGTGGGGTATTGGTGTAGTCGTAGCCGATCAGGTTGACACCGATCTTCAAGTGCTTGAGGACCGTGTCGTCGAGCGTTCGGATCGTCAGCCCCCGATCGGCGCGATATACGAAATAGTAGGTGGAGCGGTAGTACGGCTTGGTCGTCGCCACGGGGTCGAAGCCCACCGGCGCCTGCATCAGCACGTCACAGAATCCCGCGAGGATCGAGTTGCGCAGATAGCCCCGGCGCTGGGGCCACCAGAAATTGACCACCGCCGCGTTCAGGTCTTGGGCGACCAGGTGGGCGATCTTGTTTTCGAAGCCCTCTTCCTTGTCGTTGGAGAGGGGCATCTCGTACGGGTCGACGCACACTTTCAACTCGGAGGGGGCGCGCGGGGCCGCGCCGGCGAGGACGGCGAGCGCAGCGGCAGCGACCAGCGACGCTCCGCCCAGTTTCCACCACGTGTGATGCATAACGCTCCCGTGGAATCCTGAAGAAGTACGGTCGGGTGTAGACGTACTACACCCGGCGCCGAAGCGCGTTCGCCCCGGCGCCGGGTGCACCTACCTCCTGCGACACTGCTACGCCGTCACGACCTTACGGCAGGGCGAACACCATCAGCGTGCCGCCCGCGTTGCTGATGCTCGTGTAGTCGCCGAAGGCGCCAATCGCGCCGAGCGCAGCGGTCGGATCCTCCGGGCTGATCCCCAGAGCGACGCCCGCTCCCGCCCAGCCGCCCACTCCGGAGAGCACGGCGACGTACTGCTTGCCGTCGGGCCCCAGGTATGTCATCGGGTTGCCGATGATGCCGGAGGGGGTCTTGAACTTCCACAGCTCGGTGCCGGTCGCGGCATCGACCGCCTTGAGCCAGCCTTCCATGGTGCCGTAGAACACGATGCCGCCGGCCGTCGCCAGCGCGCCCCCGTAGGCCGCCAGGTTCTCCTTGATCTCCCACTTCTTGGTCCCCGTGGTCGGGTCCCACGCGACGAACGCGCCCCGGATCTGATCGGGCCCGGGATACATCCGCACGATCGCGCCCACGTACCACTGGCCGGCGGAGTACTTCACGTCCACGCCCTCATAGTCCATGCAGATGTTGTTCGTCGGGACGTAGAAGAGCTTCGTCATCGGTGAATACGCGGAGGGCTGCTGATCCTTGAAGCCGATCGCGGCGGGGCAGATTCCCTCGGTGTTTTTCTTCGAGGTCGTCCCGTACTGCGGGTTGCGGACCGGGACACCCGTCGTGAGATCGATCTTCGACGCCCAGTTCGGTGCCGCGTGCGCATACGGCTGCGCGATGAGCACCTTGCCGTTGGTCCGATCCACCACATAGCCGAAGCCGTTGCGGTCGAAGTGCACCAGCGCCTTCACCGGCTTGCCAGCGATCGTGAGATCGGCGAGGACCATCTCGTTGACGCCATCGTAGTCCCACTCATCGTGCGGCGTCATCTGATAGACCCACTTCACCTCCCCGTTGTCGGGGTTGCGGGCCCAGATGGACATCGACCACTTGTTGTCGCCCGGGCGCTGATCGGGGTTCCACGTCCCGGGGTTGCCCGAGCCATAGTAGAACAGATTCAGCTGCGGGTCGTAGGAATACCAGCCCCACGTCGTCCCGCCGCCGCGCTGCCACTCGTCCCCCTGCCACGTCGTCACGCCCAGGTCCTTGCCGCGGTGCGACGGGTAGTTGGGGTTCGCGTCACCCACGATCTTCACGTCGGCGTCGGGGCCCGTGGAGTATCCGCGCCACACTTCCTTGCCGGTGTTGACGTCGTACGCCGTCACCCGCCCGCGCACGCCGAACTCGCCGCCCGAGATCCCCGCGATCACGAGGTCCTTGATCACGATCGGGGCGTTCGTCATGGTCGAGCCGGTCTTGTAGTCGGCGTTCGGCACGCGCCACACCTGCTTGCCCGTCTTGGCGTCGAGCGCGAGCAGGTCGCCCTGCAGCAGCTCGATGAACAACCGGTTAGTGCCCGCATGATAGGCCAGGCCGCGGTTCACGAGGTCGCAGCAGGCGATCGCCTTGGCCTCGGGCGGCTGGGCGGGCTGGTTCCGCCAGATCATCGGCGCGCCCGGCTTCGTCAGATCGAGCGCGAACACGAGGTTCGGGAACGCGCTGTGGACGTACATCACGTTGTTGATCACCAGCGGGTTGCCCTCATGGCCGCTGAGCACTCCGGTCGAGAACGACCACGAGGCCTTGAGGTTCTTCACGTTCGCCCGACTGATTTGGGTGAGCGGGCTGTAACGCTGCAGGTCGTACGTGCGACCCGCCATCGTCCACTCGCCCGCACCCTGGGCGACGGCAGACGCCGCGACGAGCACCATCAGACTCGCCGCGAATCCGCCGGAACACAGTTTGATGCGGTTCATAGCTGACCTCATGTTGAGGATGAGGATGGGGAAAACGAGTTACGCCACTCTTGCCCATTGGTCGCCCAACGCTCCGCGTGGAGCGGGGGGCCACGTTCCCAACGGGCGACAGCCATCGGTCCAACTCCTCCGCACTGGGATAGCCTGCCGGGATAGGGGTTATATCCCAGGCTCCCGCCAGTGTCAATCAGCCCGGGAAAGGCCGATCGTTCAGCCTGAAACGGAAGGGTCGCCCCGCCATACCCGGGCGCCCGTCGGACTGAAGGCCCCTTCATACACGGCCCCGCCCGGCCCCAACGCGCCCTGCACCCGGCCCGCCAGCGCGCGTGCGGCGGTGGCATCACCCACGATCCCGTACACGGCCGGTCCCCAGGAGCTCTGCCCCACCCCCACAGCCCCCCACTCCCGCAGCCGCTCCACCAGGTCTCGCGTTTCGCCCGGCGCGAATACGCCTCCCTGGGCCGGCGCGAACCAGCCACCCGTGATGCGCTGCACCTCCCCCAGTGCGGCCCCGAACCCCATCAGGTCCGCCTCGACGAGCGCCGGCAGCAGCTGCATCAGCACGAGATGGGCGACGCGCTCCACGTCGCGCGCATCCGGGGCCGGGAGTCGTGCGAACGCCGCCGCTTCCTGGTCGCCCGCGAGACCGGGCTTGCCCCGGGGCACCGTCACGACGCAGTGCCACGTCGCGGGCACCGGCAGGTGCGCGAGCAAGGGAGCGACGCGCTCGGCGTGGTCCGCCCGACCGCCCTCGAGCACGAAGCCACCGTGCGCGAACGTCCACGTCCCCACTCCGGAGCGCAGGCCGCGATCCACGGCGCGAGCGAGCGCGGCGACCTCCGTCGGCAGGCCCGTGAGCTCGGCGGCGGCGCGCGCCACGGCGAGCGCGAGCTGGGTGCCCGAGCCGAGGCCCACGTGCGACGGGATGGCGTGATGGACGCGAAACCGGACCCGCAGCTCGACCGCGTGGTGCGCGGCGAACCGGCGCGCGAACTCGAGCACCCGCGTCGCGTCGGGGCCTTCGGCGGTGAGGCTCGGAGCCGGGCAGGCTTCGACCAGCAGCGACGGTGCCGGGACGGCGGCCCCGATCCCGCCGAAGCGGCGACCCAGGTCGCCCCGCAGGTCGAGCACGCCGAAATGGAGCCGCGCGGGCGCCTCGACGAACAGCGCCGGCCCCTTCGGCCCCCCCCTCATCGCGCCGGGGACTGCTGGGGGCGGGGCGCGCGCCGCACGTAGTCGCTGAGCACCGCCATCGCGTCCCGCTCCCGGGGGCCGGCGGTCTTATCGACGATCACCTGGAGCCGGGCGAATTCGTCGCGGATTTGCTCGGGTGGGAGCAGCTGGGTGCGGGTGGCGAGGATCGCGGCCTCGAGCACGGCATGCCGGGCCCGGTTGAAGCCGAGGAATTCGCGCTGCACGCCGCGGTGCACCACCTGCGTCACGATGCGGGCCCGCGGCGGCGTCGCGTCCAGCGCGGCGACGCGAACTTCGCGCCAGGAGCAGGCGGCCTCGAGCACGACCCCGCGCACGACGGCCGCCGGCCGGGCGGGGAACTCGACGTTGGAGATCGCGCCCCGGGCGAACAGCATCACGTCATCGGTGAGGTTCACCACGGCCGCGCCCGTCGCCTCGAGGTTCCTGAACGTCGTGGTCTCAAGGAACGGCTTGATGACGATCTCGTCCTCGCCCCATTCGACGCCCATGGGAGCGTAATTCACCGCCCCGCGCGCGTCCATGGTCGTGAGAATGGACTCGATGATCACCGCACGAGCGCCATCGGGGCGGCCGAGCGCGCGCCGTCGGCGCGGTCGGGGAGCGCGTCGCGGCAGGAGGCAGCCCCGTGCAGGAACCGGTCCAGCAGCACGTAGCCGTGCTCCGTGAGCACGGACTCGGGGTGGAATTGCACGCCGATCACGGGATGGCGCGCGTGCTCGACGGCCATGATCTCCCCGTCGTCCGCGGTCGCGGTGACTCGGAGGTCGGCGGGCAGCCCCGCGCGGGCGATGACGAGCGAGTGATAGCGCGCCGCGAGGAAGGGGCTGGGGAGTCCCGCGAACAGGCCGCGCCCGTCGTGCTGGATCCGCGCCGCCTTGCCGTGCACCGGTCGCCCGGCGCGCACGATGCCGGCCCCGTACGCGGCGCCAATGCATTGATGTCCCAGGCAGACGCCCAGGATCGGGATCGTCGGCCCGAACCGCCGCACCACGTCCGTGGAGATCCCCGCCTCCCCCGGCGAGCACGGGCCCGGTGAGATGATGATGTGGGACGGGCGCAACGTCTCGATTTCCTCGTACGACGTAGCGTCGTGCCGTCGTACGACGGTCTCCTCGCCCAGCTCGCGCACGTAGCGAGCCAGATTGAAGACAAAGGAGTCGTAGTTGTCGATCAGCAGGATCATGGCCACTCGATCAAAACGTCACGCGGTCCTTCTTGGCGTCGATGGTTGCGGGATCGAGACCCGGCACCTGCTTGAGGTCCTCGAGGGACTTGAAGGTGCCGTGCTGGGAACGGTACGCGATGATGGCCGCGGCCTGCGAGCGCCTCAGGGTCAGACCACTTTCCAGCTCGATCGCCGTCGCCGTATTCACATTGATCCGGGGGACTTGGTCGGCGGGGAAGTGCGTCGCGAGATACCCGAGCACGGCACGGAACTCCTCGTCCGTCCCCTTGGCGCCGAGCGCGCTCATCTTTCGAAGCGTGCCCGCCCATCCCCCGCGATCCTGGCGCACCGACATCACGACTTCCGCGGCGTGACACTGCGAGCAGAGCCGGGCCGTCTCCTCCCTGCCCGGCCCGTCGGGGAGCTGCGCCGCCGCGCGAGGGGCGGCCAGCCAGGCCGCGATGACCACGGCTGTGCAGCGCACCTCAGTGCTCCATCGGGAATCCGAACGCGTACAGCGTACCATCGCCGGTTGCCACGTATACCTGGCTGCCGCCGGCCGAGAATCCGGCACGCACGGCGGGCGCGATCGTGGCGCCGCTGTTCCACAGCTCGGTGCCGGTCGTCCCGTCGAGCGCGTGGAGGACCACGGCCGAAGAGGGCGGCGCGCCGCGGGAGAGGGCGAAGATCACGTCGTTGACGACGGCCGGCGCGAGCGGCGCCGGCATGCGGCGCGACACCCAGCCGCGATCGAGCCGCGGCACGCTATCCTGTTGGATCACCTTCCATGCCGCCATGCCGCCCCCCTGTGACCCGGACGCTACGAGCCAGTGGGTGTCGTCTGTGTCGGCCCAGCTCGCGAGCGCTTCGGCTGCGGTTTGCGACGACAGCGGCGTTGTGACGAAGCTCGCGCGGCGACTGTCGAGCAGCCGGATCCGTCCGTCCCGGCCCGAGGCGGCGACCAGCAGGCGACCTCCACGATCGAAGATGACGGGCGAGGAGCTGAAGGCCGGCCCGCCAGCGCGATACGTCGTGCGCGGCTTCAGGGTGCGCGGCTCGAGCACGACCAAGTGGCCGTCGCTGGTCGTCACGTAAACCGTTCCGTCCGGTCCGAGGGCGGGACCGTCGGCGCCGGCAACGCGCCCCGGCCAGCTGGTGATCTGGTGCGTGCCGAGGTCGAGTGCCCAGACGGCATTCGGGGCGGACCCACACCCGCGGCTCGTCGCCACGTAGGCGACGCTATCGACGACGATCAACCCGCGCGCGTTCGCATGGGGCGGCAGGAACGGCACCGGTGGCTCGGCGTCGGCGCCGTTCATCACGTTGAGGGTGCGGAGCATCCCGTCGCTCGACAGGACGTACACGATGGGAAAGGGACGCGGCGTCGGGCGCGGGGCCGGAGGCCTGGGCGGGGCGGGGGCGGGGGCGGGCGCTTCCGGTCGCCGCGCCACGAGCGGCGCCAGCGTCACGGCGCCCTCACCCGGTTCGCCGACCGCCCCGCGGGCGGGTTGACGGGTGCGCGCGCCCGCCCCCCCGATCAGGATCGGAAGGGCGGCGTTGGTGGGGCGCGCCAGGCTGGGCGTCATCTCCCGCACGCACGCGGGCACGCCACTGGTCGAGGGCGCACCGGGAGCGAACTGCCGCTCCCATTCCACCCGGCCCAGGTCGGTATCGATCGCCACCACGTGATCGGACGGCGCGGCGACAAAGGCCAAAGCCCGGAACCCGCGGTATCCGATCACCAGGTCGAGCAACACGGGTGGGGTCAGCGCGCGCGCGGCGGTGGACGAGGCAGCGACCTCGAGCTTCCACAGCAGCTGAAATCCGGGTCTCTGCAAGGTGGCCGCGGAGATCTTGCCCTCCGCCCTCACCCAGGACGAGCGCTGCGCGTCGTAACCAGCCGTCGTCCAGTCCTGTGCCCGCGCGCTGTCGGCGCCCGCCACCAGCAGGGCGACGCCCGCGGTCACCACGGCCATGAACCGAGACACTCTCATGGGCCGACACCGAAGCAGTACAACGTCCCATCGAACGTGCCCAGGTAGACGCGGCCGTTGGCAACCGACAGGCCGGCCCAATGGTTCCAGGACGTGATCGTGGTGCCGGACGACCACAGCTCTTCGCCCGTCTGACCGTCGAGCGCGTACAGGACGGCGTGGGTGGAATGCGTAATGCGGAACTCGGACGAGTTGGCCCGGAGGCCCAGCTCCGGCGTCGCCTGTGTGGTGCTCTCGCCGCTGCCGTAGCCGAAGACGACCCCGTTCACGACGACCGGAGGCTCGGCGCGGTTCATGTCGCGGGAGATCCAGGCCGGTGTGAGCTGAAGGCCGCCGTCCCGCTGGTCCAGCGTGAACGCGGCGATCGCGCCGTCCCGGACTTCGCCGTGCTCCAGCGGTGCTTTGAAGAGTGAGTGTTTGGGCCCCCAAAACGGCGCCAGGACCCAACGCGCGCCGTTCGCGTCCACCCAGCTCGCCATCGCTCCCCAGATACCTGCCGACGCGAAATTGAGGCCCTCGTTGCACAGTTGCGGCGTGCGGTACAGCGGCGTGCGATGATCGTCACCGCCGATGGACTCCGTATCCATCAGGTACACGCGGCACTCCTTGCCGGCCGAAACCATGAGCTCCCGACCTTTGTAATCGAAGATCGCGGGCGTCACTTGCATGTCGAGGTCGCGCTTGAACAGCCACTCGGCGTTCGCCGGCGCGAAGTAGTCCACCAGCTCGAGCGCCTTGGTGGTCGGATTCTGCTGAATGCCGACGATCCCGTTCCCGTAGATCCCGCGCTCGGGATCCCACGGCCCGTCCCCGGTGCCCGTGTACATGACGCCCTTCGAGCTGATGGCGGGCCCGGTACGGCCCCACATGCCGCCACCTGCTGGTCCCCAGCTGCCGACCTTGCCGGTGGCGAGGTCGTAGGCATAGGCCACATTCGGATGACCTCCACACCCTTGAGCGGTGTGGGTGTAGATCACGTTCTTCCAGAGGTTCAACGCGTACGGCTTCCCGTTCGGCGGCATGAACTTGGCGGGCGGCGCCACGTCCGCGCCATCGGCGACGTTCACCTGGTGGAGCGTCCCGTCCCAGGACACGGCGTAGATCGTGTACCGTCCCGGCACCGGGGTGGGACCGATCACCGGTGTCGCGGTGATGCCGCCGGGGCACATGAGACCGCTGTGAGGAGTGGTGTCGGCTATACCCGCGTGCTCGAAGCGCTTCTTCCAGAGCAGTACGCCGCGCCGGGCGTCGATGGCGTACAGGTTGTCCGACACACCGGTGACGACGACGATCTCCTTCGGCCCGTCACGCGTGTCCACCCGACCCACGACGAGCGCGGGCAAGAGCGAGTGCATTTCGCGCGGCTGGTTGTCGAGCGTGACCTTCCAGAGCAGCCGGATGTCTTTGGCGCTGCGGGTCGAGAGCAGCGTCTCGTCCCCCTGCCAGGCGGTGCGCTGCGGGTTCCCGCCGTCGGTCAGCCAGGCGGCGTGGGCGGGGGTCGGACCGGAATCCAGATCCTTCAGGCGGATGTTCCGGAATTCGATCTTCATGGGCGGGCCGGCGTGCAGCTGGAGCCCCAGGAGGCCGTCTCTGGCCCGTCGCTCGTCGTCGTCCTCCAGGAGGCTCGTGACGTGGCCGTTCACGAGCTCCAGAATGACGTTGCCGCGCGCGACGACCTGCAGGTCGTTCCAGTCTCCCTTCTTGATGAACGCCTTCACGTCGTCGGGCTTGCCCACCGACCCGAGCGCGCGAATCTGGCCATCTGCGGCGACGCGCACGACTTGCCCCGGACGCGCCAGAAACCCGCGGCCCCGCTCTTCGTAGATCTGTCCGGTGTACGCGTCGGCGGCATCGATGTCCGCCTGGTAGCCCTTCATCACCCAGCGGCCCACCTCGGGCAACAGCGAGCTGCGGAACTGGACGCCGCTGTTGGCCGCCGGGTTGCGCGTGCCGATGCGGTACTGGAGTGTCAGCGCGAAGTCCCGCGTCGTGCCGCCGCGCCAGACAAGGAAAGTGTTCTCCTTGAGCGGCGTTCCGGCGCTGGTTTCGCCGACGATCGCCGCACGCTCGACCCGCCAGAATGCCGGGTCGCCGTCCCAGCCCTGCAGTGTCGTGCCGTCGAAGACCGCGGCGAATCCGGCCGTGTCGCCCCCCGCGGACGCCTGCTGTGCGGAGGCAGGCGCGGCGGCGAGTGCGCACATCACCGCCGCGCACCGGGCGAGGCTCGAGCGTGTGTTCGGGATCATGGTAGCAATGCGGCGATCAGGCCCCGCGCCTTGTCCAGGGTTTCTCGGTACTCTTGCTCGGGATCGGAATCGGCGACGATGCCGCCGCCGACCTGAAAATACACGTCGCGGCCACGCACCAGATAGGTGCGGATCACGATGCTCGAGTCCAGCGCTCCGCTCGTGCTCAGGTAGCCGATCGCGCCGCAGTACACGCCTCGCGCCGTCGGCTCGAGCTCCGCGATGATCTGCATCGCCCGGACTTTCGGAGCGCCGGTAATCGAGCCGCCGGGGAACGCGGCGCGCAGCACGTCCACCGCATCGTGTCCGGACGCGAGGTCGCCCACGACCGTGGACACGAGGTGGTGTACCGTCGCGTAATGCTCGAGCGCGAACAGCTCGGGGACCCGCACGGTGCCGGGCCGGCACACCCGCGACAGATCGTTCCGCAGCAGGTCGACGATCATCACGTTCTCGGCCCGGTCCTTGGCGCTCTCGGTGAGGGCGAGCGCGAGGGCGGCGTCGTGCTCCGGGCCCACCCCGCGGGGCCGGGTGCCCTTGATGGGGCGCGTTTCCACCCGGCCGTCCGGCTGCACGCGCAGGAACCGTTCCGGGGACGAGCTCGCCACCACCAGGTCGCCGAAATCGAGAAAAGCGGCGAAGGGGGCGGGGTTGCGCTGCCGCAGCCGGGCGTACAGCGCGAGCGGCGTGCCCATGAGCGGTGCCTCGAGTCGCTGCGACAGGTTCGCCTGAAAGATGTCGCCCGCCCGGATGTACTCGATGACGCGCGCGACCGCGTCGAGATAGCCCTCACGGGTGAAGTTGGAGCGCACGTTGGGGACGTCGGGGACCGGGTAAGACGGAGCGGATGGGCGGATGGGCGGATGGGCGGACCGAAGGCTCGACTTGGACGAACCGTCCGCCCGTCCGCCCGTCCGCCCATCCGCCAGCCGCTCCTTCACGAACGCGAGTCGGCGCGCGGCACGGTGCCTTCGAGCCGACGCCTGTTCGGGAATCCCCGTCGAGATCACCCACGCCCGGCCGGTCTGGTGATCCCACGCGATCACCCAGTCGTACAGGCCGAGCAGCAGATCGGGCACGGCGAGATCATCGGACCGCGCGCGCGGCACCCGCTCCAGCGCGGCGCCCCAGTCGTAGCCCACGTAACCCGCCGCCCCGCCCTGAAACGGAGGCACGTCCGCCACCGGGCTCGAGCGAAACGGCTCGAGCAGCGCCTCAACCTGGGCCAGAGGATCGTTGTCCACCCGGATCCAGCGGCCCTCGACCAGCTGCTGCGTGAGCAGGCCCTTCGCCCGCACGGCGGTGTAGGGATCCGCCGCGAGAAAGGAATAGCGACCGAGCAGTTCGGGGTCAGCGGTGCTGTCCAGGAGCACGAGGAACGGGAGGTCCGCAAATCGAGCGCAGGTTTCGAGCGGATCGGGGGTTTGGGCGAGCTCCTCGACGAGCGGTGCGGCGTCGCTCACCGGCGGCTTTTGCTGCGGGGCGTCCCCCGGCCGCGCGAGCGCGTCGAGCGTTGGGTCAGCCTCACGTGCTCGGGGCCGCGGTCGTCCGGGGGCGTGAGGTACCCCCATTGCAGCGCCCCTTCCTGGCGATACGTCTTCCCGAGGCTGACGGCGAGCTTCGCCTTCGCGAGCTCGCGACCCAGGTAGAAGGCGTGCGTCGGCTCCACCACCTCGAGCTGCGCGAAGATCGCGTGAATGTCCGTGCCGCGCACGAACTTCTCGCTGTTGAGCACGGTGATCGCGTCGCGATCGGTGAAGATGCGGAAATTCGGATCCGTGATGCCGCGCTGCAGCTCGCGCAGCTCCGCCTCGCTATAGGCGAGCAGCTGTGGATCCTTCAGGGTGACGAGGCGATCGTCCACGCCCTTCGGGAGCGTGTGCTGCGTCACGGCGTGGTACATCAGTCGCCGGGCGATGTCGATCTCCCGCACGGCGCCGCGGGCCCAGGGAATGACCTCCGTCGTGAGCACGGCGCGCACACCGAGCTCCTGACAGATGGCCAGCAGCAGGGCGTGCACGCCCGTCGTGTCGGCGGCGGTGAGCTCCGTGATGTTGCCGATCCCCATGAACAGCGGCGCCGCCGGGTAGCGGCGCCGCGCCTCCGCGTAGCGCTCGAGCGAGCGCATGAACCCGAACCCGATCGGCTCGATGATGGGGTCGATCAGGTACGCCACGCCCCATCGTTCCAGTGCCGCGACATTCGACTCCAGGCTCTCGAGCCCGCGCCCGGTATCGGGAATCACCACCACGCGCGTCTTTGTGCCCGCGAAGTCGCGCGCCACGTCGAGGTTGGAGCCGTTCACGCTCAGCACGAGCTCGGCGCCGGCCCCGACGGCGGTGCCGATTTCGCCGGGGTCGAGGGAGTCGATGCTTACCCGCATCCCGCCCGCGACCAGCTCGCTCACCACCGCGGCCAGGTCGGGAAACTCACGTCCTGGGGTGCAGCCGATGTCTATCAGGTCGGCGCCGCTCGCTCGATAGTGCTCCGCCTCGAGGCGAATCGCGTCGCGCGTGAGCCGCGGCGCGTTGTTCACCTCGGCCACGATCTCGATGTCGTAAGCGCCGTAGTCGCGCGCCGCGCCGGCGCGCCCGAAGTACTCGGGGATCTGGCGCAGGTCCTTGGGGCCCTTCTCCACGGGCACACCGAGCTTCTGCGCCACCACGGTCGGATCTCCCTCGCACAGGCCGGGGAGCAGGACGAGATCCGTGTCGGGGGAGGGGGGAGCCTCGAGGAAGCGCGCGATCCAGGGTGTGGTCATGAGGGCGGCCACCGTGATCCGCATGACCGCCACGTCCCAGGCGAACGCCGGAGCCATTCCCGTAACCACGCGGCGCAGCGCGGGCTCCGCGAGCTTCCCGGTGACGAACAGGACGCGGCGCGGGGCGCGCGGCGCCGCCGTCACCGCGGATCGCCCGCGCGCACGAACTTGTTGGGCGTCCCTTCGAGCGCACCGCCCTTGGGGCGCCACAGGACCGTCTCTTCGATCTTCTTCGCCAGTTCGAAGTCTTTGTCGGTGATCCCGCCCGCCGCGTGGTTCTGGAGCTTCACGATCACGCGCCCCCAGGTGACCGACAGATCGGGGTGGTGGTAGGCCGCCTCCGCGACGTACCCGATGGCGTTCACGAGCATGAGCGTCGTGGGCCAGCCGTCCGTCTTGTAATTGCGGCGGATCCAGCCGTCCTCGTACCACCAGCCGGGAAAGTCCTTGAGCTTGGCCTCGATCTGGGCGTCGGAATACGTGGATTCTTTCGCTGCCATGGCGGCTCCTTGGTCCGTGCTAGACGACGCTCCCGCCGTTGACCGCCAACATCTGGCCGGTCACGTAGCGCGCCGCGTCGGACGCGAGGTACACGGCCGCGTGGGCGATGTCCTCCGGCGTGCCCCAGCGGCCCAGCGGGATCGACTTCGTGATGCGCTGCTTGACGCTCTCAGTGAGCGCGCTGCCGTAGGCGGTCTCGATCCAGCCGGGGCCCAGCACGTTCACGCGGATGTGCGGCGCGGCTGCCTGCGCGAGCGCGCGGCTGAACGAGTACACGCCGCCCTTCGCGGCGCAGAACACCTGCGCGTACTCGCCCTTCATCCCGCCGGCCAGCACGTGGTCCCACGACATGTTGAGGATGACGCCGCCGGACGGCTGCGCCCGCATCAGCTCGAGCGCCTTCCATGACGCGAGCACCGTGCCCCGCAAGTCGACCGCGAGCAGCCGGTCGAGCTTCTCCGTCCAGGAAAGGCTCGCCGCCGCGCCCGTGAGAATGTCGGCGCCCGCGTTGTTTATCCACACGTCAACCCGGCCGAACGCCCGGCGCACTGCGTCCGCCAGGGCGTCGACGTCGCGACTCTCGGCGATGTCCGCCTGCAGCGGCTCCGCCCGGCGCCCGGCCGCGCGCGCCTGCTCCGCGGTCTCCTCGGCGCCGCGGCGGTTGCCACGGAAGGTCAGCGCCACATCGGCACCCGCCGCCGCGTACGCCAGCGCGATGGCGCGTCCAATGCCGCTCGACGCGCCCGTGATCAGCGCCACCTTGCCGCTGAGCGAGAGCGTCGGCGCGGGCGCGTCCTGGCCGCCGGGCGCCGCCTGCAAGACTTCACCCGATTGGTGTTTTGACATCGCGTCTCCGGAAGCCTAACCTACCGGCGGCTTCACGATCGCCACAAGGGAGCGCACGGAAATGCGTCTGTTGGTGAGCGTCCGAGGGCCTGTGGAGGCGCGCGCGGCGGTCGCGGGCGGCGCGGACGTGGTCGACGCGAAGGACCCGGCGCGGGGGGCACTGGGCGCCGTGCGGGCGGACCGGCTCGCGGCGATCCG
>DATDFC010000125.1:0-53675 GCA_036522815.1 Gemmatimonadales bacterium | reverse complement strand
CCGCGGATGATCTTGCAGTGGGGTGGAAACACCACGGCCGCGGCCACCACCGGACCGGCGAGGGGACCGCGGCCTGCTTCATCGACACCGGCGACGAGTCCGCCCCCCGCTTGCCAGAACGCGATCTCGCGCTGGAGCGTGGGGCGGGGGCCTCTCACGCCTCTTGCTTCTCCGCCGTTTCGGGAACCACGACGCCGCGCTTCTCGCGGATCCGCGCCGCTTTGCCGGCGAGGCGGCGCAGGAAGTACAGCTTGGCGCGCCGCACGCGCCCTTTGCGGAGCAGCTCGATCTCCGCGATCGACGGCGAATGGAGCGGGAAAATCCGCTCCACGCCCACGCCGGCGGAAATCTTCCGCACCGTGAAGGTCTGGTTGATGCCGGCCCCCCGACGGGCGATGCACACGCCCTCGAACGCCTGCAGCCGCTCCTTGTCGCCCTCCCGCACGCGTACCATCACGCGCACGGTATCGCCCGGAGCGAAGGCCGGCAGGTTCGTCTTCAGGCCCTCGCGCTCGATCATCCGTAGTCGGTCCATACCGTGTCCCTCACTCCGTCTGCGCCCACAGATCCGGGCGCCGCTCGCGCGTCAGGCGCTCGGCTTCCGCCGCACGCCAGGCCGCGATCTTTTCGTGATCTCCGCTCAACAATACCGCCGGTACATCCATTCCGCGATAGCTCGGCGGCCGCGTGTAGCTGGGCGGCGAGAGGAGCCCCTCGTAATGCGAGTCCGTCGCGGCCGACTCGTGGTCGCCGAGCGCGCCCGGCAAGAGGCGTACGACCGCATCGAGCACGCACAGCGCCGCCGGCTCACCACCCGACAACACGAAATCACCGACCGACAGCTCTTCGGCACCGAGACCATCGGCCACCCGCTGGTCCACGTCCTTATAGTGGCCGCACAGCAGCGTCAGCTCCGCCCCGAGCGACAGTCGGACGGCGTCGCGGTGCGTGAACGGCCGCCCGCGCGCCGACAGCAGCACGATCGGCGGCCCCACCCGCAGGTCCTCCACCGCCTCGAAGAACGGCTCGGGCTTGAGCACCATGCCCGCGCCGCCCCCGTAGGGATAGTCGTCCACCGTGTTGTGGCGGTCGTGCGTGTAGTTGCGCAGCTGCACGACCCGGTAGTGCACCAGCTGCTGCTCCGCCGCGCGCCCCAGAATGCTCACCGACAGCGCCGCCTCGAACACCTCGGGGAAGAGCGTGACCACGTTAATCCGCAGCATCGATTTCTTCCACGGCCACGAGATGGTCGCGCCAGGACTCCACCACCGCCCGGGACGTGACCCCCTCGAATCCGAGCAACCACTCCCGGTGGTAGGCGCGGCGTCGGGCCACCACCAGGGGGCCCGCCACGACGCGACGCTCCTCGTTCACGACGAGCAGCCGGGCTTTGGGCGTGAAGACCGCGCCCGGATTCTCGACGAGGGGCACTACCGCCACCTCCCCCCGTTGCCCGTGCGGCTTCCGCAGCCGCCCGACTACGCGGGGCGTTGGCCCAGCACTCCCGCCTTCTTCAGGAGCGAGCGCACCGTGTCGGTGGGAAGGGCGCCCTTCTCAAGCCACGCCCGCGCCCGCTCCGCGTCCACCTTGATGTCGGCCGGATTGGTACGCGGATTGTAGTGGCCGAGCAGCGCGACGAACCGCCCGTCGCGCGGCGAGCGCGAGTCCGCCACCACGATCCGGAAGTAGCTCTGCCCCTTGCGCCCCTCACGCCGCAGCCGAATGCGAGTTGCCATTGCCTAGATCCTCTTCAAGAGCTTCCGCATCTGCTGGAACTGCTCCAGCAGCCGGTTCACGTCCTGCACCGAGCGACCCGCCCCCTTGGCGATCCGCAACCGGCGCGAGCCGTTGAGGATCGACGGGTCGGCCCGCTCCGCCGGCGTCATCGACAGCACGATCGCCTCCACGTGCTTCAGGCGCCTGTCGTCGGCCGGTACCGCCGCCAGCGCCTTGGCGCTCATGCCGGGCAAGAGGCCCATCACCTGCTTGAGCGGCCCCATCGCCTGCATCTGCTTCAGCGCGACCAGGAAATCCGCCAGGTCCATCCCGTGCTTCGAGCGCGCTTTCTGCTCGAGCCGCTGCGCCGCCTCCGCGTCCACGCTGGCCGCCGCCTGCTCGACCAGCGCCACCACGTCTCCCTGACCCAGGACGCGCCCCGCCATGCGCACCGGATCGAAGGGCTCCAGGGCGTCCGGCTTCTCCCCCACGCCCACGTACTTGATCGGGGCGCCGGTCACACCGTGGATCGAGAGCGCGGCGCCGCCGCGCGCGTCGCCGTCGAGCTTCGTCAGGATCACGCCCGTCAGCCCGACCCCCTCCTGAAACCCGCGCGCGATCCGCAGCGCATCCTGCCCCGTCATCCCGTCCGCCACCAGCAGCACTTCGCGCGGGCTCACCGCCGCGCGCATGGCCTTCAGCTCGTCCATCAACACGGCGTCGATCTGCAGTCGCCCCGCCGTGTCGACGATGACGGTGCGGCAGCGCGCCTTCTCGGCCTCGCGCAGGGCGTCCCGCACCAGCGCGTCGACCCCTTTCCCCTTTCCCGTTTCCCCTTTCCCGGGAAACACCGGCACCCCGATCTGCTCACCGAGCTGCCGCAGCTGCTCCTCAGCCGCCGGGCGATACGGATCGGCCGCGACCAACCCCGGCGCCTTCTGCTCGAGCTTGAGCCGTCGCGCCAGCTTGGCGGCGGTGGTCGTCTTGCCCGAGCCCTGCAGGCCCACCAGCAGGATCACGGTGGGCCCGACCGATGCGAACAGTAGGGGCGCAGCACGCTGCGCCCCCACCTTCCGCGCCAAGTCTTCGTCAGATGCGCCCAGCATGCGTGCGATCTCGTCGCGCACCAACTTCACCACTTGCTGGCCCGGGCTCACGGTCTTCAGGGCTACGCCCGCGACCGCGCGCTCCCGCACGCGCTCGACGAACCCTTGCGTGACCTCGAAGCTCACGTCCGCCTCGAGCAGGTGGCGCCGGATCTCGCGCAGGGCGTCGGTGACGTCCTGCTGCGACAGCACGCCGCGTCCCGTGACGCGCTTCAGAACGGCGGCGAGCTGCGACGCCAGGGCCGTAAACATAAGCCCACAAAACTACTTAGCGCGTTGGTGGATTCCAAGTGGGGGGGATTTGCCCGCTGCCCGTCCGACGCGGATCGCCGGCACGTGGCGCCAGCCGGACCACCGCGCCGGCGCATCCACCAGCCGCACCACGGGCACGCCGCTCAGGACCAGCTGCTTGATCTCGGACCGCCGCACCGCCGCTCCGCCGGACCGCCGTTTCGCCCAGGCGTGCTCGAGCCCGCGGAAAAACCGCGCTCCCGCGGCAGTGTCGTCCCACAGGGTGTACCAGACGAGCACGTCGGCGGCCGCGCCGAGCACGCGATAGCGGTCCCCGTCCCAGCCGGTCGCGACCAGCGCGGCGGTACTGTCGTCGCCCAGGTATTGCTGGAGCAGCAGGCGGATCTCGAACTCGCCGAGGCCGTCCTCGTAGCGCACGGGGTCGGGACCGGGAGCTTCGAACGCCAGCCGGTCGGGCCGATCGCCCACCGCGTAGCGGGCCGGGTGGAGAATCTGCTCGGTCGAGATCGGCATCAGCGCCCCGTACGGCTGCTTGCCGGGGTACTCCCGGTCGAACCAGCGCACGAACTCCGCACCCCCGAGGTACGGGAAGATGATGCTCTCGCGCAGCCAGAGCGGCGCGCTGCCGAACACCTTCATGCCCTGCTGCTGCGCGCCCAGTGCGGTGCGCAGGTCCCAGAAGTTGGGCAGGCTCTCGATCCGCTGCTCCGGCATCAGCACCAGGATCTGGGCCAGCGTCGCCTGGCCCTCGAGGATGGATTGGGCGGCGGTGCGGCGGTCATTCTGGCGCTTGAGCTCGACCAGTGAGTCGAGGTTCAAGTACTGGTGCTGCAGCGCATGCACCAGCTCGTGCGAGATCACGAGTCGGGCCTGGCTGGGATCGATGTCGGTGGGAATGTACAGGGCGTTCGAGTCGGGGTCGAAGTAGCCCGCCACCTGCTCCGTGAGCAGATCGACCATGCTGCGCCGCAGGTCGAGCGAATCCGGGATGAGGCCGAACAGGCGGTAGGCGGCCTGCGCCCCGGCGAGCTCGGCCGGCGGCAGATCATCGTCGAACTTGTGAATCACGTAGTCCCGGACCTGGGCGCGGGTGCGGCGCAGCACCACGGGGTGCTGCTTGAAGCGCAGGTGCGTCGCCCGCTCCACGGCGGGCATCATCTGTTGCACCGACTGCCGCAGCTCGGCTTCGCCGCGCACCTCCTGCGTCCGCTTTTCGCATCCCGTGCTGCCCGCCCCCACCGACCCCAGCAGCGCCCCGGCGGCGAGCCAGCGGCGCCTCATGCCTGCCACTCGATCCCCTTGCCCACTGCGGTCCCGACCACGCGGGCGACGTCCTGACCGCGCACGATAATGCCCTGGTGCTCGAGCTCGGCGCGGAGCAGCTGGTCGAGCTCCGCTCGCCTGTCGGCGAGGGTTGGTGGAGGACGGTGGAGGGCGGTGGAAGACGGTGGAGGTTGCTCCGCCATGACACCTCCACCGCCTTCCACCGCCTTCGCCCGCCGTTCCCCGCCCAGCATTTTCTCTATCTCCGCCCCGATCCGCTCCAGCATCGGGAAGATCTCGGCCACCAGATCCTCTGCCGGCTCGTGCTGCGGCGTTTCGTGCGTCAGCCCGCGGCGGATCATCGCATCCACCTTGCGGCGCTCGCGGATCAATCGGTCGAGCTCCGGCGACACGGCGGCCGTGGCCTGCGCGTGGGCGCACGCTTCGTCCAGCACGTCGATCGCCTTGTCGGGCCGCGCGCGCTCCGGCACGAAGCGATCGGTGAGCACGATCGCCGCCTTGAGGGCGTCGTCCGTGATGGCGACGGCGTGGTGACGCTCGAGCCGCGGTCGCCGCGCGACCAGCACTTCCCACGTCTGGATGGCGTCGAGCTCCTCGACCAGCACGGGCTGGAAGCGGCGCTCGAGGGCCGGGTCGCCGCGGATCCACTTGTCGTACTCGCTGCCGGTGGTCGCGCCCACCACGCGGATGTCGCCGCGCACCAGCGCCGGCTTGAGCATGTTCGCCGCGTCCATGGCCGCCCCGAGCGCCGTCCCCTGCCCGATCAGGTTGTGCAGCTCGTCCACGAACAGGATGAGGTCGGGATCGGCCGAGAGGTCGCGCACCAGGCGACGGATGCGCTCCTCGTACTGGCCGCGGAACGCCGTGCCCGCGAGCAGCGCCACGTGGTCGAGCGCGAGAATGCGGGCGTCCTTGAGCGCGGGCGGGACGTCGCCCGCCGCGATGCGCTGCGCCAGCCCCTCGACGATGGCCGTCTTGCCTACCCCCGCCTTGCCGATGAGCGCCGGATTGTTCTTGCTCTGGCGCAGCAGGATGTCCACCACCCGCGCCACCTCGGCGTCGCGGCAGCGCACGGGCTCCAGGTCGCCACGGCGGGCCAGCGCGGTCAGTTCGACCCCGACGCGCTCGAGTACGTTGCCGGAGTCGAACAGTCCCTCGAACGCCTCACCCATCGGTCACTCGCCGTGCAGGAAGTGCTGATACCAGGCGATGATGGCGTCGCCCATCACGAATGTCACCGCCGCCCCCAGGGCGAGGAATACCCCGAACGGCACCAGACGCTTCTTCTTGAGCGACAGCGGGACGAAAATCAGGCTGCCGAGCAGGGCGCCGAGGAACACGGTGAGCAGCACGCCCTTCCACCCGACGAACGAGCCGACCATCGCCATCATTTTGATGTCGCCGCCGCCCATCGCCTCTTCTTTGAACGCCCACTGCCCCAGCTGCGCCACCGCGAACAGCAGCGCGAAGCCCGCCGCCGCGCCGAGCACGGCGTTGAGAAAGCCGTCGGCGCCGCCCGCGAGCGACAGGGCGAGTCCCAGCACCAGACCACCCCAGGTGTATTCGTTGGGAATCAGATAATGCCGTCCGTCGGTGACGCCGATGCCGAGCAGGATCGTCGCGAACAGCGCCGCGGCCAGTGCGTGGAGGGTGACCCCGTACTGCAGCGCCGCCGCCACCCAGATGGCGCCCACGGCCGCCTCGATGATGGGGTACTGCCGCGAGATCGGCTCGCCGCAGCGACGGCAGCGTCCCTTCAGGAGCAGCCAGGAAACGACCGGAATGTTGTCGCGCCAGGCGATCGGCTGCTTGCAGCGCGGGCAGGTGGAGGGGGGCTTCAGGAGCGACATGTCGACCGGGAGTCGCACGATGCACACGTTCAGAAAGCTCCCGAGACAGAGCCCCAGGATCGCCACGGCGACGAGCAGAATCGGGTCAACGGCCACGCGTCACCTCGTAGAGCAGAATGCCCGCCGCCACCGCGACGTTGAGCGACTCCGCGCCCTGCGCCAGGGGAATCGCCACGCGCCGCGCGGCGACGGCGTTGAGCTGCGGCCGGATCCCGGCCCCTTCGTTGCCGACGATCACCGCGATAGGACCGTCCCCTCGTCCCCCGTCCCCTTTCCCCATCGCCCGGTGAAGCGGTACACCGTCCGCCGCCGCCGCCCACAGCGTGACCGCGTTCTTCCGCGCCCAGGCGATGAAGCCCGCGTCGTCGAGCGGCACCACCGGGTGGCGGAAGGTCGCCCCCATCGCGGCCCGCAGCGCCTTGGGGCTCGTGGGGTCGGCGGTGCCGCGCAGCACCACGGTGCCCGCGGCGCCCAGCGCGTGCGCCGTGCGAATCAGCGTGCCGACGTTCCCGGGGTCCTGCACCCCGTCGATCACGAGCGCCACGGCGCCCGGCCGCGGAGCGAACTCGGCCGCCGCCCAGCGTCGCGGCTCGATCACGGCGATGATACCCTGCGGCGTCTCCGTGTCCGCGAGCTGCGCGAACGTGCGGGCGCCGATCTCCTCCACGGGCACCGCGTGCCGCTCCAGCTCGGCCACGAGCTCCACGCCCCGCGCCGTGCGCGCCAGGTCGGGAGCGACCAGGGCGCCCTGGAACGGCAGACCCGCCGCGAGCGCCTCCTCCACCAGTCGCACGCCCTCGATCAGGGCGAGCCCGCGCCGGCCGCGTGCCTTGCGGCGTTGGAGATCGCGGATCGTCGATGGCAGATTACTGGCGATGGGTCTCCTCACGGGCTTTCAATATGTCGAGAAGCGGCGGACGGGCGCTACGTGAAGATCGCCCTCACGATCGCAGGCTCGGATTCGGGCGGCGGCGCCGGGATCCAGGCTGACTTGAAGACCTTCCACCAGTTCGGCGTGTTCGGGACGAGCGTGATCACGGCGGTCACCGCGCAGAACACGGTGGGCGTGCTCGCGTGGGAGCCCGTCTCCGCGGCGCTCGTCACGCGCCAGCTCGACGCGCTCGCGATGGATCTCCCTCCCGTCGCCGTGAAGTCCGGGATGCTCGCGTCCGCCGTCCTGGTGGAGACGGTCGCCGCCGGGATCGCCCGGCACCGCCTCCCGAACTACGTGCTCGATCCCGTGATGGTCGCGACGTCGGGCGATCGCCTGCTGGACCAAGCTGCCGAGCAGCTCGTCGCGCGGCGCCTCCTCCCGCTCGCAACGCTCGTCACCCCCAACCTGGACGAGGCGACGATCCTCGTGGGCGAGCGCGTCGCGACGCCCGATGCGATGGAGCGGGCCGGCCGCGCGCTGCTGCGGCGCGGAGCCAAGGCGGCGCTCGTGAAGGGTGGACACCTCTCGGGCGACCAGGTGGTGGACGTGCTCGTCACCGACCGCGGCGCGCGCCGGTTCACCCGGCCGCGGCTCGACACGACGGCGACGCACGGCACCGGCTGCACGCTGTCGGCGGCCGTGACGGCGGGCCTGGCGCTCGGCCGCCCGCTCGAGCAGGCGGTCGCCGAGGGGCTCGACTTCGTGCACCGCGCCATAGCCGCCGCTCCGGGACTGGGCGGCGAGCGCGGTCACGGGCCGCTCAACCATTTCGTGCCCGCCCCGCCGCGTCCACCCACCGAGGGGTTGTAAGTGCCCCGCCCGTTTCTCACCGCGCGCTGGTCCGATGTGCTGCTACTGACCTTCGAAGCGCCGGCAGACCTGATCGGTCGCCTGGTGCCCCCGGGAGTCGAGCCGGACCGCTGGCACGGGCGTACCCACGTGAGCCTCGTCGCCCTCGGCATGCGACAGGTGCGGTTGCACGGCTGGCCAGTGCCCGGGTTCTCCGCGCACCTGCAGGTGAACTTCCGCACCTACATCCGTTATCGCGGCGAGCCGGGGGTGTGGTTCATCCGCGAGTTCGTGCCCAGTCGGCTGCTGGCCGCGGTGGCGTGGCTCAAGTTCGGAGAGCCGTTCGGGACGGCTCCGATCCGCGTCCGGTTGGACGAGCACGAGTCGGCCGTGCGGGCCTCCTACCAGCTGGGACGGCCGGAGCTGGGGTGGCACCTGACGATCGCCGGATCGCGCGCCACCCACGTCCCGCCGGCCGATAGCGCGGAGCATTACTTCAAGGAGCGCGTGCTGGCGTGCCGGGCGCGCCGGGACGGCGGGCTCGCCGTGTTTCGCGTGGACCACCCGCCGTGGGCCGTGCGGGAGGTGAGCGCGGTCGACTACCGGGTGGACTTCGGATTCCTGTATGGCGCCGACTGGCGATTCCTCAACGATGCGAGGCCCATATCGGCGATCTTCACTACGGGATCCGAGGTGAGCGTGTATCCGCCGCGGTCTGCGGCGCGCGCCTGATTCCGGCCGGCCGCGGTGGTCGCCAGTCGCAGGCCCAGTGCTCGTTGTCCTGCACGGAGACGTACACGACGTCCGGCACGACGCAGTAATGCCCCGACAGGCTGACGAGGATGTAATACGGGCCGACGAATGGAGTCGTGGTCACGTGCCGGTACTCCCATGGCACCTGATTCGCGTCGAGCCAGGCGAGCCGCCCCGCGACCGTCTCCCTGGGGACGGCCGGCGCCGGTCCGGGAACGTAGCATCCGCACACGACGCCGCATACGAGCACCGCTCTCAGGGACTCCACCATGGCTCACCTCGTAGGAAGTGGTCGGTGTTCCCCCGGCGACGGCGCCCGAGGCTCTCAAGCGATATGAGCTATGACAGATGGGACGAAGCGAGAGTTGCAACCGAGGGTGTCAGAGTTTCGTCAACACTCCCCGGATCAGGCGCTCCAGCTGGCCCGCCACCCGCGCGCCGGCCTCGAGCACCTCGACGTGCGACAGTTTCTGTGCCGACAGTCCTGCCGCGACGTTGGTGACGCTCGAGAACCCGAGGCAGCGCATCCCCCGCGCCCGGGCCGCGATCACCTCCGGCACAGTGGACATCCCCACGGCATCGGCCCCGAGCCGCTCCAGCATGCGGATCTCCGCCGGCGTCTCGAAGGAGGGTCCGAGCAGGGCGGCATAGATACCTTCTTCCAGCGGGATCCCCGCGACCTGCGCGACGGCGCGCGCGCTGGCGCGCAGCCCGGAATCGTAGGGATCGCTCATGTCGGGAAAGCGCTGATCGCCCTCCACGACCGGCCCGACCAGCGGATTGCGGAACATCAGGTTGATGTGGTCGGCGATCAGCATCAGGGTGGGCGGCCGGAACGTGTGGCGTATCCCTCCGGCCGCGTTGGTCACGATCAGCGTTTCGATGCCGAGCCGCGCGAACACGCGGGTAGGGAGCGCTGCGACGTCGGCCGCGTGGCCCTCGTACAAATGAAAGCGGCCGCTCTGCACCAGCAGCGGCACGCCCTCGAGCGTGCCGATGACCAGCTCGCCTTTGTGGCCCGGCGCGCCGGGCTCGGGGAAGCCGGGAATTGCGGAATACGGAATACGGCTTGCGGATTGCACGGCGTCGGCGACAGCACCGAGCCCGGAACCCAAGACGATCGCCACGCGCGGGCGCAGGCTGCCGAGCCGTTCGGCTACGGCATCCGCGGCGCGCCGGATCAGTTCGGAGCCCGCGGCGCCCATTCCGCAATCCGCATTCCGCATTCCGCAATCACAGCAGGATCCCCGCGAGCGTCGCCGACAGGAAGTTCGCCAGCGTCCCCGCGATCATGGCCCGGAACCCGAGTCGGGCGAGGTCGTGTTTGCGCTCCGGCACCAGCGCGCCGATGCCCCCGATCTGGATCCCGACCGAGCTGATGTTCGCGAAGCCGCACAGCGCGAACGTGGCGATGGTGAAGGACACGGGATCGAGCTGTCCCCGGAGCGGCCCCAGCTGCGCGTAGGCGATGAACTCGTTCAGCACCATGCGCGTGCCGAGCAAGCCGCCGATGGTTCCCGCGTCATGCCAGGGCACCCCCATGGCCCAGGCGATGGGGCTGAAGATCCAGCCGAGTACCGTCTCGACCTTCTCCGGGAACCACGCGAAGACGTGACCGTGGACCCAGCCGAAACCGCCGTCCACCAGATAGATGAGCGCCACGAACGAGACGAGCATCGCCATCACGTTGAGCATCAGGGACAGACCCTCGCTCGTCCCCCGCGCCGCGGCGTCCACTACGTTCACGTCGGTGCGGGGGATCTCGACCTTGACGCCCCCGAGCGTCTCCGGCGTCTCCGTCTCGGGCTCGAGGATCTTGGCCATCATGATGGTGCCCGGAGCGGTCATGATGACGGCCGTCAGGAGGTGCCGGGCCTCGATGCCGAACGCGATGTAGGCGGCCATGATCGATCCGGACACATGCGCCATGCCCGCGGTCATCACGGTCATCAGCTCGGAACGGGTCATCCCCGGAAGGAACGGCCGGATGGTGAGGGGCGCCTCCGTCTGCCCCATGAAGATCGACGCGGCGACGTTCAAGCTCTCCGCCCCGCTCGCGCCCATGACCCTGTTCATCAACACGGCGAACGCCCGCACGACCAACTGCATGACGCCGAGATAATAGAGGATGGCGAACAAGGCGGACACGAAGATGATCGCGGGGAGCACTTGAAACGCAAACACCACACCCAGGCTCGACTGCTGCTTCCCGATCTCCCCGAACACGAACTCCGAGCCCTTGTAGGAAAAGCTGAGGATCGCCTTGACGGCGTCGCCGAGGCCGCTGAACAACGTCTGACCGAACGGCACTCGCAGCACGAAGATCGCGAACACGAGCTGCAACCCCACTCCCCAGACCACCACCCGCCGGCTGATCGCGCCCCGGTTGCGCGAGAGCGCGACGCCGATCGCCAGGATCAGCGCAATCCCGAAGATCCCGGTGAGCCGCTGTGGAATCGAACGGGCAGCCCCCTGGGGCGCGGGCGGAACGGCCGGCCGCGGCGCGCTGTCCGCCGCGGGCTGCTGCGCGCGGATCGCGCCTTGCACCGAGTTCCAGGCGAAGCGCGGCAGCGTGAACACGAGCAACGCGCACACGAACGTGACGGCGACAGCCGCGACCGTACGGCGCAGCGACATTAGAGAGCCTCCAATTCGCTCTGCACCCGCGACACCAACGCCACCTTCTCGAATTCCGGGAGAAACGCGCTCTCGCAGGCGTTCAACACCACCCGGGCGAGGTCCTCCCGCGCGAGACCGCCCTGCGCGTGCGCGAGGAAATACTCGTCGCTGAGCGACACCCCGTCCACCAGCCGACCGTCGGTATTGAGGGTCACGACCACGCCCCGATCGAAGTAGCGCTTAAAGGGGTGCTCCGCGAGCGACGACACGGTATGGGTGTGGAGATTCGACGTGAGACACATCTCGAGCGGCACGCGGTGCTCGACCACGTACTCGAGCAGCGGGCCGTCCTCCCCCAGGCGCGTGCCGTGCCCGATCCGCCGGGCGCCACAATCGTGCAGGGCCTGCCGGATCGAGTCAGGACCGTCTCCTTCGCCCGCGTGACAGGTGCACGCCATGTCGTGCTGCGCCGCGTAGGCGAACGCCCGTGCGTGGTCGCGCGCCGGGAAGCCCCGCTCGGGTCCGGCGAGGTCGAACCCGACGACGCCCGCGGCGCGGTACTCCGCCGCCGCACGCGCCAGCTCGAGCGACTCGGCCGGCGGCCGGGTGCGGATTCCGCACACGATCACCCCGACCTTGGTGCCGGTCTCCGCCTCGCCGCGCTTGATGCCGGCGAGCGGCGCCTCGATCGCCTGCGCCAGCGTGAGCGCGGGTCGATGCAGCAGCGGCGAATACCGCACCTCCACGTAGCGCACGCCGTCGGCGGCCACGTCGAGCACGAACTCGTAGGCGACGCGCTCCAGCGCGGCGGCCGTCTGCATCACCGACAGCGTGATCTCGTACTTGGTCAGGTACTCCTCGAGACTGTTCGCGTGTTTCACCGACAGCGCCCGCGCCAGCCCTTCGGGAGTGTCCGCCGGAAGCCGGATTCCCTGGACCCGCCCCAGCTCGAGCATGGTCTCGGGCCGGAGGCAGCCGTCGAGATGCACGTGCAGCTCGGCCTTGGGCCAGCGCCGCAGCTGCTCCTTGGAGAGGCGCGGCGGCCCCTGGCGCGCGCTCACCACCACGCGGAAGATCGCCCCGCCCTCCCCCACCGGATCGCCCCCGTCCACCGGCCGACCCACCCCGTCGGTCACGTACGCCGCGCCGCGGCCGACCAGCTCCGCGAGCTCGTGGTCCAGCTGCTCGACGGCGTCGCGCACGCGCGCGCCCGGCGCCACGCTCACCGGACGCTCATTGACGAACACGCGAATCACTGCCACGGCGGAAAATTGCCAAGCCCGAGTGGGTTACGCTACCTTGTCGTGCCGTGAGCAAGCCCGCGAGCCATCGCATCCTCGTCGTGGACGACGAGCCCGACATCACCGCGCTCGTCGCCTACCACCTGGCGAAAGAGGGGTATCGGGTCACCACGGCCGCGAGCGGGCGCGACGCGCTGCGGGCGGCCCGCGAGGAGCGGCCGGATCTCGTGGTGCTCGACCTGATGCTCCCGGGCGCGTCGGGATACGACGTGCTCGCCGAGCTGCGGCGCCGCGAGGAGACGAAAGAGCTCGGCGTCATCGTGCTCACCGCGCGCAAGGACGAGTCCGATCGCATCAAGGGCCTCTCGCTCGGTGCGGATGATTACCTGCCCAAGCCGTTCTCGCCCCAGGAGCTGGTGCTGCGGGTCGGCGCCGTGCTGCGCCGGCTGGCCGCTCCGGCGGTCGCCGCCGGAGGGCTGGTCACGGCCGGGCCGATCGTGGTCGACCGCCACGCGCATCGCGTCACGGTGAACGGCGCCGAGATCGAGCTCACCGCGACGGAGTTCAAGCTGCTCACGACCCTGATCGAGCGCGAAGGACGCGTGCAGAGCCGCGCCCAGCTGCTCGAGACGGTGTGGCAGGCCCAGCCCGACATCCAAACGCGCACCGTGGATATGCACGTGCAGCGCCTGCGCCAGAAGCTCGGGAAAGCGGGTGATCACATCGAAACCGTGCGCGGCGCCGGCTATCGCTTCCGGCGCCCCGACCCGGGCCCGCGCCGGCGCGCGTGAAGCTCGCTACCCGCCTGTTCGTCACGACCGGCCTGCTGGCCGCGCTCGCCGTGGCGGGCCTCGCCGTCGCCGCCGACCGGCTGCTGCGGAGCTACCTCGAGGACGAAATCGCCCACGGGCTCGAACGGGAAGCGCAGCTGATCGCGACCCTCTTGCCCGCGGATTCGCTGCGCTGGCCCGATTTCGCGCGCCGGCTGGGCGCGAGCGTCGGGCATCGCGTCACCCTGATCGACTCCACCGGCAGGGTGCGCGGCGACACGGAGTTCGACCGCGCGTCGCTCGGTGGGCTCGAGAACCACCTGATGCGCCCCGAGGTCCAGCAGGCGCTGGCCAGCGGCGAGGGACGGGGCAGGCGGTTGAGCGCGTCGACCAACGAGCGCCGTATGTACGTGGCGCTGCGTAGCGGGCCGCCGGGGCTCGCGATCGTGCGCGTCTCGACGACTCTGGCGGCGGTCGACCGGCAGGTGGGCGCGGTCCAGGGCGCCATCGCGCTCGCCGGGATCGCGGCCGTGCTGGGCGCGGGCGTGCTCGCCTGGATCGTCTCGCGCGAGGTCGCCCGGCCCCTGGTGCAGCTGGGATCCGCCGCCCGCGCCATCGCGGACGGACGCCAGCCCGAGTTTCCCGACGCGCGCGTGCCCGAGGTCGCTCAGCACGTGGTCGCGCTGCGCGCCATGCACGAGCAGCTCGATGGGCGCTTCGCCGAGCTGGTGCGCGAGCGCGAGGAGACGGCCGCGCTGATCGAAACCATGACCGATGGCGTGCTGGCGGCGGACGCGCGCGGCGCGATCGTCACCCTCAACCGCGCGGCGCGGCGGCTGCTGGGGTACGGCTCGGACGATCCCCTCCCCGCCCTGGCCGGCCTGTTCCACGAAAAGGCGGCGCGCGACCTGGTCGAGACGCTGCTCGCGGGGGGCGAAGCCGAGCCGCACGAGCTCGAGCGGGGCGGGCGCGCGCTGCTCGTGACCGGCCGCGCCCTGCCGAACGACGGCGCGCTGCTCGTGATCCGCGACGTCACCGAGCTACGGCGGCTGGAAGCCGTGCGCCGGGACTTCGTCGCCAACGTGTCCCACGAGCTCAAGACCCCCCTCACCTCCATCGCCGGGTACGCCGAAACGCTCGCCACGGAGGACGCGGGCAAGGAGACCGAGCGCTTCGCCCGCACCATCCTGAACAACGCGCATCGCATGCAGCGCCTAGTGGACGACCTGCTGGACCTGTCGCGCATCGAGTCGGGACGCTGGCAGCCCACCCCCGAGCGCGCCGACGTCCCGGCGATCGCGGCCGAGGCATGGAACGCGTTCGCCGACCGCGCCCGCAACGCCCGCGTCGAATTCACGGTCGCTGCCGCCGGCGGCGGTGGCGTGACCGCCGATCCCGATGCGCTGCGTCAGATCTTCACGAATCTGTTCGACAACGCCCTGCGCCACACGCCTGCGGGGGGCCGCATCAAAGTGTCCGTGGACCGCGCACCCGGGGGAGTGAGCGTCGCCGTGGCGGACACCGGCTCGGGGATCGGCCCCGAGCACCTGCCCCGCATCTTCGAGCGCTTCTACCGCGCCGACCCCGGCCGCTCGCGCGAGGAGGGGGGCACCGGGCTGGGCCTGGCCATCGTGAAGCACCTGCTCGAGGCGCACGGGGGGCGGGTCGAGGCGTCGAGCACGCTCGGCAAGGGCACGACCGTCCGCCTGTTCTTCCCGGGAGACGGGGGCTAAGTCCTTCAGGCCGTTCGCCCGTATGCCGTTACACGTCCGTCACATCGGCGTCACCGAAGCTTGACCGCGCGGGGGCATCGTGCCCTCGTGCGCATAGGACTCGTCTCCGACACCTACCTCCCCCAGGTCAACGGGGTGACGACGGTGGTCCGCCGCACCGTCGCGCTGCTGCGCGGCCAGGGCCACGAGGTGGCCGTCGTGGCGCCGCGCTACCCGGACTTCGTCGGAGCCGCCGGCGAGCGCGAGCTGCGAGTCGGCTCCCTGCCGTTCCCGTTGTACCCCGACATCCGCATGTCCTGGCCGAGCTTCAAGCGTGTCGCCGAATTCTTCGACGAGTTCCAGCCGGACCTGCTGCACGTCCACACGGAAGGCGCGCTCGGCGTCGCCGGCCGGCGCTACGCGTTGGCGCGCAAGCTGCCCCTCGTCACATCGTTCCACACCAATTTCCCGCAGTACAGCCGGCACTACGGGGTGGGCTTTCTCGAGCCGGCGGTCTGGCGCTGGCTGGAGCGGTTCCACGGCCCCGCGGCGTTGACGCTGACGCCGGGAGAGGGCGTGCGCGACGAGCTGGTGCGGCGCGGCATCGCCCACGCCGCCGTGTGGGGGCGCGGCGTCGACACGCGCCTGTTCCACCCAGGGCGGCGCGACGCGGGCTGGCGGCGCTGGCTCGCGGGCGGGGACGACACGGCGGTCGTGCTGCACGTGGGCCGCCTCGCCCGCGAAAAGAACCTCGACGTGCTGATCGCGGCCTGGTACACGGCGCACGACGCCCTCGGCCAGCGCGCCACGTTCGTCGCCGCCGGCGAGGGGCCGGTGGCGCGGGACATCGAGGCCGATCTCCCCTTCGTTCGCATGTTGGGGTTTCTGCCGCGGCAGCATCTCGCCACGCTGTACGCCAGCGCCGACCTGTGCGTGTTCCCCTCGCATACCGAAACCTGCGGGCTGGTCGCGCTCGAAGCGATGTCCTCCGGTGTGGCCGTGGTCGCGGCGGACGCCGGCGGCTTTCGGGAGAGCATCCGCCACGACGTCACGGGGGTGCTCGTGCCGCCGAGCGACGTGCAGCGCTACGCCCACGCGATCATCGAGCTGGCGGTCGATCCCGCCCGCCGCTTCCTGCTCGGCGCGGCCGCGCGCGAGCGGGCCATCGAGCGCGACGTGGAGCCGGAGAACGCGGAGCTGCTCACGCGCTACGCCGGGTTGATCGGGGTCACCGAGCGGAGGACCGCGACGTGCGCCGCCTAGTGATCGTCCTGGCCGACGGGCTGCGGCCCGATGCGGTGGCTCCCGGCATCATGCCGTCGCTCGATGCGCTGGGCGGCGCCTTTACTCTCGCCCGCCAGGCCCGCACCGTCCGCCCCAGCGCCACGGTGGCCGCCCTCGCCTCGCTCGCCACCGGCGTCGCGCCCCAGACCCACCGCCTCACCGAGCCCGGCCTGGCTTTTCTGTCGGGTTTGCGCTCGCTGCGGCCGGTGGCGCGGGAGCTGGCTCGGGCCGGCATCCCGACCGACGTCGTGACGGGCGAGCTCGGTCCCGCCGCCCTGCCCATCGCCTGGTCGCTCGCGGCCACCGCCGGCGTTCGCCGGCTCGTGGCCAAGGGCACCCGGGCGCGCGACGCCGCGGGGGCGGCACACCGGCTCTTGTGCCAGCGGGAAGAGCGGCTGCTGTTTCTCTACCTGCCCGATTGCGATCGCGCGGGACACGCCTATGGCTGGATGTCGGATCCGTACCTCGCGGCGGCCACGGAGGTGGATGCGGCGGTGGGCTCGCTCGCCGGATGGACGGATGAAGCCGTGTTTATCGTGACGGCGGACCACGGCGGCGGCGGCGTCCGGGCCAACGAGCACGACGACCCCCACCCCGTCAACGATCACATCCCGCTGGTGATAGCTGGGCCCGGCGTCACACGCCGCCACCAGTTGACGCGAGCCATCTCCCTGCTGGACATCCCCGCGACCGTGTTGTGGTGGTTCGGGGTGCCGGTGCCCGACGGCTACGAGGGCCGCCCGCTCCTGGACGCGTTCGTGCCCGCGCCGCGGGCCGCACCCGTAGCGGCGTGATGCGCTGGCTCACCCACCTCGGCGGCGCGCGCTTCACGCTCGGCATCGGGCTGGCGCTGGTGGCCGTGGGACAACCGCGCCTCGGTCTCGCGGCGCTGCTCGCCAACACGGGCTCGCATCTGGTGGTGCAGATCCTGAAGCGCGCCGTGGCGCGGGCGCGCCCGTGCGACGCGAGCGGTACGCCGCTCGCGCTGGTGGATCTGCCCGATCCGCATTCCTTTCCTTCGGGTCATGCGGCGGCGGCGACCGCGGTGGCCGCGACGGTCGCACTCGCCCATCCGCTGACCGCACCGTTCGTCCTGCCGCTGGCCGGGCTGGTCGCTTACTCTCGAGTTGCCCTGCGGGTGCATCACCTGAGCGACGTGGTCGCGGGGGTCGCGCTGGGACTGGGCGGGGCGGTCGCTGCGGTGAAGGTGCTCGGGCCTGGGGGCTAGGGGCCAGTGAGCCACCCCTAAGCCCGAGTCCCGAGTCCCGAGTCCCTCAGAATTCAAACGCCCCACTCAGCGGGTCCGCGGCCGCGTCGCGCGGCGACAGCGGCGCGAGCCCCCAGCGGTGCTCGATCAACGCCAGGATGGACGTCGTGTCGTAGCGGTGATGATCGACGTATCCCTTGCGCGCAAAGGGCGAGATCACGATGGCGGGCACGCGGCTGCCGGGCCCCCAGCGATCCGCCACGGGCGGCGCGACGTGATCCCAGAAGCCGCCGTTCTCGTCGTAGGTGATGACGATCGCGGTATGGTTCCAGTGCGGGCTTGCGCGCACCGCGTCGATGAGCGCTTGGACGTGCTGTTCACCGGTGATCAGATCCGTGTACCCGGGGTGCTCGTTGTCGAGGCCATAGGGCTTGACGAACGACACGGCCGGCAGCCGTCCGCTGGCGAGCGCCACCAGAAAGTCCTGCTCATCCTTCAGGTGCTCCGCCTTGGCCGCCGTGCCGTCGGCGTAGTTGGCGAAGTAAATGAACGGCTGATGGTGGAACTGGAACAGCGGGCCGGCGTGACCGGCCAGCGCGTCGTTCCAGCCCCCCGAGTACCACGCCCACGAAATGTTCTTCTCGGAGAGACGATCGCCGATCGTGGCGAACGTCTGGTTGGGAACGAGCTGGGCCGCCGGGACGCTCGCGGGGTGCGGCGCATTCACCGAGAACGCCGTGTTCACCGCGAACCCGTCCGGCGTGACGAAGCCGTCCCGCACCAGGGCGCCGCTGCCGTCGAGCTGCGCGACGCTGGCCGCGGGCGCACCCGGGAACACGGGCGTCCGCGCCGCGATGAGCCAGAAGTGATTGAGGAACGAGCCGCCGAAGGCCGCGTGGAAGAAATTGTCGCACAGCGTGTAGCGGGCCGCCTCCGCTGCCAGCGGCAGCCCGGCCGTGTGGTAAAAGCCCATCACCAGCCCTTTGGCGTCGCTCACGAAGGCGAACCGGTCCATGCGGCCGCCATCGATCTGCGACTGTTCCTGGTAGAAGCGGTGGACGAGGTCACGCGTCGGCACGTTGGCGGCCACGAATTGCTCGATGTTGAACGGCGCGTTGGCCAGGGTCAACGGGATCGTGGACATGCCGGGGACCGCGGGAAGCGTGCCGAATGCAGTGCCCGACGCGTCCACCTGCAGCGGGGCGCCAGCCGCGACCGCGAGCCCGTTCGCTCCGGCGAACTCGCCGTACAGGTTGTCGAAGCTGCGGTTCTCGAGGTAGATGACGACGATATGATCCAGCTGGCGCAGCCCGGCGTCGCCGGCGCGGCCGGCATCGTCGACGCGGGCCGCGGCGAGGGCGCGCCTCGGGGCCGCCGGCTGGGTCACATGGTCGGGCTCGCAGCCCGCGACGCCGAGCGCCGCGAGCATCGCGAGCGCGGCGGCGGCCGCGACTCTGGTCACAGAATGGTGCATGGTGTCTCCGGAAAAGAAGGAGCCGTAGTGTGCCCGCGGCGGGTCACGGGCGCCGTGGCGCGCGCACGCCAGGTCGGTCACAACGGCGCAACGAAACCCGCATCCTTTACACAGCGGTCTCACGCCCGTGACACGTTCGTCACAGGCGCGACCTACCCTCCCCTCGTGCCGCAGGACAGCGTCGCTCCGCAACGCATTCTGGTGGTGGACGACGAGGCCGACATCACGGCCCTCGTCGCGTACCATCTGGCCAAGGCCGGCTACCGGGTCACGACGGCGACCGGGGGCCGGGAGGCGCTCGACGCCGCACGCGAAGAGCGGCCCGACGCCGTCGTGCTCGATCTCATGCTGCCGGACGTGTCGGGCTACGACGTGCTCGCGGAGCTGCGGCGCCGCGAGGAGACGCGCCAGATCGGCGTCCTGCTGCTCACCGCCCGCCGGGAAGAAGCCGACCGCATCCGGGGCCTCTCACTCGGGGCCGACGACTACCTGCCCAAGCCGTTCTCGCCGCCGGAGCTGGTGCTGCGGGTGGGCGCCGTGCTGCGCCGGTTGCGCGCGCCGGCGGGGGCCGTGGGCGGCCGACTGAGCGCCGGGCCGATCGTGCTCGACACCGCCGCGCACCGCCTGACGCTCGACGGTGTCGAAGTCGTGCTCACCGCCACCGAATTCAAGCTGCTGCGCGCGCTGCTCGAGCGGGAAGGCCGCGTCCAGACCCGCGCGCAGCTGCTCGAGACGGTCTGGCAGGCGCAACCCGACATCCGCACCCGCACCGTCGACATGCACCTGCAGCGCCTGCGTCGGAAGCTCGGGCCCGTCGGGGCCTGGATCGAGACGGTGCGCGGCGCGGGGTACCGCTTCCGGCGGGGGGAACGTCAAGCCCCGGGGCCGACTGCTCCCCGGGGCTGACTCGGCCGGGCGAGGTGGCCGTCACACCGCGACCACGGCCTGGGGAATAGGGCGTACTGCTCGGTGAGAGCCCTTGTCCCGTCTGCCTGCAATGTCGTCCCCCCGCGTCACCGTCCGGTGACCGGGCGGTCACCAGTCGGTCGCGACGCTCCATCAATGCGGCAGCAGGGCCGGCCCCAGCGAAACGATGATGGAGATCGTGAACAGCACGATAATGATCCACTCCAGCATCTCGAGCCGGCGGGTGGCGGCACGATCGGCCATCCGGGTGTAGATGCTGTCGACCGTCTGCAGCTTGCGCGTGATGCTGACATCCCATTCCGCGAGATGAAACCGCCGCGACGCGAGGCCGTACACGCGCGTGAGGTACTGCTCGCCGATTAGCTTCAACGCGTTCGTCACCTGCTCGAACAGAATAGCCGCGTCGAGCTGCAGCTGAGCCAGCTCGCGCAGATCGGAGCCATACAGGCTGGGGACCCGCAGCGCCGACCAGCGCCGCTTGGACAGCAGGCCGTAGGCCCGCTCCAACGCGTCGTCGAGCTGCTGATCGAGGTAGCGCATCTCCAGGAGCTGCGTGTTGGCGAACTCGATCACGGCGCGCACGTCCTCGCCCTCGGGATCGAACAGCAGGCTCACGTCCGTGTCGATGAACGTGGCGTCGTCAGGACCGAACGAGAGGCGCGACGACGTCGCGTCGGCGATCTCCTGTTGCGACAGCCGGTGCGGTTCGGCTCGCAGGATCTGCGCGATCGTGTGGGCGTGCTGCGCCGCCAGCGTGGCGGCATCGCACGCCGGCGCAAAGCGCTCCACCTCGAAGATGGCGTAGTCCTCGACGAACTGGGCGATGTGGGACCGGAGGGCCGCTGCGCCGAGGGTCGCGACGAGCCGCTCCACATGGCCGCGCGAGTCCGCGAGCAGCCGCTCGTTGCCCCACAGCTCGTGCGAGAGCGATGCCAGCGACGCCAGCGGGCCGTCGATCGGGATCGCGTAGCTCAGCGACACGGCCCCGAAATCGTAGAGCAACACCTCCACGGTCGACCCGGTGCTGAACGACCCGAGGGCAAGGGGCGGCGCGGGCAGCGACACCCGCAGCGGGGCCGGCCGGTACTCGAAGAACGCCGGCGCGCGGCGCTTCTGTTTGACGGTCTGCCGCTCGGTGCCCGCGAGGATGCGCTGCTCGGCACCGTCCAGGTCGATCGCCTGCGCGATGTCGTAGGCGAACAGGGGATAGCAGGTCCCCTTGACGACCGTGAGCTCCGCCGCGCTGTTCGACACGAGGGGTGTAGGCTATCGGCCCGTACCGCGAGCGGCAAGACGCCACTAGCCGGGGACCGGGCCGTGATGCACTTTTGTGTCGCCCTTGCCCAACACCGCGGCCGGCGGTCTCCGGCCAGATCGGAGTAACGACGTGGAGTCGATTCATTGCATCGAGTGTGGCGGTTACGTCGCCAGCGCTCGCGCGCTCGAGTATCGCACGCGCACCGGCCGTCCCGAGGCGGCGATCCCGCGCCCTGGCCCGTGCAGCTGCGCTCGACCCACGCTGTACATGCCCAGGTACCGGCAGTCCCCGCTGCAACCCGCCGGTGGGAGCACGCCTCGCGGCACCTGAGCCAGCACGCCGCTCTCCCGGCGGCCGGAGAAGTGGCGGTCTGAGTTCGTTACACTGTTGTGACAATCGTGACCTCACTGTGACAATTGCTCTATCGCGACCGGCACGTCGCGGATACACTCCAGCCGGTAGTCGTCGCGCGCACCCTTCACCCTCCTCGACTGCACCGTGACCGCAACACTGGCGACAGGCGCGGACCCGGCGGCGCTCGCAGGTCCCGCGAAGCCCGCAGCCGAGCCACCCCCGTTCCCCCGGTTCGCGGCGATCGACATCGGCACCAATTCCATACGCCTCGTGGTCGCCGAGGTGCAGCCGGACGGCTCCTACCGCGTACTCGATCAGGACCGCGCGATGACCCGGCTCGGCCGGGGGCTGTACGCGAGCGGGCGGCTCGGCGATGGGACCATGGAGCAGTCGCTGCACGCGCTCGGCAAGATGAAAGCGATCGCCGATGGCTTCGGCACCGCCGAGCTGCGCGCCATCGCCACGAGCGCGGTGCGGGAAGCGGCGAACGGTCGGGACTTCGTGCGCGAGGCGTGGCGCCGCCACCGCGTGCGCATCGAGGTCGTGTCGCCCGAAGAGGAGGCACGCCTCGCGTTTCGGAGCGCCATCCGGCATTACGACCTGGACGACCGGCTCACCGCGATCGTCGATATCGGCGGGGGCAGCACCGAGGTGATCCTCGCGGCCGGGGGCGCGGTCGAGCAGATGGTCTCGCTGCCGCTCGGGGCGGTGCGGCTGGCAGAGCAGTACGGCAAGTCCGATCCCCTGCGGCCGAAGCACTGGAAAGCCCTGCGGCGCGGTATCGACCAGGCAATCCGCGACGCGATCGGCAAGCCTCCGTTCGCAGCCGAGGTGATGATCGGCAGCGGCGGGACGTTCACGAACCTCGTCGAGATGGCGCAGGCGGAGCGCGAGGGCAAGGTGACCCACGCGCGCGACTACCCGCTGAACCGCGCCGAGGTCACCCGTCTCCTCGCCCGCCTGCGCGAGACGCCGCTCGACGCGCGGCGCCAGATCCCGGGGCTCAACCCTCACCGTGCCGACATCATCGTCGCGGGTGTCGCCGTCATCGCGCGGCTCACGAAGTGGCTCGGCACCCAGCGCGTGCTCGTGAACGACCGCGGCGTTCGGGACGGCCTCTTGTTGGCGATGCTCGACGAGCTGCCGGGCAGGCCGCAGCCCGAGCGCACGCCGCCGCCCGACCGGCTCGAGTCCGCGCGCCGCTTCGCCCGCAAGTGTCGCTCCAACGAGCGCCACTGCGAGCAGGTGGCGCGTCTCGCCGGCGAACTGTTCGACGGGCTGCGCGACGCCTACGCCCTGTCTCCCGCGGGGCGCGACATCCTGCGCGCCGCGGCGCTGCTGCACGACATCGGCTACCTGATCAACCACGAGCGCCATCACAAGCACGCGTACCATCTGATCATGCACGGCGAGCTGCGCGGCTTCTCGGCCCGCGAGGTCGAGCTGATCGCCAACGTGGCGCGCTACCACCGACGCGCCGTGCCCGGAAAGCGACACCCCAACTTCGCCCGCCTCGACCGGGGCGAGCGCCGCTTGGTGCGGCGGCTCGCAGGCATTCTCCGCGTGGCCGATGGCCTCGACCGCACGCACGGCCAGGTCGTGAGCGGCATGCGCTGCCGGGTGCGCGAGGGTCGCGTGGGGCTGTCGGTGAGCGCGGCCCGCGACCCAGCGATCGAGCTGGAAGACGCCAAGCGGAAGGCGGAGCTGTTCGAGCGGGCATTCGACGCCGAGCTGGCGCTCGGCTGGTCGCGGCCCAGGGCGCGGAGCTGAGCATGCCGGACCGCGTTCCCCCCGCCTACGCCCCGGACCATTACCTGAACCGCGAGCTGTCGTGGCTCGAGTTCAACGCCAGGGTCCTCGAGGAAGCGGCCGACCCGTCGAACCCGTGGCTCGAGCGGCTCAAGTTTCTCGCGATCTTCAGCTCCAACCTGGACGAGTTCTTCGAGATCCGGGTGGCCGGCCTGCAGCAGCAGGTGTACGCCGGGGTGGAGCCGCAGGACTACGGCGCCGACGGGATGGCGCCGGCCGAGCAGTTGGCCGCAATCGAGCGGCGGGCGCATGCGCTGGTGGCCGAGCAGTACCGCATTCTCGACGAGGAGGTCTTCCCGGGACTCGCGGCCGGCGGGGTCGAGCGGGTGCGGCTCGAGGACCTGACGGACGCCGAGCGCCGGCAGGTCGAGGCCCTGTTCCACTCGAGCATCGCGCCCGTGCTCACGCCGCTCGCTATCGATCCGGGGCACCCCTTCCCCCACGTCCACAACAAGAGCCTCAACATCGCCCTGGTGGTGGAGCGCCGCAGCAGTCGGCAGGAGCGGCGCCACTTCGCCGTGGTGCAGGTCCCTGCCGTGCTGGACCGCGTGATGGTGGTGTCGGCGCGCGGCGCCGGGCGCGTGCGCTTCGTGCTGCTCGAAGACGTCATCGCCCGTCATCTGGGCGAGCTGTTCGGCGGGCTGCGCGTCGTGAGCCACACGGTATTCCGCGTCACGCGCAACACCGACCTCACGATCGAGGAGGAAGACGCGGAAGACCTCCTGGAAATGATCGAAGAGAGCCTGCGCCAGCGGCGCCGCAGCGATCCCGTCCGGCTGGAGATCCTGGCCGACGCGGACGCGGCGTTCGCGCAGATGCTGTCGGATGCGCACGACCTGCAGCCGCCCGACGTGTACCGCGTGCCGGGCCCCGTCGATCTCACCGCCCTTATGGCCCTGCACCGGCTGGAGGAGTTCCCGGCGCTCAAGGACGAGCCGCTGGTCCCGCGCGTGGCGCCGTCGTTCGCCCAGGGGCGTGACCTGTTCGACGTGATCCGCACCCAGGACGTGCTGGTCCACCTGCCCTACGAGTCGTTCGGCTGCGTGGTCGACTTCGTGGAACGGGCGGCGGACGATCCCCAGGTACTCGCCATCAAGCAGACGCTGTATCGCACCAGCGGCGCGAGCCCCATCGTCTCCGCGCTGGCCCGCGCGGCCCAGAACGGCAAGCAGGTCACCGCGCTGGTCGAGCTCAAGGCGCGCATGGACGAGCAGAACAACATCACCTGGGCGCGCACCCTCGAGCAAGCGGGCGTGCACGTCGTGTACGGCATCGTGGGCCTGAAGACCCATTGCAAGGCAGTGCTGGTCGTGCGCCGCGAGGCCGACGGCATCCGCCGCTACGTCCACCTCTCCACCGGCAACTACAATCCCACCACCGCCCGCGTCTACACGGACCTCGGCCTGTTCACCGCCCATCCGGACGTGGGAGAGGACACGAGCGCGCTGTTCAACCTGCTCACCGGATACGCCGACGGATACCAGTGGAAGAAGCTGACCGTCGCGCCCTTGGGCATGCGAGAGCGGATGATCGCCCTCATCGAACGCGAAGAGCGCAACGCGCGGGACGGCCGCCCGGCCCGGATCGTGGTGAAGATGAACGCCCTGGTCGAGCCGTCGGTGATCGATGCGCTGTACCGGGCCTCGCAGGCGGGCGTGCCGATCGAGCTGGTGATCCGCGGCATCTGCTGTCTTCGCCCCGGGCTCCCCGGCGTATCGGAGACCATCGGGGTCACGAGCATCGTCGACAAGTTCCTCGAGCACAGCCGGATTTTTTATTTCGAGAACGGCGGCAACCCCGAGGTGCTGCTCGCCAGCGCCGATTGGATGCCCCGGAACTTCTGGCGCCGCATCGAGACGGCCTTCGCCATCGAGGACCCCGCGCTGCAGGCGCGCATCGTGGGGGAGATCCTCCCGTCCGTCCTGGGCGATAACACCAAGGCCCGCGAGCTGCTCCCGGACGGCACCTACCGCCGGCGTCTCCCCGGCGCGGGCGAGGCCCCGCTGCGGTCGCAGGTGGCGTTGCAGCTGCTCGCACGCGAGGCGGCGCGCGAGAGTGGCACCGAGGTGCGCCCCCCCTTCATCCCCATCGCGCGGCGGCCCCTTCCTATCCCGGTGCGCGCCGAGCCAGCCCCCGCCTGAGCGGGAACCCTTGCAGCTGCTCGTGGTCCGGCACGCCATCGCGGAAGATCGCGCGGACTTCGCGCGCTCCCACAAAGACGATTCCGCCCGGCCCCTCACGCCGGAAGGCCGCCGCAAGATGGAGCGGGGCGCCCTCGGCCTGAAACAGATCATCCCCGAGCTGGACATCCTCGCCACGAGCCCCTACAAGCGGGCGCTCGAGACGGCCGAGATCATCGCCCATGTCTACGGCGGGCTCGGCGTGGACCAGGTACCGGAGCTGGCCCCGGGCTGCGGCCTGGACCGCGTCGTGGGCTGGCTCGCCGACCTTCACGCCCGGGGCGTGGTCGCGATCGTGGGTCACGAGCCCGACTTGAGCCGCCTCGTGTGCGCGCTGCTCGTCGGCGCGAATGGCCCGTTCCTCGAGCTGCGCAAAGGCGCGGCCTGCCTGCTCGAGTTTTCCGGTGCGATCGGCCCGGGCGCGGCCGCGCTCGACTGGTTCCTCGGGCCCAAACACCTGCGCCGCCTGGGGGAGCATGCCTAAGGCGCCCCCGGACCTGCTCGCGCGTCCCGCCGGCAACGCGGCGGCGCTCATCGGTCTCACCCTGCTCGAGGGAGCGCGCGCCGCGCTCGGCCGGCTCGCCGATCCCGACGACACCGAGGCGCTGCACGACTTCCGCGTCGCGCTGCGCCGCCTGCGCAGCACGCTGCGCGGGTTCCGCCCCGAGCTGGGCGACGCCGTCCCGAAAAAGCTCCAGCGTCGCCTGCGCGATCTGGCGCGCACGACCGGCGCCGGCCGCGACGCCGAAGTGCAGCTCGCCTGGATTCGTGATCATGCCGGCGCGCTCGGTCGCGGGTCGCGCGGCGGCTTGGCCTGGCTGCGGGCCCGGCTACTCGATCGCCGCGACCGTGCCTACGCCGCCATCCGCGAGGAAGTGCCGCCGCAGTTCCGCCGGCTCGAGCGGCGCGTGCGGCGCGCCCTTAACCGCGCCACGAGCGATCGCGACCGGAGTCCCGGGCAACCGTCGTTCGGCACGGCGGCCACCCGTCTCCTGCGCGACCAGGCCGTCGACCTGGAGCAGGCGCTCGACGCCGCACGCTCGCCCGGTGACGAATCCGCGATCCACAACGCACGCATCGCCGTCAAGCGAGTGCGCTACCTCCTCGAGACGCTCGCCGGCGCGCTTGCGGATGCCGCCGTGCTCGTGGCGCCGTGCCGGCGGCTCCAGGACCTGCTGGGGGAGCTCCACGACGCGCACGTGCTGGCCGAGGAGCTGGGCGATGCGGTGGCGGAGGCCGCCGCCGCGCGCCCCACGCCGGCGAGCGCGGGACCGCTCGCGCTGGCGCGGCTCGCGAGCGAGACCGAGGCGCGCCTGTTCGAACGGCTGGTCACGGAGTGGCTCGACGCGAAGCTCCCCGCGCTGGTGCAGACCCTCACGGGCTTCGGGGAGCGGCTGAGACCCGTGGTGCCCGTCCGCCTCGCCCGTTCCTCGCACCCGTTACGAGTTCGTTACACCCCACGCGCTCGGTCGTGACGCGCGGGGGCTCGATTATCCCCGACGTCGCACGCGCACCACAACCCATTCCCGCGAGGAGAGACACCCAATGCCGTCCTTTATCCGTCGAGCGCTCGGAGTGGCCGTTGTCACCGCCGCAGCCGGCGTGACTCGGCTCGCCGCGCAAGCCCCGGCGCCTCCCCAGGTGACGGTCGGTGGTCTGGTCTACACGCAATACCTCTATCAGCTGAAGGACACCGTCAACCATTTCAACAGCTTTGACGTCACCCGTGCATACGTGAACGTCGTGGGCCGATTCTCGGGCGGCGTGGGCACGCGCGTCACCGCGGACATTTACCGCAACGCCGACGGCTCGCTCGGGTACCGGCTGAAGTACGCCTTCGCCACGTATACGCCGCAGGGCAGCCCCCTCACCTTCAAGGCCGGCCAGATCCATACGCCGTGGCTAGACTGGGAAGAGGCGCTGTGGGATTACCGGATGCAGGGACAGATGGCGATGGAGCGGGCTGGCTACCTCTCCGCGGCTGATTTCGGGGTGGGCGTGGACGGCAAGTGGGGTCCCGACAAGGTCAACTTTCAGTTCACCGTCGTGAACGGGGAGACGTACAAGACCGGAGAGGTCGCGGGCGCGGGGAGCCAGGGGAAGGATGCGATGGCGCGCGTTTCGGTGCGCGTGCTCGACACGAACGACTCCAGTCGGGTCGGCGGACTGCGCATCACCGGCTATGCCGCCTACGGCAAGGCCGCGGGTTACGCGGACCGTGACCGCTACATCGCGATGGTGTCCTACCGGACCAAGCAGCTCACCCTCGCCGGGGAGGCCGCGGCGGCCCAGGACGGTCTGCGAGCCGCGACCAACGGCCACCTCTACAGCGCCTTCGGCGTCTACAAGTTCACAGGTTCCAAGGCCGCCGTGATCGCTCGAGTGGACATTTTCCACGCGCAGGCCGGAAGTACCACCGACAAACAGACGCGCTTCATCGGCGGCGTCTCCTATCAGCTGACGCCCAACTGGCGGCTGCTTGGTGACTGGGATCACCTGAGCTACCAAGGGACGCCCACCGCGGCGCAGGAAGCGACCCGCTCCCAGGCGTTGTTCCAGACTCAGTTCACGTTCTAACTCCGACGAGGAAACCCGTATGCCGAAATCGCCCCTCATCGCTCTCGCCGCCGCCCTGGCGCTCGCCGCTCCCCTCCGGGCGCAGGTGAAGCTCAACGGCGCCGGCGCGACGTTCCCAAACATCATTTATCAGGACTGGATGCTGACTTACAACCAGGCCCACACCGACGTCCAGCTCAACTACCAGTCGATCGGGTCGGGCGGCGGGATCCGGCAGTTCTCCGACGGCACCGTGGATTTCGGGGCGAGCGATGCCCCCATGAAAGACTCCGCCATCGCCGCGATCAACGGCAATGTGCTCCACATCCCGACGGTGCTGGGCGGCGACGTCCCGACCTACAATCTTCCCGACGTCAAGGCGACGCTCAAGTTCACGCCCGACGTGCTCGCCGACATCTTCCTCGGCAAGATCACGAAATGGAGCGACGCGCGCATCGCGTCCGCCAACCCCGGCGTGAAGCTCCCGGAAAGTGACATCGTGGTGGTGCACCGCTCCGACGGCTCGGGCACGACGTTCATCTGGACCGATTACCTCTCGAAAGTCAGCCCCGAATGGGAGCAGAAGGTGGGCCGTGGCCCGTCGGTGAACTGGCCCGTCGGCCTGGGCGGCAAGGGGAACGAGGGCGTGACCGCCACGGTGAAACAGACGCCCGGCGCGATCGGCTACGTCGAGCTGGGCTACGCCATGGCCAACCAGCTCCCGGCCGGCGCCGTGCGGAACAAGGCGGGCAAGTTTGTGGTGGCCTCGCTCGAGAGCATCACGGCGGCCGCCGCCGGCGCCATGAAGGAGATGGGACCGACCACCGATTTCCGGGTGTCGATCACCAATCCCGACGGCGAGGCGGCGTATCCGGTGGCGAGCTTCACCTGGTTTCTGCTGCACAAAGCTTACGACGATCCCGCCAAGGCGGCCGCTCTCGTGAAGTTCGTGTGGTGGGCGGAGACCCAAGGGCAGTCGCGCGCCGCGCCGCTCGGCTACGCGCCGCTGCCCAAGCAGCTCGCCCCCTGGATCGAGGCGCGCTTGAAGAGCATCACGGCCGGCGGTAAGTCGGTGTGGACGACGGCAGCCCGGTAGCCCCTCCTTCCGGCTGTCGCGCCCCCCGCACGGCGCTATGCGCCTGCGGGGGGTTTTTCTCCCACGCCGCTGTTACAGCGCCGTGACATACCCCGGATACGTTTCCGCGCGATGACGACGCTCCCCATCGAGTCGCCCGCGACCCAGCCGTCGCCCGCACAGCCCCGCGTCCGCCCGCTCCTGGTGGGACGCAACGTGGGCGATCGGCTGTACCGCGCCGTACTCACCGGCTGCGCGCTGCTGCTGCCGCTGCTGCTGCTGGCGCTCGTCTTCGAGCTGGGCGCGAGCGCCTGGCCCGCGATCACGCGGTTCGGATTCCGGTTTCTCTGGACATCGGTGTGGGACCCGGTGGCGGGCGTGTTCGGCGCCGCACCCATGATCTTCGGAACGATCGCCTCGTCGCTCCTGGCGCTGCTGTTCGCGGTGCCGCTGGCGCTCGGCGTCGCGATCTATCTGACCGAGTTCTCCCCCAAGTGGCTGCGTCAGCCCGTGGCGTTCCTGGTCGAGCTGCTCGCCGCGATCCCGAGCGTCGTGTACGGGTTGTGGGGCATCTTCGTGCTGATTCCGTTCCTGCGCGCCTACGTGGTCCCGCCGCTGCGCGCCGTGCTGGGCTGGACCCCGTTCCTCCAGGGCGTGTTCTACGGCAACTCGCTGCTCGCCGGCGGCGTGATCCTCGCGATCATGATCGTCCCGTACATCGCCGCCGTATCGCGCGAAGTGCTGCTCGCCGTGCCGTCGAGCCAGCGCGAAGCGGCGCTCGGCATGGGCGCCACCCGGTGGGAGGCGGTGTGGACCGCCGTGGTGCCCTATGGCCGGGCGGGCCTGATCGGCGCGGTGATCCTGGGCCTGGGACGGGCGCTGGGCGAGACCATGGCCGTGACCATGCTGATCGGCAACCGGCACGACATCGGCGTGTCGGTGCTGCAGCCCGCCTATACGATGGCGGCGGCCCTGGCGAACGAGTTCAGCGAGGCCACCACCAACCTCTACCTGTCGGCGTTGTTCGAGGTGGGGCTCATCCTGTTCGTCGTCACGGTCGTGGTGAACGCGCTGGCGCGCCTGATGATCTGGCGTGTGGCGCGCGGCACCGCCGTCGGGAGCCGGGCCCTGTGAGCGCCCGCCGCCTGCGCCGCCGCATCGTGAGCGGCGTCATGACCGGCCTCGTGGCCGCCCTGTCGGCCGTCGCCGTGCTGGCGCTCGTGCTGATCTTCCTGCATCTCGTCGCCAAAGGTGCGTCGTCGCTCGACTGGAGTTTCTTCCTCAAGAGTCCGGTCCCCGCGGGTCAGACCGGGGGTGGGGTCGCCAACGCGATCGTCGGCACGGTGCTCATCGTGGGCGTGGCGGCGCTGATCGGCCTGCCGATCGGGATCGGCACGGGATTGTATCTCGCCGAGTACGGCTCCGGCCGCCTGGGGTGGGTCGTCCGGTTCGTCGCCGACGTGCTGAACGGCACCCCGTCGATCGTGATCGGCGTGTTCGCGTGGACGTGGCTCGTCCGGCCCATGGGGCACTTCTCCGCGCTCGCCGGCAGTGTGGCGCTCGCGATGCTGATGGTGCCGATGCTGGCGCGCACGACCGAAGAGATGGTGCGCCTGGTGCCCCACTCGCTGCGCGAGGCGGCGCTGGCGCTCGGCTATGCGCGCTGGCGCACCTCGCTCCGCGTGGTGGCCCGCACCGCGCTCGCCGGGATCGTGACCGGGTGCCTCGTCGGGATCGCACGCATCGCGGGTGAGACGGCGCCGCTCCTGTTCACCGCGCTCGGCAACCTGAACTTCACGACCAACGTGCTGCAGCCGATGCAGACTCTGTCGCTGCAGATCTTCGTGTACGGCACCGGTCCCTTCGACGAATGGCACCGCCTGGCGTGGGCGGCGGCGCTCGTCCTGATGGGCCTGGTGTTGCTCCTGGCCCTGGCCGCGCGCGCGGCCGTCCGGCAACGGCATGGCGCAGCCCGTTGACGCCCGGCTCCAGCTCGAGGCCGTGCGGCTCACGGCCCTGTACGGCCGCCGGGCCGTGGTAAAGGACGTGTCCCTGCTGTTCCCGGCGCACACCGTGACCGCGGTGATCGGGCCGTCGGGGTGCGGCAAGAGCACGTTCCTGCGTTGTCTCAACCGCATGCACGAGCTGTCCGAGGGCGGCTGGGTCACGGGCTCCGTGCTGCTCGACGGGGCCGACGTGTACGACGCGGGCGTCGATCCCGTCCAGCTGCGCCGCCGCATCGGCATGGTGTTCCAGCGCCCGACTCCCTTCCCCACCATGACCATCTACGACAACGTGGCGGCGGGCCTGCGCGTGAACGGCCGGCGCTCACGCGGCGACCTGGACGCGGCCGTGGAGCGCGCGCTGCGGCAGGCGGCCCTGTGGGACGAGGTGAAAGACCGCCTCAAGAAGAGCGCGCTCGATCTGTCCGGCGGCCAGCAGCAGCGTCTCTGCATCGCGCGCGCGCTCGCCCCCGAGCCGGAAGTGCTGCTGCTCGACGAGCCGACGGCCTCGCTCGATCCCGCCGGCACGCAGCGGATCGAGGAGCTGTGCCACGAGCTCAAGCGCGGCTACACGATCGTCATCGTCACGCACAACCTGCAGCAGGCCGGCCGGGTCTCGGATTACACCGCGTTCTTCTATCTTGGCGATCTGGTCGAGGTCGGCCGCACCGAAGAGCTGTTCACCAAACCGGCGCAGGAGCAGACGGAAGCCTACATTACCGGGAGGTTCGGATGACCATCGTCGGACTGCCGGACAGCCGGACCGCCGGACCGGTGGGACGGGACTACCGTCCGCCCGCCCGGCCGCCCGACCGTCCCAACCCCATCATCGACGTCCGGCGCTACGCCTTCTGGTACGGCGCGACGCAGGCGCTGTTCGATCTCACGTTCACCATCCCACGCCGGGCCGTCACTGCCCTGATCGGGCCGTCGGGGTGCGGCAAGAGTACGTTCCTGCGCTCCATCAACCGGCTGAACGAGCTGATTCCGGGCACGCGCCATACCGGCGACATCCTGCTCGAGGGCGTCTCGGTGTTCTCGCGCGGCATGGACGCGGTCGCGCTGCGCCGCGAGGTCGGCATGGTGTTCCAGCGGCCGAACCCCTTCCCCAAGAGCATCTTCGACAACGTGGCGTACGGCCCGCGCCTCAACGCGCTCGCTCCCGAGCGCGATATGCCCGAGCGCGTCGAGCGCGCGCTGCGCCAGGCGGCGTTGTGGGACGAGGTGAAGGACCGGCTCGAGGCGCCCGGGACCAGCCTGTCGGGCGGCCAGCAGCAGCGCCTCTGCATCGCCCGCACCCTCGCCAACGAGCCCGAGGTGCTCCTGTTGGACGAGCCCTGCTCGGCGCTCGATCCGGCCGCTACGCAACGCATCGAGGAGCTGCTGGTGGAGCTGAAGCAGAGCTACTCGATCGTGATCGTCACGCATAACATGCAGCAGGCGTCCCGCGTGTCGGACTTCACGGGATTCTTCTATCTCGGTCACCTGATCGAGTTCGGCGATACCAAACAGCTGTTCACGAGGCCGGCGGACGAACGTACCGAGGCCTATATCACGGGAAGGTTCGGATGAGCGCTTCTCCCCGAGCGGCACACCGCCACTTTCACGACGAGCTCGCCGAGCTCAAGGCCAAGCTGCTCACCATGTCGGGCGAGGCCCAGGAAGCCCTGGGGCACGCGCTCGACGCGCTGCTCAAGCGCGACGCCGCGTACGCGGCCCGCGTGATCGCGGGCGACCGCGCCATCGACGCCCTCGAGCTCGAGATCGAGGAGACGGTGATCGACCTGCTGGCCACGCAGCAGCCCATGGCCCGGGACCTGCGGCTGCTCGTCGCCGCTACCAAGATCGCCAACGACCTCGAGCGCGTGGGCGACCATGCCGTGAACATCGCGCAGTCGGCCGAGCGGCTGCTGGGGGCCCGCATGGTCGCGCCCGAGCCGGAGCTCCTGGAAATGGCGCGCCAGGCGCGCGCCATGCTCTCGGGGGCGCTCGACGCGTTCGTGCGCGGCGACGCCTCCCTGGGCCGCGAGATCTGCCGCCGCGACGACTCGGTCGACGCCCTGAACCGCTCCGTGTTCCGGATTCTGCTCACCCACATGATGGAAGATCCGCACATCATCGGCGCGGCGATGGACCTGTTCCTGGTGAGCCGCAACCTCGAGCGCGTCGCCGACCTGGCGACCAACATCGCGGAAGACGTCGTGTTCGTAGTGGAAGGAAAAACGATCAAGCACCACGCGGAAGGATGATCACCCGGGAGCGCCGGCGCTGCAGGTACTCCGCGTTCACGAACAGCTTGATCAGCGCCATGCCCGCCAGGAAACCGCCCACGTGGGCCCACACCGCGACGCCGCCCTGCGCGCGGGACAGCGTGCCCGCGGCCCCGAGCAGCAGCTGCAGCACGAACCAGTACCCCAGCATCACGTACGCCGGCAGGGCCACCGTCGTCACGAAGAAACCCAGCCACACGATCGTGTGCACCCGCACCCGCGGGTACAGGAGAGTGTAGGCGCCCATCACGCCGCTGATCGCCCCGGACGCGCCCACCATCGGGATCGGCGATGCCGGGTCGCTCACGATCTGCGCCGCCGCCGCCGCCGTCCCGCACAACAGATAGAACACGACGAACCGCGCGTGCCCCGTCGAGTCCTCGATGTTGTTCCCGAACACCCACAGGAACCACATGTTGCCGATGATGTGCAGCCACCCCGAGTGCAGGAACATCGAGGTCACCACCGTCCACCAGTGCGGCTGCGCCGTGATCACGCAGCGCATGCCCTGGCCGAGGGGCAGCGCCGTTCCCGGCGGCACGGTGCGTAAAACCTCGCCGGGGATCAGCCCCAGCTCGCACACCGATCGGACCAGCTGCTCGCCGTTGACGCCGCCCCCTTGAACCAACAGCCATACCACGGCGTTCAGGGCGATGATGCCGATGGTGACAACGGGGGTCAGATCGGTGGGGTTCTCGTCCCTATACGGAAGCACATCGGAAAGATACAGGACTTCCGTTAGGCTGTCATTCTGGCATCTTTTCCGGGCACGGGCTTTGCCTCTGCGACGAGCGGCTACTTTCGCGCATCGACCTTAGGATGAGGAGCAATCGTCATGGCTGAGAAAATCATCGGGATCGACCTGGGCACCACCAACTCGGTGGTGGCGGTGATGGAGGGTGGGGATCCCGTCGTCATTCCCAACGCCGAAGGCGGTCGCGTCACGCCGTCCGTGGTGGCGTTCACGAAGGACGGGGAGCGGCTGGTCGGCCAGGTGGCGAAACGGCAGGCGGTTACCAACCCCCAGAACACGATCTTCTCGATCAAGCGCTTCATGGGGCGGCGGATGGGCGAGGTGGTGGAGGAGACGAAGCGGGTCCCGTACAAGGTCGTGGAAGGGCCGAACGGCCTCGCCTCGGTCGAGATCCAGGGCAAGCGCTACACGCCCCCCGAGATCTCGGCGATGATCCTCCAGAAGATGAAGCAGACCGCCGAGGACTACCTCGGCCACAAGGTCGAGAAGGCGGTCATCACCGTCCCGGCGTACTTCAACGACTCGCAGCGTCAAGCCACCAAGGACGCCGGCAAGATCGCCGGCCTCGACGTGGTGCGGATCATCAACGAGCCGACGGCGTCCGCGCTGGCGTACGGCCTCGACAAGAAGAAGGAAGAGAAGATCGCCGTGTACGACCTGGGCGGCGGCACGTACGACATTTCCGTGCTGGAGCTGGCCGAGGGCGTATTCGAGGTGAAGTCGACCAACGGCGACACCCACCTGGGCGGCGACGATTTCGACGCGCGCATCATGGAGTGGCTGGTGGGGGAGTTCAAGCGCGACCAGGGGATCGACCTTTCCAAGGATCCCATGGCGCTGCAGCGCCTCAAGGAGGCCGCCGAAAAGGCCAAGATGGAGCTGTCGACCGTGATGCAGACGGAGATCAACCTGCCGTTCATCACGGCCGACCAGTCGGGGCCGAAGCACCTGAACTTGACGCTCACCCGGGCCAAGCTCGAGCAGCTGGTGGACGATCTGGTGAAGCGGACCATTCCGCCAATGGAACAAGCGCTCAAGGACGCCGGCCTCAAGCCCACGGAGATCGACGAAGTGATCCTGGTGGGCGGCCAGACCCGCATGCCCAAGGTCCAGGAGATCGTCAAGAGCTTCTTCGGCAAGGAGCCCCACAAGGGTGTGAACCCGGACGAGGTCGTGGCGATCGGCGCCGCGATCCAGGGTGGCGTGCTGGCGGGCGAGGTGAAGGACGTCCTCTTGCTCGACGTGACGCCCCTGTCGCTGGGCATCGAGACGCTGGGTGGCGTCACCACCGTGCTCATCCCCCGGAACACGACGATCCCGACCAAGAAGTCGGAGGTCTTTTCGACCGCCGAGGACACCCAGACCACGGTCGAGATCCACGTGCTCCAGGGCGAGCGCCAGATGGCGAGCGACAACCGCACCATCGGCAAGTTCCAGCTCACCGGGATTCCGCCGGCTCCGCGCGGCGTGCCGCAGATCGAGGTGACGTTCGACATCGACGCGAACGGCATCCTGCACGTCTCCGCGAAGGACAAGGCCACCGGCAAGGAGCAGAAAATCCGGATCGAGGCCTCGTCCGGGCTCGGGGACAAGGACATCGACAAGATGGTCAAGGACGCGGAGGCCCACGCCACCGAGGACAAGCGGCGCCGCGACGAAATCGAGAAGCGCAACCGCCTCGACTCGCTGGTGTACGAAGTGGAGAAGAACACCAAAGAATGGGTCGACAAGCTCGACGCCTCCCTCAAGAGCCGCCTCGACAAGGGCCTCGAGGGTGCCAAGCAGGCCCTCCGCTCCGGCAACGGCGACGAGATCTCCAGGGCACTGGAGGAGCTGCAGCAGGCGTACTCGGCCGCGGGGGCATCGCTGTACGCGGCGCAGCGGGGGGCGGGGGCGGGGGCCGGTGCCGCGGGTGCCGAGCAGCCGGCAGGAGGCCCGGAGGGCGCCGGGGCCGAGAAGAAAGACAACGTCGTCGACGCGGACTACGAGATCGTGGACGACGACAAGAAAAAGTAACCTCTACCTGAGAAAGAACGGCGATGTCGGTACGTACGCGCGATTGGCTGAAGTTCGGAACGCTGGTGGCGATTGCGTTCGTGTTCGGGTTGGCGTTCGCGTCCACGCTCAGTCTGCCCAGCCGGAGCGACGCGACGGAGTCGATCGCCGCCGCACAGGCGGCGGCGCCGCGCCTGCCGGCGCCGGCGCTCAGATCGACTGCGGACCTGGGCGACGCGTTCGTGAGCGTCGCGGAGCACGTGAAGCCGGCCGTCGTATTCATCCGGTCGCAGCACGTCGAGCGCGCCCAGGACCAGCGGCTGCCGCCGGGGTTCGAGGACTTCTTCCCGAACCTGCGCCGGCGCCCTCAGGTGGAGCAGGGCTCGGGCTCGGGGTTCATCGTCTCGGGCGACGGCTACATCCTCACGAACAACCACGTCGTCGCCGGCGCCGACAAGGTCACCGTGAAGCTCTACGACAAGCGTGAGTTCACGGCCAAGGTGGTCGGCACCGATCCCAACACCGACGTCGCCGTCATCAAGATCGACACACGTGGCCTGCCCACAGTTCAGTTCGGCAATTCCGACTCGACGCGCGTGGGCGAGTGGGCGCTGGCCATCGGGAACCCCTTGGGCGAGGCGTTCGCCTTCACCGTGACGGCGGGCATCGTCAGCGCCAAGGGCCGGCTGCTGCAGGGCTTGCAGCAGACCCGCTACGCGATTCAAGACTTCATCCAGACCGACGCGGCGATCAACCCCGGCAACTCGGGTGGACCGCTCGTCAACATCCGCGGTCAGGTCGTCGGCATCAACTCGGCCATCGCGAGCGACAACGGGCTCTCCGCGGGCTACGGCTTCGCGATCCCGATCAATCTGGCCCGCACCGTGATGGAACAGCTGGTCAAGACCGGCCACGTGGAGCGCGCGGTCATGGGCATCGGGATCGTCGACGCCGACGAGAACGACGCCGCCGCCGTGGGCCTGAAACAGATCACCGGCGTGGTGGTGAAGAGCTACACCGACGACAACTCTCCGGCCAAGAAGGCCGGCGTCCAGCTGGGTGACGTGATCGTGGCGCTCGACGGCGAGCCCATCGACAACACGCCGCAGCTGCAGCAGAAGGTGGCATTCAAAAAGCCGGGCGACGCGGTGGAGATCACCGTGCTGCGCCAGGGAGGCGAGCGCAAGACCCTCAGCGTGCGGCTTGCCCGCGCGCCCAGTGAGGCGGACAGCGAGGTGGCGAGCGCCGGCGCCAAGCCCAAGGGCGAGGCGACCAAGGAGGAGATGCTGGGCGTCTCGGTCCAGCCGCTCACCCAGGACGACGCCCAGAACCCGCGGCTCAAGCCCGTGGTCGACCGCGGTGGCGGCCTGGTCATCACCGACGTCGCTCCGGACGGGCCGGCGTATCAGCGGCTGCGCTCGGCCGACGACCCCGGCGGCCCGGACATCATCGTCGCGGTGAACAGCGTACCCACGCGCACCCGCGCGGCGCTGCGCCAAGCGCTCAGCAAGGTCAAGCCCGGCGACGTGGTCACGTTGCAGGTGCTGACCCGCACCGGCGACAGCTCCGACGGCTGGCTCGGTTCGGTCGTGAGGATCCGGGCGCGCTAGAGCTCAGCGCCGGATCGGCTGGCCGGTCTCGAAATCAAACAGGGTGAAGCGGCGGAGGCGGTAATACGCCTCCCAGTAGCCGCGCATTGCTTGGACGAACTGGGCCAGCGCCTGGTCCTTCTCCGTCTGGGCGATGTAGAGATTGTCGAGCGTGATGCGTCCGATCACGTAGCGGTTGTAGGCTACCTCGAAGCGCTTCGCCCCCACCGTGTCGGCCTTGGCCGACAAGGCCACGGTGCGACGGGCCTGTGCCAGCTGCAAGGCGGCGAAGTACGCGTCGTGCGCGACCTGGCCGAGGGTCGCCTGGGTGGTGCTGGCCACGCGCTCGCGATCGGCTTCCGCCGCCTGCACGCCGTCCCTGCGGGCCCCCCATTGCACCAGCGGCACCTCCACCGCGAGCGTGAACTGCCGCGCGTCGAGCAGATGCTGATACACGAGGCTCGCTTGCGGCGCCGTCGCGTTGAGGCCGAAGCTGGCCGACACGGTGGCCCCGACGCCGCTCGCCAGCTTCGCCTCGGTCACATGCCGCCGCGCCAGCACGTCCTGCAGCGCCGCATCGCTCACGGCGGCTCGGTTGCGCAGCGCTTCCGCGACCGCGCGCGCCGTGTCGGGATCGAAATCCGGCAGAGTGGTGCTCACCACCACCTCCAGCGGCGCCCCGGCCGCTAAGCCCAGCGACAACCGTAATGCGTCCGTGGCACGCTCGTACTCGAGCCGGGCGCTCTGCAGTGTGGTGCGGGCGCGCACCAGCGCCAGCTCGCTCTGCAGCAGGTCGTTTTCGCCGATCTTCCCCACCTCCAGGCGGCCGGTGTTGAGCTTGTAGAGCGTGTCGTTCACCGCCGCGTTCTTCTCAGCGTTGTCGAGCGCCACGCGCGCCGCGTAGACGTCGAAGAACGCCTCGCTGGTTTGCAGCGCGACGCTCTCCATGTCCTCGAGATACTGCCGCTCGGCCAGGTCGGCCCGCACGCCCTGCTCCCGCCGGTCCCACGCGGCCACGTTCGGCCGGAAGATGTCCTGCGCCAGGCCGATCGAGACGGGCGTCGACGACCAGGTTTCGAGCGACTGCTGACCGGCCACGGTGACCCGCGCCAGCGCCGAGGACACGAACAGGTCTCCCCCGATGACGGGCAGCTTCTGCGACAGCGTCAGGTTCAACGACGCGTCGGTCTGGTGCTGCGGCACGAACAGCGTGCTGCCGTCGGGCTGCAAGACGGGAATGATCGCCCGGCTGTAGTTCGGGACGATGCCCGAGAGCGACAGCTGCGGCAGCAGGCGTGCCGTGAACGCGCGCGCCCGATAGCGGGCCGCGTCGCGCGCGGCCGTGGCTGCGCGCGCCTGGTAGCCCTGGCGCTGCGCCAGGGCGACCGCGTCCTGCAGCGTGAGCCCGTTGGGCTGCTGCGCGCCGAGACGCACCGCGCAGGCGAGCGGGAGAACGGCACGAAGAGCGGTCATGGGAGTCACTCGTAGCGCAGGCAGACGACCGGATCCGCGCGCGCGGCCCGATAGGCCGGCACGATCCCGAACGCGATGCCGACGGTGATGGAGACGGCGAACGCGACGACGACGGAGAGCCACGAGACGATCGTGGCGATGCCCGCGACCCGCTCGATGCCGGCGCTCAACGCGGCGCCCACGACGATCCCGGCCACCCCGCCGGTGACACTGATGAGCACGGCCTCGCTCAGGAACTGCAGCAGGATATCCCGCTCGGTGGCCCCCACGGCGCGCCGCACGCCGATTTCGCGAATGCGCTCGAGCACCGAGGCCAGCATGATGTTCATGATCCCGATGCCGCCGACGACCAGCGAAATCGACGCGATGGCGCCGAGCACGACGTTGAAGATGGTCTTGGTGCGCTGCTCCTGCTTCAGCAGCAGCTCGGGCACCGTGATCTCGAAATCCACCACCGAGTTGTGCCGGCGGGCCAGCATCCGCTGCACCACGTCCGCCACGCCGGGCACGAGCTGCGATTGGGTGACGCGCACGATGACCCGGTCGAGCTGATTGCGGTTGGTCCGCTCTCGGCGCTGCTCCTCGGATTCCGTGGCGGTGTCGCTGGAGGGGGCGTTTGGCGGGCGCGCGGCGAGCTCGATGTCGCGCTGCGTCACCTGCGCGCGGTTGCGGAACCGCAGCAGCAGCGTATGCACCGGCACGTAGACGTCCATGTTGGCGTCGCGGATGCCGAGCCGCTGCACCGCCTGGTCGCTCACCCGGCGCTCGTCCAGCACGCCCACCACCGTCAGCCAGGTGTCGCCCACCTTGAGCGGCTTGCCGATGGGGTCCTCCGTGGTGAAGAAGCGGGTGCGGACGCCGTGCCCGATGATGGCGACCGGGAGACCGCGCTCCACCTGCAGGGGCGTGAACGAGGCGCCGCGGCGCAGCGCCAGGTTGGTGAGGCGGAAATACGTGGTATCGACCCCGACGACCTTGCCCGAGCGACGGCGGCCCTCGCGCGTGAGCGTGGTGTTGAGGACGATTTCACCGGTCGTCACCTCGACGGCGGGAATCACCCGCGCGATCGCCTGCGCGTCGGCGTACGTGAGACCGGGGGAGTACTTCTTGACCTGCTTATCGGGCTGCTGGTCCTCGACCGGCCCTTCCTTCTGCTCCACCAGCGGCGTGATCACCACGTTGTTGGAGCCGAGCAGGCGCATCTGCTCGAGGATCTCCTGCTCGGCGCCCTGGCCGATGGCGAGCATGGCGATCACGGAGGCGACGCCGAACAGGATGCCGAGCGAAGTGAGCGACGCGCGCAGCTTGTTGTGGCGCAACGCCTCGATGGCGGTGCGGACGCTGAACTCGAGGCGCGTGCTGATCCGGCCGCGGAGCCGGGCGAGCGCCTCGCGCTCCCAGCGCACCGCTCAATCCCGGTTCGCCGGCGGGGTCGGAGGTGGGGGTGCGGCCCCAGCGGTCACGCGCGCGGGCTTCGCGGCGTCGGCGGCCGGCAGCCGCGCCAGCTTGAGCTTCTCGTGTCCCGGCGGCACCGTGAGCTGCACGCGATCGCCCTCGGCGAGGCCGCGCGCGATGATCACTTCGTCGTCGTTCATCGCTCCCGTGACGACTTGCTGTTTGACTGGCCGCCCCCCCGAGAGACGGTACACCAGCGCCACGCTGTCCTCGTTGCTCACGGCTTCCAGGGGCACGAACAGGGCGTCCGGCACCTTGAGCGTCTCGATCGCGTTCCCCGTAGTCATGCCGGGGCGGAGCGTCGTGTCCGACTGCGCCACCGCCACCTTCACCTCGAACACCTTGGCGTCGGTGCTGGGCCGCTGCTCGCCCACGTTGGCGACGCTCGATACCGTGCCGCTGAATCGCTTCGACGGATCGGCATCGAGCGTGATGACCGCCGGCTGGCCCACCGCGATCTTGCGGACGTCGATCTCGTTGACGTAGGTGACGGACTCCATCTCGCTGAAATCCGGCAGGGTGGCGACGGCGGGATCCCATGACGACACCTGGGAGCCTGCCGTGCGCTTCTTCCCGTTCCACTCCTTGGTGTAGATCACCATGCCGGGCGAGGGCGCCTTGACCGTGCAGCCGGCCATCACCTCCTGCACCACCTTGAGCGTGTTCCTCTGGCGCGCGAGGTCGGCGCCGACCTCGCGCATCTTGGCCCGGGCCTGCTCGGTCTTGGTCTCGTAGTCCGTCTTGGCCTGCGCCAGGGCGCGCTCAGCCTTCTCGTAGTCGATCTCGGCCTGCCGCTTCACCGTGGGCGCCTCATAGACGGCTTCTTCCTTGGCGAGCTTCTTCTCCTCGAGCCCCAGCTCCATGGTGCGGATGCTCTCGCGCGCCCCCGACAGCGTGAGCGCCGAGTCGAGCTGCGCCTGCTCGTATTGCGCTTCCGCCTTCTGGAGCGCGAGTGTCACGTCGGCGAGCTTGCTCGCGAGCGCCGACCGGTCGAGCTCAGCGACCTGGTCGCCTTGCTTGACCACGGTGCCTTCGGGCACGAGCGAGGCGATCTTGATCTGAAACACGCCGGCCTGCTGCAGCTGAGGCGGCGCGGTGACTTGCACGAACTTTTTCGCCCGCAGCTCTCCGGCCGTCGTAACGGTGACGGTGAAGGGGCCGCGCTTCACGCGCGCCACGATGGCGGAATTGGGGCTGGATGATTCGCGGGCGAGGACCCACACGCCCGGGGCGCCGATGGTCGCGACGGCGGTGACGACGAGAAACCGATGTGAACGAATGACGTGCATCGCGCGCATGCGTCAATCACCACAGTGCACAACGTGCACAAAGGTGCCAGCATTGCACGCCGCAGCGCTACTGTTGCGGCGTCGCGACAGTCACGCTTGCCGCAGCATCACCACCCCGGTCACGAGCTGCCACACCACGGGGAGCACGAAGGCGGCCTGATCCGCCTTCGTGTCTTCCCGGAAGACCAACGCTAGCACGATGCCCACGCCACCCGCCGCCACGGCGGCGGCGCCGAGCCAGCGCGGCAACACCCTGCCGTCGAGCATGCCCCAGCCGAACAGCAGCGTCGCGAGTCCGAGGGCGAATCCCCCCACCCGTTGCGCATCGAGCGCGAACGGCCGCAGCATGTCGAACAGGAACACGGCCCGGGTGGCGGTCATCCCCGCGTCGGCGGTCGCAAAGCTCCGCGCCAGCGCCCACCCCGCCCCGCCCATGAACGCGACGATGATCACCCACAGGGCGTAGGCGAACGCGGCCAGCATCACGCCGGCGCGCGTCGCGCTCTCGCCCGCCGTGCCGACGTGCCGGCCCACGACGCCGACCAGGCCGACCAGGGCCAGCGGGAAGCTGAACAGGAAGCCCCAATGGATCGCGGGCCACGCCCGAGACCCGGCAATCACGCCGAGCTGGCTCGCGCCGTCCAGGGCGACGATATCGGGATGGAGCGCCCCGGCCGCTATCGCGAGGAGCGAGCCGGCGAAAAGACACAGGGGATAGACGAGGCGGCGGGATAAGATCATGGACCCCCCTCGACCCCGGGCTCGCGCCCGGGGTCAGTCAGACACCCACCAGAGATCGGCTGTACCAACCCCGGGCGCAAGCCCGGGGATACGGGGAGGTCAGTCGTGATCCCCGGGCGCAAGCCCGGAGTGAACCCTATATTGGCAGCATGCAGCTGACCCGGATCCTGCGCGAGGGGTTCATCGCGGGACTCATCGGTGCCGGAGCTGTAGCGCTCTGGTTCCTCGTCGTCGACGTGATCGCCGGCCGTCCGTTCTTCACCCCCGCCATGCTCGGCTCGGCCGTGTTCTTCGGCGAAACCGACCCGAGTAAGGCGGTGATCGCGTTCTCCCGGGTCGTGCCCTACACGATGATCCACGTGTGCGCGTTCATCATTGTGGGCACCGTCGCGGCAGCGCTCGCCGCCGAAGTCGAAGTCGCCCCCCCGACGCTCTACCTCATCGTCGTCACCTTCGCGGTGTTCGAGTTCGGCTTCTACATCATGCTCGCGGTGCTGGCGCAGCCACTGCTCGGTGCGCTCACCTGGTGGAACGTGGCGATCGGCAACGCCATCGCGGCGTACGGCATGGGGTTCTACCTGTGGCGGCAGCATCCGAAGATCGCCGAAACGCTGAAATTGCATCCGTTGGGGGAGACGGAAGAGGGGGAGTAAGCAATTGCGGATTGTGGATTGCGGATTGCGGATTTGATGGTCGAGCGTCGGTTCAAGTAGCACCCTTCTTCGGAAGACCCTCCTTGGAATCCGCAATCCGCAATCCGAAATCCGCAATTCCGTAGGCTTCCACCGGCACCGCCCTTTCCACGTCACCGGCTTCTTCCCGGGCGCTCCACCGGAACCACACGACCGTCGCCGCCACCCATAGATAGATCGTCCCCCCTACCCACATCACGAGCCCCCCGAGCTGCTGGTCCGCGAGCGGTGCCAGGCCCCAGACCCGCGGCGCAGCGGCGTAGAACGGGTACAGCACGTCGTCGGACAGGGTGATCAGCGCTCCCGCGACCGACATCGGCAGCCCCAACGTGAACAGATAGAGCAGCTGCGTGAGATAGCCGGCGCGCGGCAGCTCAGGCGTGGGCGAGAGCACCGGCCACCACATTACCACGCCAGTCGCGAGGAACACGAGGTGCTGGACGATATGCAGCGGGTGATGCTCGAGCGCCGCCTCGTAGAATTGCGGGAAGTGCCACAGGGTGATCGGCACCGAGAACAGCACTCCGGCGGCGAGCGGACGGGTCGCCCGGCGCGCCAGGCGAGACAGCCAGCGCGGCCGGAGTAGCGGCCGCACCACCCACGCCGGCGTGCCGTACAAGAGCAGCGGTGGAAATACCAGCGTCAGCACCAGATGCTGCACCATGTGGGCGCTGAACAGGTAGCCGTCGGACAGGGTGTGCAGCGGCCCGTTGAGCGACACGCCCAGCACGAGCAGCGCCGCCCCGAACGACGCGACCCGACGCCGCGCCGCCCTGAGCCCCCCCAGATAGACATAGAGCCCGCACAAGAGGACGAGCCCTATGATCACACTCGGGTGCAGGTCCCAGCGTTGCCAGCTCATCCGGCTCCCCCGGCTCCCGCCGCTCCGCGCAGCGTGAGGGCCCCGAGCAGCAGGAACAAGAGCGCCACCAGCACGACCGCCGCGAGCAGCAGCGGGGCGCCGAACAGGAACGTGAACACCCTGCTGTCGGCCTTCAGGTGCATATAGAACATCACGACCAGCGTGAATTTCGCCGCCGAGAGCACCACCAGCACCGGCACGAGGACGGGATGAAACGCCGGCACGTAGAACACGCCCACCTCGAGCACCGTGAGGATCACGAGCACCGCGGCGACCCGCAGGTACACGCCGGACGTGGGATGCGAGTGTTCTTTGACCCCGGTGTCCGCCATTGCTGTCTCTCCCACCCGTGCTCCCTGTCGTGATTGTTCCCACGCTCAAGCGTGGGCCCGGTGCAGCGCGATGCTAAAGCATGTCACGCGTCAGCGTTGTGTCTTTGCCGGGCCCATCCTTCAGGATGGGAACGACGACGTCCTGGCGTCTACTGAATCAGATATACCACCGTAAAGATGATGATCCAGACCACGTCGACAAAGTGCCAGTACAGGCCGGTGATCTCGACCGTCATCGCATGCGCACGAGTGAGCTTCCCCTGCAGCGCCCGCACCCACAGCGTGAGCAGCCACAACACGCCGACCGTCACGTGCGCGCCGTGCGTTCCGGTCAGCACGAAGAACGTGCAGCCGAACAGGTTGGTCTGGAGCGTGAGGCCCTTGTGCACGAACTCCGTGAACTCGATCACCTGGCCGCCCAGGAACACGAGCCCGAGCAGCGCCGTGCAGAACAGCCAGATCTTCCCCCACTTCATGTCGCCGCGCTGCACCGCGGCGAGCGCCAGCACCATCATCAGGCTCGACATCAGCAGGTCGAAGGTGCTGACCGACGTGAACGGGATGTTGAGGATCTCGTGCGGGTACGGTCCCACGACGCTCTTCCCCTTGTAGACCAGATAGGTCGAGATGAGCGACGTGAACAGCAGGCACTCCGAGCCGATGAACGCCCAGAACGCCATCTTGCGGCTGTCGAGCCCGAGGCTCGTGTGGGTCGCGTGGGTCGTCATACCTCGAACGGCTCAAACGCCCAGAGGTAGATACCGGCGAGCAGCACCGCGGCCCCCACGAACGCGAGCCACAGCGTGTGGGTGAGCGGCGCGAGCGCCAGGATCGGCAGGCCGAACGCCGCGAGCATGGGCCACCACGACCCCCCCGGCACGTGGATCGGCCCCGGCGGTGTGGCCGGGGGATCGCGCATCGGCTCGTGGTGCTCCGTCTTCCAGCGCGGCAGCCGGTTCGCCACCGTGGGGATCACGGAAAAGTTGTAGGCCGGCGGCGGCGAGGGGATGCTCCACTCCAGGGTGGCGCCGCCCCACGGGTCGTTCCCCGCGCGCGAGCCGCGCGTCCGGCTCCGCAGCAGGTTCACGATGAACAGGAGGATCGAGAGCGCGATCAGGAACGCGCCAATAGTAGACAGGAGGTTCAGATCCGAGACTCCGAGGTCGGGCGAGTAGGTGTAAACGCGCCGCGGCATGCCCAACAGGCCGATCAGGTGCATCGGGAAGAACGCCAGATTCATCCCGACGAACTGCAGCCAGAAGTGCCATTTCCCCAGGGTCTCGGACAGGAGCCGCCCCGTCATCTTGGGCCACCAGTAATAGATCCCGGCGAACAGGCCCATGATGGTGCCACCGAACAGCACGTAGTGGATGTGCGCCACCACGTAATAGGTGTCGGTCTGTTGCAGGTCGGCGGGGGGCGAGGCGTGCGACACGCCCGAGAGCCCGCCGATGATGAACATCGCGATGAAGCCGACCGCGAAATGCAGCGCGGTGGTGCCGCGGATATCGCCGCCCCACAGGGTGGCGATCCAGTTGAAGATCTTCACGCCGGTCGGCACCGCGATCAGCATGGTGGTGGCGCTGAACACCGAGTCGGCGATGGGACCAAGGCCCACCGAGAACATGTGGTGGCTCCACACGCCCCATCCCATGAAGCCGATCAACACGCCCGAATACACCACCACCGTGTAGCCGAACAAGGGCTTCCGGGCGAAGGTGGGGAGCACGTCGGACACGATGCCCATGGCCGGCAGGATGAGGATGTACACCTCGGGGTGGCCGAACAGCCAGAACAGGTGCTGCCACAGGATCGGCGTCGCGCCGGCCTGACTCACGTAGAAGTGCGTGCCGAAGAAGCGATCGAACATCAGGAACACGAGCCCCACGGTGATCACGGGGAACGCGGTGATGACCAGGAACTGGGTCACCAGCGTCATCCAGGTGAACACGGGCACGCGCATCATCTTCATGCCGGGGGCACGGAGATTGAGAATCGTGACGATGAAGTTGAACCCCGCGGCGAGCGACGAGATGCCCAGGATCTGCAGCCCCAGCAGCCAGAAATCGATGTTCGGGCCGGGCGAGAACTGCCGCTCGGTCAGGTTCGCGTAGCCGAACCAGCCGCCGTTCGGCGCGACGTTCAGCACGCCCGCGTGAAACAACGGACCCACGAACCAGCTCGCGTTTAGAAACAGCCCGCCGAGCAGGAAGACCCAGTAGCTGAACGCATTCAGCCGGGGGAACGCCACGTCGCGCGCGCCGATCTGGAGCGGCACGATATAGTTGAAAAAGCTTGCCGAGAGCGGCATCAGGGCGAGGAACACCATTGTGGTGCCGTGCATCGTGAACAGCTGGTTGTACGTCTCCGCTGTCACGAGATGACCGTTCGGCTGGGCCAGCTGTGCGCGGATGAACAGCGCCTCGATCCCGCCGACCAGAAAGAACCCGAATGCCGTGAAGAAATACAGCAGCCCGATGCGCTTGTGGTCGGTGGTGGTGAGCCAGCTCTTCATTTCAGACTCTGCAGATAGGCGACCAGGGCCGCGATGTCGGCGTCGCTGAGCGGCGGCTGCATGCGCGTCATGATGGCGCCCGGCTTGAGCGCCGGCGCGTCGGCGATCCAGCGCGCCAGGTGGCTCGAGTCGTTGGGGAACAGGCCGCTCGCGATGGTCGTGCGGCTCGCGATGTGCGTGAGATTCGGCCCGATCACCCCACCCGAGACGCCCTGGATGGTATGACAGCCGATGCACGCCGAGCGCCCATAGACCGTCCTCCCCTGCTCGGCGAGACCGCCCTGCGGCGGGGTCGCGGCGGGACCGAGCTGGGCCTGCGCCCACGCGCCGAACCCCGAGTCCGAGTCGACGATCACGCGCAGCCGCATGTTCCCGTGCGAGGCGCCGCAGAACTCCGCGCATTGACCCGAATAGTCACCGGTCGAATCGGCGCGGAACGCGATGTAGTTGGTCTTGCCCGGGATGGCGTCGCGCTTGCCGCCGAGCCGCGGGATCCAAAACGAGTGGATCACGTCGGCCGAGGTGATGGCGATGCGCACCGGCTTGCCGACCGGGAGGTGCAGCTCGTTGGCGGTCGTGAGGCCGAGGTCCAGGTACTTGAACTCCCACCACCACTGGTGGCCGATCACCTCGACCTTGACCGCGTCGGCGCGGGCTTCGCCCGCGGTCGCGAAGATCGTCCGCACCGTGGGCACGGCGACGAACACGAGGATCGCGGCCGGCGCGAGGGTCCAGGCGATCTCCATCAGGGTGTGGCCGTGCGTCGGCTTGGGAGCCGGTCGCCCCTCGCGGTGGCGGAACCGGATCAGCGCAACGACGAGCAGCGTTTCGACCAGGACGAACACCGCCGCCGCCCACCAGAAGATGTCGGTGAACAGCGCGTCGGTGGCGCGTGCGAAGTCGGAGCGGGGGTGCAGCGTCGATTGGGGGAAGGGACCGCCGCAGCCCAGCAGGAAGAGCACGGCGGCGGTCGACCACCATCGATATCGCGGCACGGGAGCGGGAATCCTCAGGTGACGGTCAGGAAGCACCGGACTCTAGCAAGGCGACCGGCCTGCGTCAACGAACGTCGAATTCCCCCTCCAATCCGCCGACCGAGCTCCCCCCTACGAACACGCGGAACTTTCCGGGCTCCACCACAAACTTCATGTCCTTGTTGTAGAGGCCCAGCTCCCTCGCCGTAAGCGGCAGCTCCACGGTGCGCGCTTCGCCCGGCTTGAGGGAGACGCGCCGGAATCCGGCCAGCGCGCGCACCGGCCGGGTCACGCTCGCCACCTCGTCGTGCACATACAGCTGCACGACTTCGGCACCCTCGCGGCTGCCGCTATTGGTCACGGTGACCGACACGCGCAGCGTTCCGGTCGGCGGCATGCGCGGCGCGCTGAGCTTCAGGTCCGAGTAGCTGAAGGTCGTGTAGCTCAACCCGTGGCCGAACGGGAACAGCGGGGTCACGGGCAGGTCGGTGTACTTGGACGTGTACTTGTCCGGCCCGGTGGGGCGCCCGGTGTTCTTGTGGTTGTAGTAGAGCGGTATCTGTCCGACCGCGCGGGGGAAGGTGACCGGCAGTTTGCCGCTCGGGCTCACGTCGCCGAACAGCACGGCGGCGAGCGCCGGGCCGGTCTCGACGCCCAGGAACCACGACTCGACGATCGCGGGCACGTGCTCCGCGGCCCACGCGATCGTGAGCGGCCGGCCGCTGTTCACGACCAGGACGACCGGCGTGCCGCTCGCCTGTACCGCCTCGAGCAGCCGTTCCTGGACGCCGGGCAAGTCCAAGTCCGCGCGACTCGCGGCCTCGCCGCTCATGTCGCCCGCTTCGCCGAGGACCAGGACGGCGAGGTCCGCCTGTTTCGCCGCGGCGACGGCCTCCGCGAGCCCCGCGGTCGCGGTGTCGGTGATCCCGCACCCTTTCGCGTACACGACGCTCACGCTCCCGGCGCGCTGCCGGATTCCCTCGAGCGGCGTCACCGCGTCTTGCGGCTCACCGCGACCGGGCCAGGAGCCGAGCGCGGCGGTCTTGTCATCGGCGAGCGGGCCGATCACGGCGAGGGTTTTGACGCGCGCCGCGAGGGGCAGGACCTGGCCCTCGTTCTTGAGCAAGACGATCGACTCTTCGGCCACGCGCCGGGCGAGCTGGCGGTGCTCCGGCGCGAGCAACGCCGCCCGCTCCCGCTCGGGACTGGCGCCGTGGTAGGGATCGTCGAACAGGCCGAGGGCGCCCTTGGCGCGCAGCACGCGGCGCACTGCCTCGTTCACCACGGCGATGGGGATGCGCCCCGCCCGGACCAGGGCCGGGAGATCATCCACGTAGATGCGGCTCACCATGTCCATATCCACGCCCGCCTCGAGCGCGAGCTTCCCCGCCTCCGCGCGCGAGCCGGCGACGCCGTGATTGAGGAGCTCCGCGACCGCGGTCCAATCGCTCACCACAAAACCCTTGAAGCCCCACTCGCGGCGCAGCAGCGTGGTCATGAGCCACGGGTTGGCGGTGCTCGGGATGCCGCCGATCTCGTTGAACGACGTCATGACGCTCCCGACGCCTGCGTCGACGGCGGCGTGATAGGGCGGCAGGTACACTGCGCGCAGGGTGCGCTCGGAGAGATCGACGGTGTTGTAGTCCCGGCCTCCCTCGGCGCCGCCGTAGGCGGCGAAGTGTTTCACCGTGGCGAGCACCGCGTCGGGGGCGCGCAGGTCGCCGCCCTGAAAGCCGCGCACCCGCGCCGCGGCCAGCGCCGATCCCAGGTAGGGATCCTCGCCCGAGCCTTCGGCGATCCGGCCCCAGCGAGGATCGCGAGCGATGTCGACCATGGGGGCGAAGGTCCAATGCACGCCGGCCGCCGCGGCCTCCTTGGCGGCCACGTGGGCGGCCGCCTGCACGGCCTCGGGATCCCACGCGGCGGCTTCGCCGAGCGGAATCGGGAAGATGGTGCGGTAGCCGTGGATCACGTCCTGGCCGAAGATCAGCGGGATGTGGAGGCGCGACTCGGTGACCGCCACGCGCTGCGCGTCATGCGTCGCGACGGCGCCGGTCAGGTTGAGAAAGCTGCCGACCAGGCCCTTGCGCACGAGCTCAGTCTGCTCGGCGCTGGGCTGACCGTCCACCGAGAGCTGGTTCAGCTGACCGAGCTTCTCCTCGAGCGTCATACGGGCGAGAAGGGAGTCGATCTTCGGCTCGACGCCGGAGCGCTGTGCGGACGCAGGTGCCGTGCACAGGAAGGCGAGGAAGGCCGGCAACGCCATGAGAAAACCGCTGTGCGGGCGCATCGGGTTCCGTTTCGGAAAGGAAGATTTTTTGCGAGGCGGCGCCCGCAATCTACTTGACCGTCACCGGACTTGACAAACCCTAGTGCGCGCGTGATAACGGAGGCGAACACGTGCCCAGGAGAATGCGCTCATGAGTCGCAGATCGTTCGCCACCCTTGGCCGATGGTTCCTGCTCGGCCTGGTCTTTCTCGTCGTTGCCGCGCCGGCGGCGTGGTCGCAGACCAGCACCGGGAGCATCAGGGGATATGTGACCGACTCGAGCGGCAACCCGGTCGCTGGGGCGCGGGTGGTCGCGGTGAACCCAGCGACGGCTGCGCAGCGCGAGGTTGCGACGCAGAGTAACGGGTTCTACGCGATTCTCGGGCTCGTGCCGGCCGAGTACGATGTGACGGCGCGGCAAATCGGCATGTCACCCCAGAAGGTGCACGCGCGAGTGCTGATCGGCGAGGTGTTCCCGCTGGACTTCAAGCTCGGCGCGTCGGCCATTCAACTGGAGGCCGTCACCGTTGCGGCCGCCGCAGGCGTGGAGATGCGCACGTCCGAGGTCGCCACGAACGTGACCCAGCAGCAGATCGAGCGGCTTCCGACCGCGAGTCGCAACTTCCTCGATCTGGCGGCGCTCGCTCCGGGCGTCACCAGCTCCGAAGATCGGGTGAACGGGATCGGGTTCAGGACTTTCCAGGGTGGCGGGGCGAGTCCGAACCAGAGCAACATCTTTGTGGACGGGACGAGCCTCAAGAACGACCTGACGGGCGGCGGCGTGAGTGGGCAAGACGCCAGTCGCGGCAATCCGTTCCCGCGCAGCGCGATCCAGGAGTACCGCGTCATCACCCAGAACTTCAAGGCGGAGTACCAGAAGGCGACGAGCGCGATCATCACGGCGACCACGAAGTCCGGGAGCAACAAATGGACTGGTAACGTCCAGTTTGGCTTCCAGGACAAGGGCCTGGTGGCGCTGGATTCCTTCCAAGTGAAAGACAAACATATCGCGGACAGCATCGCCGCCAAGAACGGAACGCCCTCGACCTTCGTCAAGCCCGACTACACTCGATCCCTCCCTACCTTCAGTGTGGGTGGGCCGATCCAGAAGGACCGGCTGTTCTTCTTCGGGTCGTACGAGGGGAACTACCAGAACCGGGACAACACCGTTGCGTTCCGGCCGCCGAGTGGAATCGCGTCGCTCGACACAGTCAACCTCGCGAAGTACAACGGCAACTTCACGTCGCCATTCCGGGAGTCGCTCGGCTTCGCGAAGCTGACGTACATCATCGATCCGAAATCGACGGCCGAGCTGAGCGTGAACCAGCGACACGAGACCGACATCCGCGACTTCGGCAACGTGAACTGCTCGATGTGCGCCTACGAAGAAGCAGTGAACTTCCGGCAGAACGTGACGATCGCGCAACTCAAGTACAGCCACTTTGCCGGTTCGTGGCTCAACGAAACCAAAGTGGACTATTCGCGCTTTCAGCGGAACCCCAGCCCGAACACGCCGGGGCTCGTTTCGCGGCTGTTCCACTACCCTGGGCAGGACGCGCGGATCGGCAGCAATCTGAGCACCCAGGACTTCATTCAGAAGCGGCTCGGCGTGCGCGACGACCTCACCCGCCAATCGGGCGGGCAGCACGTCTTCAAGGGAGGCCTGAGCGTCGACTTCGTGACGTACGACATCGATAAGCGTAACAACGAGACGCCACAGTTCGAGTACGCCCAGTACGTGGACAACAACTACGGGTGGACAACCGACACGACGCAGACGAAGTTCAACTTCCGCAACCCATATCTCCTCACGTACGGAACCGGGGTTGGCTTCGTCAGCGCGAACAACACGCAGGTCGGCGCCTACATTCAGGACGACTGGAGCCCCACACCGCGGTTGACGATCAACTTGGGCATTCGGTGGGACTTCGAGTCACGCATGCTGAACACCGATTACGTGACCCCCAAGGAAGTCGTCGACACCCTCACTCGGTACAACGATTCGCTAGCGACGCCGCTGGACCTGAGCCGATACATCAGCACCGGAAGCAACCGGAAGCCGTTCTACAGCGCGTTCCAGCCTCGCCTCGGGTTCTCGTACGGATTGGACCCTGAGAACCAGACCACGGTCTTCGGAGGCGTCGGCATCTTCTACGACCGATCGCTGTTCGATTTCTCGGTCGACGAGATCCAGAAGCTGACGCACCCGACCTACCAAGTGCGTTTCGCCGACCCCGACTCGACGCCGAAGGCGGGACAGGTGGCCTGGAACAACAGCTACCTGACCACCGACACGGCCACCCTCAACGGGCTGGTCCATACGTCGGGCCTGCCGGAAGCCTTCTTGATCGACAACAAGATGAAGCCGCCGAAGTCGACGCAGTGGAGCCTGGGCGTGCGGCACGTGCTCGGGTCGTGGGTGGCCTCGGTCACGTACCAGGGTCAACGCGGCACGAACCTGTTCACCTACAACTGGGCCAACCATACCCTCAGGCCGGACGGGTCATGCTGCATCGATTACAACATCGGAGCGCATGGATTCGCCAACATCATCTACTCGACCGAGGACGGAAAGACTTGGTACGACGCCGTGTCACTGCAGTTCGACCGCCCCTACCGACGCTCCGCCAACGGGATCGGATGGGGAGGCGGCGTCATTTACACTTACGCCAAGCGGTCGATCGCCGGCTCTGACAACCTCAACGATCTGAGCGGGTCGGGTCCGTTCTCGTACCCCAATGCCGTTGGCATCCCGAAGCACGCCGATAACGGTGGGAACGACGAGCGGCAGCGCATCGTAGGCAACTGGACCATGGACGTGCCCTACGCGTGGGGGATCCAATTCAGTGGCCTGCTCACGCTTTCGAGCGGTGCCGTGCTGGACATCGGCTGCCCCGCGCGGTTCTGCGGGCCCGCGACCTACGTCAACGGCGGTTTCTCGCCTCCCAGGCCGAGCGACTTCATCCCCGGCGGTTGGGCCTATCGCCGGATCGACCTCAAGCTGCGGAAGGATTTCCCGGAGTTCTCGGGGACCCAGCTGGGTGTGACCGTGGACTTGTTCAACGTCTTCAACTTCCAGAACCTGGGCTGCTTCGATACCGGCTTCAATTCGCCGACACAGGGACACGCCACCTGCGTGGCGAGCGACCCGCGTCGCGTGCAGCTCGGCATGGAATACAACTTCTAGCCCTCACCCACCGCGGGCTACCGGTGCATCGAACCGGTAGCCCGCCCCAGGGCACCGCAGCGATATTCTCCCCGCATGACGCGTAGCACTCAGCTCGCCGCCGCGCTCGTCGCGACGGCCCTCGC
>DATDFC010000124.1:0-19746 GCA_036522815.1 Gemmatimonadales bacterium | reverse complement strand
CGCCACGGCCACGCGGGCGCCCGCGCCTCGCGGCGCCGCGCCCGCCGCGTCCAGCTCGCGCATCACGCCGGCGACATACGCGGTCCACCCCGCGGGACGTCCCTCCTGCCAATCGACGCGCACCCGCTCGCCGTCCAGGGTCGAGATCAGCTCGAGCACGCCGTCGTCCCCGGGGCCGACGGCGACTTTGGTGCGCGCCGCCGTCGCCAGCGGCAGTACCGGACCGCCGTTGTAGTCGGTGTGCTCCCCGAGTAGGTTGACGCGCCCTGGCGCCGAGGCCACCACCCGAGGGGCGACACCGAAGGCGGCTCGGAACAGCGCTGACACGTTGCCAGTCATGAGCTTGACAAGGATTCGGTTTGACAAGAATTCGGGCCAATGCTACCGTTGGCCAGCCGATTCCACCACCTCTCCTAAGTCATCCGGAGACAAAAACGTATGCGGGCGTGCGTCAGGTACGCGCTGGTGCTGTTCGCCGCGACCCCGACTCTGCTAGGTGCGCAGGGCTTCGGCATTTACGAGCAAGGAACGTGCGCGATGGGACGCGCGGGTGCCGGGGTGGCGGCGCCCTGCCGGGACGGCTCGGCGATGTTCTTCAACCCGGCGGGCCTGGCGGGCCTCACGGGTGGGCACGCCACCGTCGGCGTGACGTTGCTCGACGTGCGCGGCGGCTTCACCGACGACGTGTTCCAACAGAAGACCAAGCTGGACGATCCGCTGCTCGCGGTACCCCAGGTCTATATCTCGTACGCGGCGACGCCCAAGCTCGGCATCGGCGTCGGCGTGTTCGCCCCCTATGGGCTCGAGACCAAGTGGCCCACGGCGTTCGACGGCAGGTTCTCCGGATACAAGAACATTCTCCAGTCGCTCTACATCCAACCCACCCTCGCCTATCAGCTGTCGCCGCGGTTTTCGCTCGGCGCCGGCCTCGATGTCGTGCTCGGCAAGGTGGAACTGAACCAGCGGCTCGATCTCGCCGACGCGCCGGTCCCGCTTCCGGGGGTGCCGCCGGGCACGATCTTCGGCCAATTCGGGATCGCCCCCGGCACCGATTTCGCGAACGCCCACCTCGAGGCTTCCAAGACGACCGTGGCGGCGCATTTCGGAGCGATCCTCAAAGCGACCGACCGCCTGTCGTTCGGTGCGAACTTCCTCACGCAGGCCAAGTTCGATTACTCGGGCACGGCCAGCTTCACGCAGGTGCCGACGGGGTTAGTCGTGCCGGCGGACATCGTCGTCACGCCCACGGACACGATTCACGCCGGCACCCCGATCGACGGGCTACTCGGAGGACCGGCCTCCCTCGGCGGGCTCGACCTGTTCAACCCAACGACCGGCGTGTTTCGCTCCCAGCCGGTCAGGACGACGATCAAGAATCCGTCGCAGCTCGCGCTGGGAGTGGCATACAAGCTCCAGAACGGTTGGACGCTGTTGGGCGATTACCAGCTCACCTGGTGGAGCCAGTTCGACACGCTCGCCATCACCTTTCCGCAGGACGTCCTTGGGGTCCTGAATCGCAAGCTGTTCGAGAATTATCACAACACGAGCGGGTTCCGGTTCGGCGCGGAATGGGCCAAGGATGCGAAATGGACGTTCCGCGGCGGTTACCTGCACCACGGTGGTGCCGCTCCCGCCGAGACGGTGACGCCGCTGTTGCCGGAAGGGCAGCGCAACGAGTTCACGGTCGGCACGACGGTGAAGCTCGCCGCGGCGCTCAGCGCCGACCTCGCCTATCAATACATCCGGCAGAACGACCGGCGTGGTCGCACCCGCGAGCCGATCTTCAACCAGGTACCGACGACCGGGTTGAACAACGGTCTCTACGACTTCCAGGCGCACCTGTTCGGGGTGTCGCTCAGCTACGCGTTCTAAGGGAGCCCGACGATGACGATCCGTCGCATATCGCTCGCCGCCGGACTGGTCCTGGCCGCCGTCGGCTGCGCCAACGAAGACCTGTTCACGAATGCGGTCCCGCAGTACCAGGGCGGGGCCATGTTTCAGCGCTACGTCTCGCTCGGGAACAGTCTCACCGCCGGGTTCCAGTCGGGGGGTATCAACGACTCGACCCAGAAACAGTCGTACGCGGTGAAGCTCGCGGCGGCGATGGGGGGCGACTCGTTCTACCGCCCGAGCCTGACGATCCCCGGCTGCCCGCCCCCGATCGACACTCTGTTTACCGCGTCCGGGACCCCACACCGTCTCGGCGGCACCCTCGCGCCCCCGTGCTCGCTCCGCAGCGTGCCGCTCCCGCCCTACATTAGCGACGTGGCCGTGCCGGGGGCCACGGTGTTCGACCCGATTCATGCCGGTCCGACGCCGTCCGCCAACGCGCTCACGCTGCTCATCCTGGGCGCCCGGTCGCAGATTCAGGCGGCGCGCGCCGCGCAGCCGACGTTCGTGAGCGCCTGGATCGGCAACAACGACGTGCTCGGCGCGGCTACCGATACCGCGAACGCCGGCAACCCGGCGGAGGTGACGGACACGGCCGTGTTCCGGGCGCGCTACGACTCGCTGCTCGCCGGGTTCGACTCCACGCCCTCGATCCAGGGTGGCATCCTGATCGGCGTCGCCGACGTCGCGGCGATCCCGTACTTCTCTTACGGCGTCACGTATTTCGGGGCGTTTCTCCAGTCCAAGCTGCCGCCCGCGATGGTCGTCTCGGCGAACTGCGCGCCGCGCACATCGGGGGGGATCGGGGACACGGTGCTCGTGGCGTTCCAGTATGGATTCGGGTTGATCGGGAGGGCCGCGGCCGGCGTGCCGGACACCTTGGACTGCACTAACGACCACAACATCGAGCCGGCGGAGTTGGCGAACATCCACGCGACCGTCGCAGCGTATAATGGGGTGATCAGTGCCCGCGCTACGGCACGGCATTGGGCCTACGTGGATCCTAATGGACCACTCGCCACGCTGCGCGGCGACACCACCCAGGTGCGCATCTTCCCGAACACCGCCGCCACGAGCTGCAACGGGACGGCCACCGGGAGCCCGTTTGGACTGGCGTTCACCTGTGACGGCATTCACCCGAGCAATGCGACGCATCACCTGATCGCGCAGGTGCTCGTGCAAGCCATCAACGCCACCTACGGGTCCGCGATCCCCGTCACCGGGGTGCCCTGACGAGAACCGCACGCCTTCGCAGGGGTAGCGAACACGGCATCCGCCTCCTGGTGGATGCCGTTTTCTCAATGCGAACCGTCCGTTTCGTTCTCGCGCTCGTCTGCCCCGCCCTGACGGGCGGGGCTAGCCTCGTCGCCCAGGCCGTCGAGCGCACCGACGTCCCGGCCCGCGGCATCCTGCGCGTGACGTTCGATCCCCGCATCATGACGTGGAACGACGAGTTCACGGACGCCCGACGCCGCCGGCTCGGGTTCGGGCTCACCGGCGACACCGTGGGGAGCCGCTATATCCCCGTGTTGGCCCAGCTCGAGCAGAACGTGCAGGCCGTGACCGGGAACCTCGTCCCCGTGATTCAACCGCAGCTGGTTGGCCACGGCGATCGAGTGGCGCTGCTGCCCCGCTTCGTGGCGAGCCTCGGGGCCGGCCTGTTGAGCGTGCGCCAGGAGCGCCGCACCTATCCCATCACCGCCGAGCTCGGGGTCACCAACCGGTTCGCGGTGAGCCTGACGGTGCCGATCGTGCGGGTGGCGACGCGCAGCGCCCTGCAGCTCTCGACGACGGGCGCCAATCTCGGGCTCAACCCCCGGCTGACCGTTCCCGGCGCCGAGGCAGCGTACCTGGCGTTCTTCAACCAATTCGACACGACGCTGGCGCGCTTCGATCAGAATATCGCCGCCGGCCAATACGGGTGCGGCACGAACCCGTCGTGCGCCGCGCGCGACAGCTCGGCCTACTGGCATGCGGTCTACGACGCGCTGCGCGGCATCACCTACGGCGTGGGCAACCCGGGCTCGCCGGGCTCTCCGTTCATGCCGCTGGTCGGCTCCGGGGCCGGCCAGGGGATCGACACCACGGTGGCCCGGATCCGGCGGGACATGGCGTCGACGTTCCTCGTGAGCGGGTTCGATACCACGTTTCTGCTGCCGACGGACACCGTCAGCGGCGCCAGCCTCCAGGCCGTGCTCCTCGACAGTGCCACCGGCTTCGGATACGCCTTCATTCCCTTCCACAGCAACTTCCGCTACGGCCTCGGCGACGTCGAGCTGGCCGCGAAGTACCGCCTCCTCGCCGGCAGTCACTATGCCGCGGCCCTGAAAGCACTGGTGCGTCTCCCCACCGGCGCCCGCGATTCGGCCGACGCGCTGCTGATCCAGGCGATCGGGGATCATCAGACCGACCTGGAGGGACAGCTGACGCAGGAGCTGACCGCCGGGCCGCTGTGGCTGAACGTCTCCGTCCGCGCCGCTGTGCAGCGCCCCGGCATGCGCGTGCGCCGGGTGGCGCCCCCTGACGCGTTCCTCGTGCCGGCGGCCGCCACGGCGAGCCTGCGGTGGGATCCGGGAGACTACGTGAGAGTGGACGTGGCGCCGCTGCTCCGGCTGGCGCCCGAGTTCGCGGTCGGATTCACGGCTGGGTATTGGACCAAGCAGCTGGACCGCTACGCGTTTCAGTCACCCCAGGATTCGGTCGCGCTGGCGAGTCGGCTGGGAGCCCCCATCGCGGCGAGCGTGCTCGACGCGGGCACGTCGGAGCGCCGGCTGCGGCTTGGCTTTGCGATGACGTACCACGGCCCCACGGTGGAAGGGGGCTTTTCGATCGAGCAGACCGTCAGCGGCGTGGGCGGCTTCGTCCCGGCCGCGACGGTGTATCGGCTGGTGCTGCGGACGTCGCGGAAGCTTTTCTGAGCAGCTCGGCCGCATGGCCGAGCGCGCTCTCCATGTCGGGATCGCCCAGCATGCGCGCCAGCTCCCGCGTCCGCGCCTCCCCGGTGACCGTGCGTACGTCGCTCGTCGCCACGCCGCCGCGCGCCCCCTTGGCCACGACCAGCTGGTGGCGGGCATACGCCGCGATCTGGGGAAGGTGCGTGATAACGAGCGCCTGGCGTCGCTCGTCGCGCGTGACCGCGGCCAGCGCCTCGCCCACTCGCCCGCCCACCTCGCCGCCGATGCCCTGGTCCACTTCGTCGAACACGAGCGTCGGCACGGCGTCGTGCTCCGCCAGCACGACCTTGAGCGCCAGCATGAGTCGTGACAGCTCGCCGCCCGAGGCGACCTTGGCGAGGGGACGGGACTCGAGACCGACGTTCAGCTGAACGTCAAACGTCACATCCTCGGCGCCCGGTGCGCCGTGCGCGGTGCGCGGCTGCAACGTCACACGAAACCGACCGCCCGGCATGCCGAGCGGCGGCAGCAGCTGGTTGACGGCCTGTGCCAGCAGCTCGGCGCCCGCCGTCCGCTTGGCGCTGAGCGCGGCGCAGGCGCGGGCGAAGTCCGCCGCTGCGCGCTCGCGCTCTCCAGCGATCTCGCGCAGATCCAGGTCCGCCGTGTCGAGCAGCTCGAGCTCGCGGGCGGCCCGGTCCCGCGTGGCCAGCACGTCGGGCAGCGCCGGACCGTACTTCTGCGTCAGGCGGAACAGGGCATCGCGGCGCTGCTCCACCGTGGCGAGCCGGCCGGGGTCGCCCTCGATACCGGCACCGTAGTCGCGCGCCGCCTGCGACAGCTCCTCGACGTTAGCGAAGGCGCCGTCCACCATGGCCCGCCACCGCTCGACCGAAGGGTCGAGCTTCACCAGGCTCGCGAACAGCTTCGCCGCGCGCGACAGGCCCGCCGTGTTGACCGTCTCGAGCGCCTGCTCCAGCTCACGCGCCAGCCGGCCCAGCTCGTCGGCGTGCGCCAGACGCTTCGCCTCCGTTTCGAGCGCTTCCGTCTCCCCGACCCGAGGGGCGGCGCGGGAGATCTCCTCCACCACGTGGCGGAGGTAGTCGGCCTTGCGCTGCACGTCGTCGCGCTCCGCCAGCAACGCCGCTTCCCGCTGCTCGAGCTCCCGCAGCCGCGCGTGCGCGTCGCGCACCGCGGCCCGCTCGACTTCGGCCGCGGCATACAGGTCGAGAATGTCGCGCTGTGCTTCCGACTTGAGCAGCGACTGCGTCTCGTGCTGCCCGTGCAGGTCCACCAGCAACGCGCCCAGCTGTGTCAGGATGCCCACCGTGGTGGGGCTGCCATTGACCCAGGCGCGGGAGCGCCCTTCCCCACTGATCTCCCGTTTGAGCACCAGCCGCGCATCCTCGGCCTCCACGCCGAGGGCGGTAAAAGACGGTAGAAGTCGGGAGAGGACGGTAGAGGTGAATTCAAACGCGCCCTCGATCACCGTCTTCTGGGCGCCGGGACGGACGACGTCGCTCGAGGCGCGCTCGCCGAGCAGGAGGGCGAGCGCGTCGACCAGCATCGACTTGCCCGCACCGGTCTCGCCGGTGAGGACGTTCAAGCCAGGAGTGAAGGAGAGGGTGACGTCGGCGATGACGGCGAGGTCGCGGACCCGCAGCTCCGTGAGCACTACTTGCGCTCGCGGTCGGAGAGGTCGCCCCACTGCAGCTTCTTCCGCATGCGGGCGAAGAAGCCCTCCGGCCCGAGCCGCACCAGCAGCACCGGCTGCTCGGCGCGCTTGACCACCAGCCGCTCACCGGCCTGCATGGTGGTGCCGACCTGGCCGTCGAAGGACACGAGCACCTCCTCGGTCCAGGGGGGGATCGGCTCCACGGTCACGCTGGCCTGGGACGGCACGACCAGCGGTCGCACGGCGAGCGTGTGGGGGCAAATGGCCGCGACGACGATGGCATCGACCCCGGGGACGACGATCGGGCCTCCGGCCGAGAGGGCGTACGCCGTCGAGCCGGTGGGCGTCGCGACCACGATGCCGTCTGCCGAGTACTGTCCCACCTCGTCGCCGTCGACCGAGACGCGCAGCCGGATGACCCGCGCCACGCCGCCCTTGTGGACGACGGCGTCGTTCAGCACTACCGGCTCGGCGCGGCTCTTACCCTGCTTGTCCAGGATGAACGGCGCGAGGGCGAGGCGCGACTCGGTGGCGTACGCCCGTCGCACCAGCACGTCGAGCGCCCAGTCGAGCGTCTGCGCGTTGGCGGTGGTGAGAAAGCCGACGCGCCCGAGGTTCACGCCGAGAATGGGGGTGCGGGCTCCGTTGAGGCTGCGCGCGCCGCGCAACAACGTGCCATCGCCGCCCAAGGTGATGAGGCACTCGAGCTGGGGCGCGCTGTGCAGCGGGGCGGGCGCGGGCTCGGGCCACACCGCCGCGATCTGCTCCTCGGTGAACAACGTGAGACCGAGCCGGGGCGCGACCTGCGCGAGATGCGCGAGGATGCTCTTGAGATCGCGGTAGCTCGGGTTGCCGACGACCCCGACGTTCATGAGCGCGCGGGCGATTCCTCCGCCGCGAGCGCGCGCACCCGAGCGGCGATGGCGCTGCCCGTCAGGCCGACCTCCGCGAGCTGCTGGGCGCGCGGCGCGTGCTCGTAGGTGCGGTCGGGCACACCGAGCAGCCCGACGCGCACGTCCGGGGTGAGCGTCGCCACCAGTCCCGCGAGCTGCGCGCCGAAGCCGTTGGTCACGGTGCCGTCCTCCACCGTGACGAGCAGGCGATGGTCGCGGAGCAGGCCGTCGAGCAGCTCGCGGTCCACCGGCTTCACGAACCGGCAATTGACCACGCTGACGTCGAGGCCGTCGGCGGCGAGCAGCTCCGCGGCGGCCAGCGCCGGCTGGCACATCGCGCCGACCGCGAGCAGCGCGCACTCGCGCCCCTTGCGCAACAGCTCCCACGTGCCGTACGGGATGGGCGCCACCTCGGCGGCGGGGGGCGCTTCGCCCGGCGCCCGGTCGCGCGGGTAGCGGATCGAGAACGGGCCTTCGGCATGCTGCAGCGCGCAGCGCAGCAATCCGATCAACTCGGCGCTGTCTTTGGGCGCCGTCACGGTCATGTTCGGGACCGCGAGCAGGTACGCGATGTCGTACAGACCCATATGCGTCTGCCCGTCTTCGCCGACCATGCCGGCGCGGTCGAGACAGAACACCACGGGGAGTCGCTGAATCGCCACGTCGTGGATGATGCTGTCGTAGGCGCGCTGCAGGAACGTCGAGTAGATCGCGACGACCGGGCGGATGCCCTGTGTGGCGAGCCCCGCGGCGAAGGTGACGGCGTGCGCCTCCGCGATCCCGACGTCGAAGAAGCGATCGGGCCACTTTTTCTGGAACAGGCCCGTCCCCGTGCCCGATGGCATGGCGGCGGTGATCGCCACGAGCTTGGGGTACTCGCCGGCGAGCTGGGCCAGCGCGTCGCCGAATACCGCGGTCCACTGCGGCGGACCCGCCTTGACGGGCCGCAGCTCGCCGGTGACGGGGTCGTAGGGCGCGCGGGCGTGGTACTTCTCCGTGTCGGGCTGCGGCAGGGGGAAGCCTTTGCCTTTTTCGGTAATGACGTGGACCACGCGCGGCCCCTTGAGCGTCTTCACGATCTCCAGCGTCTGGATCATCTGGGCGATGTTGTGACCGTCGATCGGCCCGAAGTAGCGGAATCCGAGCTCCTCGAACAGCATCCCCGGCGACCAGAAATTCTTGATGCTCTCCTCCATCGTCTTCGCGAAATCCACGAGTTTCTGACCGCCCACGACGTGGGACACGGACGAGATCAGCCCCTTCATGCGCTCGCGGATGCGCACCGTGATCGGACTGGCGATGATGGACCCCAGGTACTTGTTGATGGCGCCGACGTTGGGCGCGATCGACATGCCGTTGTCATTCAAGATCATGATGATGTCGCGACCGGAGTGGCCCGCGTTGTTCATCGCCTCGTACGGCAGGCCGCAGGTGAGCGCGCCGTCGCCCACCACCGCGACGACCTTGAACTGCTCGCCCTTGAGATCGCGCGCCGTGGCGATCCCGAACGCCGCCGACAGCCCCGTGCCGGCGTGACCCGCGCCGAACTGGTCGTGGGGGCTTTCGTCGCGGCGCAGGAAGCCGGACAGGCCCCCCGGCTGGCGCAGCGTGGGCAGACGGTCGTTGCGGCCGGTGAGGATCTTCCACGGGTAGCCCTGGTGGCCGACGTCCCACACGATCCGGTCGCGCGGGGAGTCGAAGCAATAGCACAGCGCGACCGTGAGCTCGACCACGCCCAGCCCCGCGCCGATATGGCCGCCGGTCTGGGACACGACCTCGATCAGCCGGTGGCGCACTTCGTCGGCGAGGGGGTGGAGCTGCTCCTTCGGCAGCCGGCGGACGTCCGCCGGACCGGTGATCGTCTCAAGAAGAGCCACGGTTCCCTCTTGGAGAGATTGCGGATTGCGGATTTCGGATTGGGGATTGGACACGCCACCTTCGAATCCGCGATCCACAATCCGCAATCCGCAATTGCTCAGTTCGGCCTGGTAACAATGTAGTGCGCCAGCGCGGCCAAGGTAGGAGAGACCAGCCCCGCCCGGCGCAGCCGGTCCACCGCCCGCGTCGCCAGACGCTCCGCTTCGGCCCGCGCGGCGCTCGCGCCCAACAGGGTCACGAACGTCGACTTGCCGTCCGCCGCATCCTTGCCCGCCGTCTTGCCCAGCTGGTCCGAGGTGGCGGTCGCGTCGAGCACGTCGTCGTAGATCTGGAAGGCGAGCCCCACGTCCGCGCCGTAGCCCCGCAGCGCCTCGCACGTGGCCCGCGGCGCCCCCGCGGCCATGGCGCCAATGACGCACGCGGCGGAGATGAGCGCGCCCGTCTTGCGGCGATGCACGTCCTCGAGCTCCGTCGCGGGCAGTCGCCGGCCCTCGGCCGCGAGGTCCAGCGCCTGCCCGCCGATCATGCCGCCGGCCCCGGCGGCGCGAAACAGCTCGAGCGCAATGCCCCGGCGGGCCTCGGGCGCGAGCGCCAGCGCCGCCAGCCCGGCGTCGAGCACGCGCGCGCCCAGGGCGACCATGTGATAGCCCGCCACGACCGCCGTGGCCACATCGAAGGCGCGATGCGTGGTGGCCCGGCCACGGCGCAGATCGTCGTTGTCCATGCAGGGAAGATCGTCGTGCACGAGCGAGTAGGCATGCACCACCTCGACCGCGGCCGCCAGGTCGGCCACACGCGCCGCCGCGACGCCGCCTCCCACCGCCTCGGCCGCGGCGAAGACGAGCGTGGGCCGCAGCCGCTTGCCGGTGGAGAGCAGGCTATAGCGCATCGCCGCGGGCACCGGGGCCGGCCACCACTCCCCCGCCCGCACCCCCCAGGACTCGAGCACGGCGTCCACCCGGGCCCGGGCGTCCGCCAGGTACGCCACCACTGCGCCGTCAGGCGTCGAGGTCTTCGACCCGGACATTGCCCGCCTGATCGGCGAGGACCTGCTTCACCTGCGCCTCGGCGGCGGTGAGGCGCTCGCGCGCCTGGCGCAGCCGCTCGACCCCCTCCTCGAACAGCTTGAGTGCGGCGTCGAGATCGATATCCTCGCTCTCGAGCCGGCGCACGATCTCCTCGAGGCGCTCAAGCTGCTCCGCGAAGTTGAGCGTGTCGCGGGCGCGCGCCATCAGGCCTCCGTCACCCGGGCGCCCACGCTGCCGTCCGTGACGCGCAGGCGGAACGGCAGCGCGGGCGTGAACTGCGCCACCCGCTTCAACACGCGGCCCTGCTCGTCACGCGCCAGGGCATAGCCGCGCTCGAGAATGCGCAGCGGCGACAGCGCGTCGAGGCGGCCGGCGAGACCGGCGAGCGTCTGCCGCTCACGCTCGAGCCGCCGCTCCAGCACCGCCAGGAGGCGCTCGAAGCCGCGGTCGAGCCGCGCGGCCACACGTCCCGACCGCGCGCTGAGACCGCGCACCAGCCGCGCGCCCAGGTGGTCCAGGTCGACCAGCACTTCGAGCGCGTCGGGGGTGGCGGCCTCGGCGGCCGCGGAGGGCGTAGGCGCCCGCAGATCGGCTACCAGATCGCACAGCGTGACGTCGGTTTCATGACCGACGGCGGAGATCACGGGCACGGGAAGCGCCGCCACCGCGCGCGCCACCCGCTCGTGATTGAAGGTCCAGAGGTCCTCGCGCGAGCCGCCGCCGCGCCCGATGATGACGAGGTCGAGCCCCTCGAGCCGCGTCACCAGGGCGAGCGCCGCGCGGATCTCGCCCTCCGCGCCGTCGCCCTGCACGCGCGTCGGAACCACGAGCAGCTCGGCCACCGGCCAGCGGCGCGTGGCCACGGCGATGATGTCGCGCAGCGCGGCGCCGTCGGGGCTCGTGACGACCGCGATGCGCCGCGGATAGGGAGGCAGACGCCGCTTGCGCGCCGGGTCGAGCAACCCGTCCTTGGTGAGCGCCGCCTTGGCCTTCTCGAACGCCACCTGCCACAACCCGCCGGCTTCGGTCGACAGCAGGTCGAGCACGGTGAGCCGGAACTCCCCCTTCTCTTCCCACATCGTCGGCCGGGCGAACACGAACACCTGCATGCCGTCGGCGGGGGGCGCGGGGAGCCGGCGATTGTCCTTCTGGAACATGACGCAGCGCACCTGGGCGGCGCGATCGCGCAGCCCGAAGTACCAGTGCCCGCTCTGCCACGCCTTGAATCCACTCACCTCGCCCCGCACCCACAGGGGGGCCAGGCCCGCCTCGATGGCGGCCCGCGCGCGCCGCGTCAGCTGCGTCACCGTCCAGGCACCCTCCGGCGAGACGGCCGCGAACAGGTCTAAGACTTCGCCCACTGGCGTGCCGCCTGGACGGTGTTGTACAGCAGCATGGTGATGGTCATCGGCCCGACTCCTCCCGGCACGGGGGTGATGGCCCCCGCGACTTGCTTCGCTTCCGCGAACTGCACGTCGCCCACCAGGCGATAGCCCTGCTTGGCGGAGGGATCTTCCACACGGTTCACGCCCACGTCGATCACCGCGGCTCCGGGCTTGATCATGTCGCCGGTCACGAACTCGGGTTTCCCGATCGCCACGATCAGGATGTCGGCGAGCCGCGTAACCGACTTGATGTCCCGCGTGCGGGAGTGGCACACGGTGACCGTCGCGTTACCGCCCGGGCCGTCCTGGAGCAGGAGCGCCGCCATGGGCCGGCCGACGATGTTGGAACGACCGACGATCACCACGTGATGGCCCTTGGTCTCGATCTCGCTCTTGACGAGCAGCTGCTGGACGCCGTAGGGGGTCGCGGGACGAAAGCCGGTGGGGTCGCCGATCGAGACCTTTCCCACGTTCTCCGGATGAAAGCCGTCTACATCCTTCCCGGGTGACACGCGGTGCAGCACACGTGTCGCGTCGACGTGCTTCGGCAACGGCAATTGCACGAGGATACCGTGAATCTTGTGGTCCGCGTTCAGGCGCTCGATCAGCTCGAGCAGCTCGGCCTCGGTGGTCTCGTGCTTGAGCCGGATCGTCTCGTGGTACAGGCCCGCCTGGTCACACGCCTTTCCCTTCATGCGCACGTAGGTGGCCGACGCGGCGTTGTCTCCCACCAGCACCGCCGCGAGCCCGGGCGTGATCCCCCGCGAGCGGAGCCGACGGATCTCGCCCTCGAGCTCCGCGCGCATCGCCTGACCGACGGCGCTGCCGTCGATCAGCCTAGCGGGCAAAGTCCACCGCGCGGGTCTCGCGGATGACGACCACCTTGATCTGTCCCGGGTACTGCAGCTCGCGCTCGATCTTGCGCGCGATCTGCTCGGAGAGCTCGCCGGCCTTGCCGTCGTCGATCGCGCCCGGCGTCACCACCACACGCACTTCCCGGCCCGCCTGAATCGCGAACACCTTCTCCACGCCCGGGAATTCGCCGGCGAGCTGCTCGAGCTGCGTGAGGCGCTTGACGTAGGTCTCGAACGCCTCGCGCCGGGCTCCCGGGCGCGACCCGGAGACGGCGTCCGCCGCCTGCACGATCACGCTGATGGGCGACTCGTGCGCCACGTCGTCGTGGTGCGCCGCGATGCAGTTGATCACGATGGGATGCTCCCCGTGCTTGGTCGCCACCTCCACGCCGAGCTGCACGTGGGTGCCGTCGTGCTCGTGCGTGAGCACCTTGCCGATGTCGTGCAGCAGGGCGCCCCGCTTGGCGAGCTGCGCGTCGAGCTTCAGCTCGGTGGCGATGATGCCGGCGAGCCAGGTGACTTCTTTCGAGTGCTCGAGGATGTTCTGACCGTACGACGTGCGGTAGCGCATCCGGCCCACCAGCTTGACCAGCTCCGGGTGCATGCCCTTGATGCCGGTCTCGTACACCGCCTGCTCCCCCGCCTCCACGATCGAGGCCTCGACCTCCGCCCGCGCCTTTTCGACGACCTCCTCGATGCGACCCGGATGGATGCGCCCGTCGGCGATCAGGCGCTCGAGCGCGAGCCGCCCCACTTCGCGCCGCACCGGATCGAAGCACGACACGACTACGGTGTCCGGCGTGTCGTCGATGATCACGTCCACGCCGGTCGCGGCCTCGAACGCCCGGATGTTGCGGCCTTCGCGACCGATGATGCGGCCCTTCATCTCGTCGGAGGGGAGCGCGACGGTCGAGACCGTGGTCTCGGCCGTCGATTCCGGGGCGAGCCGCTGGATGGCGAGGGCGAGGATCTTCTTCGCTTCCTTGTCCGCGTTGCGGCGCGCCTGCTCTTTCAGGTCGCGCGCCAGGGCCGCGGCCTCGTTGCGGGCCTCGTCTTCGAGGTGGCGCAACAGCTCTTGCTTGGCCTCCTCCGCCGTCAGCCCGCCGACCCGCTCGAGCCGGGCACGCACCGCGAGCTCCTGTGAGTCGATGGCCCGCTCTCGCTCGTCCAGCGCGCGTCCCCGCTGCTCGACGCCGCGCGCCCGCTCTTCCAACCCCGCCAGCCGCTGTTCGACGAGCTGCTCGCGGCGCTCGCTCTCCCGGCGGCGGCGCGCGGCCTCCTGCTCGAACGTCTCGCGCGCCTGCATCAGCTCTTCGCGCGCCGCCAGCACCACCCGCTGATGCGCGTCGGCCAGGAGCCGCTCGCTCTCCGCCGCCGCGGCCCGCGCCGCGGCTTCCGCCGTGCGCCGCTCGACCCGGCGCCCCAGCAGGTAAAACGCCACGCCGGCGGCGATGCCTCCGCCGAGGAGGCCTGCGACAATCCCCAGCACGTCCGCCATAGGATCTATCTCCGGCACCGCTCCGCGTGGCAGGCGGAGCGAAACTCGTCTACAATTGCCCGACGACCGCCTTGCGCTTCCCCGGGGGCAGCAGTTTCGCCAGGTCGTCCGCGAGCGCCGCCAGCCGGGCGGCGACCTCGCGCTCGCCCTTCTTGGCCTGGAACAGCTCGTTCGTGATGTCGAGCGCCGCCAGGATCGCCGCCTTGTGCGTCTCCACAATGGGACCCTGCGACAGCACCTTTTTGAGCGCCTGGTCCACGTAGGCGGCGACGTCCCGGGTGTACTCCGGTGGCAGATCGGACCGCACCGTGTACTCGTCGCCCCCGATCATCACCTTGACCGCGTGCTTCTTGGTGCTCATTGGGCGCCGGGGCCTCCCGCCGCCCGCCCCCCGCCGTTACCGCCCGAGTCGCGCGCCTGCTCCTCCAGGAACGTCAGCCGCGAGAGGAGGTCGTGCACCCGCAGCCGCGCCGCCTCCACGCGCTGGCGCAGCGTCTTGTTCTCCTGTTCCAGATCCGCGAGCCGGCCGCGCGTCTCGAGATCGGGTTTAACCGCGCCTGCAGCTCCGCCCCGCGCGCCACTCTCCTTCAAGTCGGTTTCGGCCTTGAGGGCGCGCGTGCGCCAGCCCGTGAGCTCCTCCGCTACGTGCCGCAGGATCGTCTCGAGCTGGTCCAGCACCGGTCCATCAACCCTCTCGCCGTCGTACGCCAAGCTCGTCCTCCAGAGCCGCAAGCCCTCGCGTCAGCACCGCGTCCACTTCCGCCTCGCGCAGCGTGCGCTCCGGGTGGCGGAAGGTGCAGTGCCACGCGACGCCACGCTGACCGGCCGGAATCCCGGGCCCACGATACTCGTCGAACACCTCGAGGCGCTCGAGTAACGGGCCCCCGGCCCGCTGCAGCACCGCCGCCACCTGCGCGGCGCTCACCCCCACCGGCAGTACCAGCGCCACGTCCCGCTCGACCGGCGGCTGCACCGGGAGCGGACGATACTCCACCGGCGCACGGTCCGTCAGCGCCAAGCGGACCTCGAGCCCGAACAACGCAGCCGCCCACACGGGGGCGTCCGCTTCAAGCGGGCCCGCATGCCCCACCACCTCTCCCCCGGGGTGCACCGCCACCCACCCTTCGGCCCCCCGCGTTGCCGCTTCCACGGTACAGCCGGGGGCCGCGAGCTCCACCGCTAACTCAAAGTGGTGCTTCAAGTCCCATATGTCCATATCAGGTAGTTTCGCACCCTCGGACCAGTGCGGGGGCCGCCGGGCACCGGTGAGGACGGCGGCGACGGAGGTCCATTCCTCGGGGGGGGAACCGCTCCCCGCTCCCCGCTCCCCGTTGGGCATGCGAAACACGGTGCCGACCTCGAACAGCCGGATATCGCGGTTGCGGTTGGCCCAATTGTGCTCGACGCGTCGGGCCAGCCCCGGCAACAGGCGACGCCGCAGGTGTGCTTCCTCCGCCGACAGGGGGTTGAGAATACGCACCGCGTCCGGCCCGTCCGGAGGGCCGAGGGGAAGCGTGCGGGCTTCGAGCAGACCGAGGCGCACCAACCCGTCACGCACGCGCGCGCGGACCTGCTCCTCGGGCGCGTCGGGGACCGTCCCCGGGCGATAGGGACGCAGCTCGTCCGGGAAGGCATCGTACCCCTTCAGCCGGGCGACCTCCTCGATCAGGTCGACCTCCCGGGTCACGTCGGGGCGCCACCCCGGGACCTGTACCGCGAGGCGGCCGTCCTTCGGCGCCACAAAGAACCCCACGGCGGCGAGCCGCCGCTCGATCTCGTCCTGCTCGACGGGCATCCCCAGCAGGTGCGCGACGCGCTCGGGACGCAAGAATATGGTCTTCTCCTGCTGCGGCTCGGGCCAGAGGTCGAGGGGCGGCTCGCGCTGCCCGCCGCCGGCCACGGCGACGATCAGCTCGATGGCGCGGTGCAAGGCGTCCGGCATGCCCGGCATGTCGATCCCACGCTCGAACCGGTAGCTCGACTCGCTCGACAGCTCGAGCGCGCGGCGGGTGCGCCGGATGCGCGTGGGCTGGAAATAGGCGCACTCGAGCACGAGGTCGGTCGTGGCGGGGCTCACCTCGGAATCGGCGCTTCCCATGACTCCGGCGATGATCGTGGGCCGCTTGGCGTCGCAGATCGCCGTCATGTCCGGCGTGAGGGTCCGGGTCAGTCCGTCGAGCGTGACGATCTTTTCCCCCGGCTTGGCCCGGCGCACCACCACCGCCGGCCCGTTGAGCTTCGCCAGATCGAACGCGTGCAGCGGCTGGTTCAGCTCGAACAGGATGTAGTTCGTGGCGTCGACGACATTGTTGATCGACCGCTGGCCGATAGCAGTCAGCCGGGCGGTGAGCCAGGCGGGGCTGGGCGCGACTTTCACGCCGCGGATCACGGCGATCATGTAGCGGGGCGCACCCTCCGGATCCTCCAGGCGAACCTCGACTCCGTCCACGACACCTCTGTTGGACAGTTGGACGGTTGGACGGGAGGCCACGTTCCGACCTTCCAACTTTCCGCCCGGAATGTCCGGAAGCTTCACCGGTGCGCCGAAGGACGCTCCCAGCTCGCGGGCGACGCCCTTGTGGCACAACAGGTCTGGTCGGTTGGCCGGCACGTCGATGACGATCTGATCATCGGCGATGCCCATCACGTCCACGAACCGACTGCCAGGCTCGGCCGTGGTCTCGAGCTCGAGGATCCCCGCGTGGTCCTCGCCGAGGCCGAGCTCCTTGGCCGAGCACAGCATGCCGTTCGACTCGACCCCGCGGATTGTTTTCCGCTCGAGCTTCACGCCACCCGGCAGCGTGGCGCCGATCGGGGCGTACGGGTAGACCTTTCCCGCCTGGACGTTGGGCGCGCCGCAGACGACTGCGACGGGCCCGCTGCCCGCCTCGACGAGGCACAACGACAGGCGGTCCGCGTTGGGATGCTTCTTGACCTCGAGGACGCGTCCGATCAGGACGTCGCCCAGGTCGTGGTGCAGCGGCACGACGGCGTCCACGGCCGCGACGTGCATGGTGAGCTGCTCGGCGACCTCGCGCGCATCGAGCGGGCGGCCCAGCAGCGCCTCGAGCCAGCGGCGGGAGACGATCACCGCACGCCACCCGCGAACTGCGCCAGAAAGCGCACGTCGCTCTCGTACAGCAGCCGGATGTCGGCGATGCCGTGGCGCGTCATCGCGATGCGCGCCGGCCCCATGCCCCAGGCAAAGCCCGAGTAGCGCTCGCTCGAGACGCCGCCGTTCTCGAGCACGGCGGGATGCACCATCCCCGAGCCGAGGATCTCCATCCAGCCGGTCTGCTTGCAGGTGGCGCACCCCGCCCCCCCGCAGATCTGACACTGCACGTCCATCTCGGCGGACGGCTCCGTGAACGGAAAGAACGACGGACGAAACCGCACCCGGGTGTCCCTGGTGAAGAAGCGACGCGCGAAGGTGGCGAGTGTGGCCTTGAAGTCGACGAAGCTGATCCCCTCGTCGACGGCCAGTCCCTCGATCTGCTCGAACACGGGCGAGTGCGACGCGTCGAACGGGTCGCGGCGGTACACCTGGCCCGGAATGACGACGCGGATGGGCGGCGGGTAGCGCTCCAGCGTGCGGATCTGCACCGGCGACGTATGGGTGCGCAGCAGCACGCCGTCGCCCAGGTAGAAGGAATCCTGCGCGTCGAGCGCGGGATGGTCCTTGGGGAAGTTGAGCGCGAAAAAGTTGTAGCGCTCGGTCTCGGCTTCCGGTCCGATCGCGCGGGTGAAGCCCAGCTCACGGAAGATGTCGCAGATCTCGTCCACGACTTGTGTGACGAGGTGAAGGCCGCCGCCCCGGACGGCGCGCCCGGGCATGGTCAGGTCCAGGCCCGTCGCGGCCCCCGCGGCGCGCTTGAGCTCGCGCTCGCGGGCCGCGAACGCGGCCTCGAAATCGCGCTTCAGCGCATTCGCCGCCGCCCCGACCTCCTTGCGGGAGGTCGGATCGAGCTTGGGCAAGCGTCCGAGTATCTGGGTGAGTGCCCCGGCCTTGCGTCCGAGGATCTCGGTCCTGAGATCCTGGAGCCGGCGCTCGTCCGCCTGCGGAATCTCCTGCAGACGCTCCCGCAACTCGGCGAGGGCCGCCAGGAGGTCGCGCATGGTCAGAGTGCCTGCTTGGCGACCTCCGCGAGCTGCTCGAACGCCACGGGATCACGCACGGCGAGGTCGGCGAGCACCTTGCGGTTGATCTCGACGCCCGCCTTGCGCAGCCCGTTCATCAGGCGGCTGTAGGACAGCTGGTGCTGCCGCGCGGCGGCGTTGATACGCGTGATCCAGAGACGCCGGAAGTCGGCCTTGCGGCGGCGGCGATCGCGGTAGGCGTACTTCTGGGCGCGCTCGACCGATTCCTTCGCCGCCTTCCACAGCTTGGACCGCCCGCCGAAATAGCCCTTGGCGAGCTTCATGATCTTGTTCTTGCGCTTCAGACGCGCGACGTTGCTCTTGACGCGGGGCATGAGTCGCTCCTTACGCCATCAACAGGCGCTTGAGGCGTCGTTCGTCGGCGTGCGAGACCAGCGTCGCCTTGCGCAGGTGCCGCTTCCGCTTGGGATGCTTCTTGGTCAGGATGTGGCTCTTGTACGCGTGGTGGCGGCGCAACCGGCCCGTCCCCGTCAGCCGGACGCGTTTGCGCAACGCGCGCTTCGATTTCTGTTTCGGCATTTCGTCCTCCCCGGGCTTCTAGCCCGGGGTTAGTTGTCATTTCGGGGCGAGCACCATCGACATGTTGCGGCCCTCGAGCTTCGGGTCCTGCTCGATCTTGGCGATGTCCTTCAGCTCGTTGGCGACCCGGTCCAGCACCTCGCGTCCCAGATCGATGTGGGCCATCTGCCGGCCCCGATACATCATCGTCACCTTGACCTTGTTGCCGTCCTGCAGGAACTCGCGCGCGTGACGCGTCTTGAACGCAAAGTCGTGCTCGTCGATCCCGGGACGGTACTTCACTTCCTTCAAATGGATCACGTGCTGCTTTTTCTTGGCTGCTCGCGCCGCCTTGGCCTGCTCGAACTTGAACTTCCCGTAATCCATGATCTTCGCGACCGGAGGTCGCGCGAGCGGCGCCACCTCGACCAGGTCGAGGCCTCGCTCCTGAGCCGCCGCCAACGCCTCTTCGACGGTCAGCACGCCCAGCTGTGCTCCATCCGGGGCGATCACCCGAATCGGACTGATACGGATCTGCCGGTTCACCCGGACGCGCGGCGCTTTGTTGTTTGGGCTTTCGATCGCCAGGTGCCGATCTCCTCCTCAAGAGAAAAGAAAAAGCGGACTCCACCGGCTTCGGGAATCCGCTCCCGCACCCCCGTTCCCCCGCTCCGCCACGCGGAGAGGGGGCCAGGGGGTGCGGTCTCGGAACCCTAGTGCACTCTCCTGCTCCGAGAGGCAGCGGGTGAGGCGCGCGCGGCGCCCGCTTAGCGTATTGTCGGGCCCAAGTTAGCCCGCCACGAGCGGCTCCACAAGGCCGAACCCCTTTCCCTCTCGACCCAGCCGCCCCGCGATCACCGCGGCGTCGTGCTCGAAGAACAGCAGCCACCCCTCCGCCTCCGCCCGCTGGTAGAGACGGCGCTTCGACTCGAGCGTCACCAGGGGCTCCAGGTCGTAGCCCATGATCCATGGCAGCGGCAGATGGGCGGCGGTGGGCACCAGGTCCGCCAGGAAGCAGACACGCTCCCCCGCGCTCTCGACCAGGACCGACTGGTGAAACGGCACATGTCCGGGCGTGGCGAGGCAGCGGATCCCGGG